>NZ_CP026105.1:1546650-1855980 GCF_002902965.1 Paraburkholderia hospita | reverse complement strand
GCGACTGGCTCCCCGCCACGAACTTGCCCATGCCGTCGGTGGGGCTGATGAGCGCGATCGCCTCATCGCAGGCGAGCGGTTTTGCGTAGTCATAGGTCGCGGCTTTCATGCGGGCATTCCTTTCAGCGTGTTGGCTTGCTGTTCACGCTGCCTCGCGAGCGCTTCGACGATCAGGCGCGGCGTGATCGGCAATTGGTCGATGCGCACACCGAGTTCGCGCAGCGCATCGTTGACGGCATTGGCGATTGCAGCGGGCGGACCGATCGCCCCGCTCTCCCCAATGCCCTTCTGCCCGAACTCCGTATAAGGAGCCGGCGTCTCCATATGTTCGATGCGAATCGCGGGCACTTCCGTAGCACCCGGCAAGATGTAATCGGCAAGCGTCGAGGCGAGCGGCTGGCCGTCTTCGCTGTAGGGCATCGCTTCATAGAGCGCCGTGCCGATGCCTTGCGCCGCGCCTCCGTAGACCTGTCCGTCGACGACCATCGGATTGATGAGCACGCCGCCGTCTTCCACGATGGCGTAGTCGAGAATCTCGGTCTGGCCGAGCGCCGGATCGACAGCAACGACCACCGCATGACACGCGTAGCTGAAGGTGCCCGAATCGCGCCTCGCCTGATACGACGTCGAGACTTCGAGGCCGCGCGGATCGACATCGGGCGGCAGCAGTTGCGGCGCGAGATACCACGTGCGCGCGATGTCCTGCAACGTGCGCCGCGCCTCCTTGCCGACGACGGCACCGTTCTCCCAGCGCACTTCGCTCATCGGCTCCTGAAGGAGGTGTGCGCCAATCCTCAACAGCCGCTCCTTGAGCTCCTTCGAAGCGCGACCAACCGCGCCACCCGCCATCACGATCGAGCGCGAGCCCCACGTGCCGGTGGAATACGGCGTGACGCCCGTATCGCCGAGAATGATGCGCACGCGGTCCGTGTCGATGCCGAGCACTTCATGGGCGATCTGCGCGAGCGTGGTCTCCATGCTCTGCCCGTGCGAATGCACGCCCACCCGCACTTCGAGCACGCCGTCGGGCGTGAGGCGGATCACGGCGGGCTCGTAGCCCGGCACCATCGGAATGCCCCAGCCGTGATACACCGACGTCCCGTGCGCGCCCTGCTCGCAGAAGATCGACATCCCGAAGCCGATACGCCTGCCGTCCGGCTCGCCGCGCTGCTGACGTGCGCGAACGGCGGGCAGGTCGATCGCGGCCATCGCGCGACGCACCGCCTCGGGATAGTCACCGCTGTCAAAATGCTTCTTCGTGATGTTGTCGAAAGGCATCTCGTGCGGCTGAACGAGATTGCGCAGACGCACCTCGTACGGTTCGAGACCCGCTTCGAGCGCGATCGCATCCATGATCGTTTCGATCGCGTAGCACACGCCCGTTCGCGCCACGCCGCGATACGGGAGGATCGGCGGCTTGTTGGTTGCAACCGACCACGTGCGGCAGCGGAAGCGATCCATCTTGTACGGCCCCGGCAGGATGCTGCCGACCTGCGCCGCTTCCAGGCACGCGGAAAACGGATATGACGAATACGCGCCCGAATCCACGTGCGCATCGCATTCGACCGCGAGCAGACGGCCGTCGCGATCCGCATAGCCCGTGATGTCGTAATCGTGCTCGCGGCAGTTCGCGTTAGCGGTGAGCTGCTCGCGGCGGTCCTCGATCCAGCGCACCGGCTTCTCGAGTTGCATCGCGAGCCAGCCGCAGCAGACCTCCTCGGGCAGCAGAATGCCCTTGTAGCCGAAGCCGCCGCCGACATCGGGCGCGATCACGCGCACCTGTCCTTCGTCGAGACCAAGACATTCCGCGAGGCCCGTGCGCGTGATGTGCGGCATTTGGGCGGACGTATGCACGATCAGTTGCGACAGGCGGCGGTCCCAGTGCGCGACAACGCCGCGCCCTTCCATCGGCGCCATGCTCTGCCGCGCCGTGCGCAGCTTGCGATGCACGCGGATGGGCGCATCGCGGCGGATCGCGTCGAGATCGACGTTGGGGTTCGCATCGACGAAGGTTTCGAGAAACACGTTGTCGCCCCAGTGCTCGTGCACCAGCGCCGAGTCTTCACGGCGCGCGTCGAGCATGTCGACCACAGCGGGCAGTTCCTCGAAATCGACGAAGACCTGTGCGGCGATATCCTCGGCCTCGGCGCGCGTCGCGGCCACGCACATCGCGATTGTCTCGCCGACCTGACGCACCTTGCCGCTCGCGAGCACAGGCTGCTGCGAGCGCTTGAATCCGGGCAGACTCGAATTCGCGACAATAGGCTTCACGCCCTCCAGATCGGCCAGCGTATAGACGGCGTGCGCGAACGCCTCCGGCTTCTCGATGCCGACGATATGACCGTGCGCGATCGGGCTGCGCACGAACGCCACATCGACCATCCCGACCATGCGGATGTTGGGAACATACTCGCCGCGCCCGTGCATGAAGCGCTCGTCTTCCTTGCGCGTAAGCGAGGCGCCGATGCCTTGCGGACGATTGTTGTCGATGCGTTTGTGGGGACGTTTGATCATTGTGTGAGCCTCGCGTTCTCAGGCGGCGCGCGCGAGCGGCAGCGTCGGAGAGACAGAGTCGTGACGCACGCCGTCGCGCAGGCAGAACAGCGGCGACAGCATGCGGTCGGTGATGACCTGCGTGCCTTCGTTGTCCTCCAGTATCCAGCGGCCGCGACGGTCGTCGAGTACGCTGATGTCCGCGCCCCGCCCCACTTGCAGCGAGCCGATCTGGTTTTCCATGCCGACCATCTTCGCGGCGTTGCAGGTCGCCATCGCGACAATGTGTTGCAGCGGCAGGCCGAGCGCGAGCATGCTGGTCATCGCGCTCACGAGGCTGAACTGCGTGCGGCCGAGGAACGAATGCTCCTCGTCGGGATGGCTGTCGGGCGTGCCGGCGGGCGCGGGCACGTGTGTGTTGTAGCCGTGCATGTCCGCACCGAGCGTGTCGGGCACGACGCCCGCATCGAGCACGATGCGCGCCGTCTTGAAGCTGAAATGCGAGCCGTGGCCGACGTCGATCTTCAGGCCGCGCGCGACCGCTTCATGCACGAGAGGATGCAGTTGCCCGTTCTCCTCGACGAAGCCGCCCGGATGCCGGCTGAACGGATGCGCCAGGATATCGCCTGGCTTGAGCGTCTCGACCACCTGATTGAAGATGGAATCTGGCCGCACCGGCAGACTGCCGCTTTCGGGCTTCGGCCACAATTGGCCGAAGTGGATATACAGCGGCAGTTCCGCGCCACGGCCAATCTTCGCGGCGATCTTCATCACGTCGAGACCCCAGCGCGCGAAGCCGCCAATTTCAGCGTGCGCCTTGATGCCCTTGACGAGATCGGCATTCGCGCGGATGGACTTGATGGTTGCGTCGGCATCGAGGCAATCGGGGCGATACAGGTCCGGATAATAGTGCCCTTCGAGGCCGCCGACGAGATAGGCGGAAATGAAGGCGAGCACGCGCGTGGCCGAGCGCTCCGCGACGTAATGCCGGAAGCCCGGAATCGTGATGCAGCTCGGTCCGCCCTGATCCACGATCGTCGTCACGCCCGACTGCACGCCGCACTGATCCGCATTCAGGCCGAAGCGGCCCGTGACGTACTGAAAGATGTGGCCGTGCGTATCGATGAGACCGGGCAGCACCAGCTTGCCTCTGCAGTCGATCAGTTCCGCCTGGGGCGCCTGACTCGCGGCGTCGGAGCCGATCGCGGCGATGACGCCGTTGTCCACCAGAACGTCGAGCGTGGCGTCGATCTTCTGGGCGGGGTCGATGACGCGCCCCCCTTTGAGCAGAACTTGTGACATGTACGGTGCGATAGCCGAGTTGGAAGATGCGTGGTGTACCGCAAATTGTGTGCCGGTTCTTCCGCGCTGCTTCGTCAGTCGTGTTTTTCTTTTTGAATCATAGGTTTAGCGATACACCATCACACCAGATGCGTGCCGTACCACGGATTTTTTCAAACACCCTCGCACCAAATCGGACGATGTATACCCGCACGCGCACCAAGCCCATGCGCGACGCCTTTTTATGGTGATTCAGTGGTGTACCCCGCATTTGCGATTGGCCGCGATTCTGACCTAGAATGCGTATTGGAGCATTAGTAGCTCGTCCATTTCCCAAGAGTCGTTTCCATGCGAACCACTGTCACCGATCACACCGACATTCAAAGCGTCCGTGCGGAGCTCGCCGAGCGGCAGGCGCGCTCGCCGCTGTTCTCGCGGCCGGGCTTTCTGATCCGCCGCATGCATCAGATCCACACCTTCCTGTTCGCCCAGGAAACGGGCGAGTTCAACATCACGCCGGTGCAATACAGTCTGCTGACCACACTAGAATCGCTCGGCGAGATGGATCAGAACACGCTCGCGATTGAAGTCGGACTGGAGCGCTCCAGCGTCGCGGAGGTTATTCCGCGTCTCAACGAACGCGGACTCGTACGCCGCACGCAGGCAGAGCACGACAAGCGCTTGCGGCTGGTGAAACTCACCCCCGCCGGCAAGCGCCTGATCAGGAAGATGGCGAGCGCCGTGCAGCGCGCGCACGATCGCACCATCGAGCATCTTTCGCCCATTGAGCGCGATGTCTTCATGCTGCAGATGATCCGGCTGGTGGAAGCCAATAACTCGGAAGGCCCTGTGCCGTTCCGGCTACCCGACAGCCAGTTGCTTGCACAGGACGAGAGTTCGGTCGACGCGACCTGAGCCCACAGGTCAAAAGCCCACGGGTAACAGACCGGCGCATCGGAATTGCACCGCAGCCCAGCCGGCTATATCGACGAATCTATGCGTCCATAGACACCCGTCGTCGCCGTCGGACCTGCCCAACGCCCCGATAGGAAACGCACAGCGCTAATTTCAAAATGCAATGCACCCCACAGCGCAAAGCACTTGCGCTGTGTCGGTACAATTGTCAATAGCCGCCCGAGCTACCACCGCTGCTGCTGGTGCTGGACATACCCATACCACCTTCCGACGCGCAGCCCGTCACCAACGACGAAAGTGCGAGCGTGAAGACAACGAATACAGCGGAAATAATCCTGGATCTGTTCATTCTGAGCTCCATAAGTGTGGCATTCCTCGTGGCGACAACCGAACGGCTTACTAACTACGGTGCCCGCCCAGTCGGCAGACTAGCCCGATGGCTATATTGCAACCGAACAGTGCGGCACTTTCAGCACCGTCACCAGACATAACGCCCGCGAGCATCGGTTTATTCCAAGCCTCGGGTTTACGGTTGTGGTGCAATTCGGATGCGTCGGCCTGTTACGCTCGAGTTTTTGACGAGCACGAGCCAATGCGTAAGCTGAAAGACATTGACGGAAGTTCAACGGGCGCCACTTTGATTGCGAAGTTATCGTCCTTTGCGTGCGCTGGCACCTGCGTTACAAGCTCAGCTTTCGGGACCTCGCTGAAATGATGGCCGAGCGCGGTCTGTCGCTGGCGCACACGACGATCATCCGCTGGGTCAAGCGCTTCACGCCGGAAAGAGATTGCACGACTCGATGCGAGCAACGCATGATTCCTGGCGTCATGGCCAGCTCTCAGGTTCTAGTCTTATGTTCTTGCCGGGTCCGGGACACTGTGATCCCGGGTACGTAGACCGATTATTTCAGCCGCATCCGGCGACCACAAGAAGGCACCTGACAGTGTCATGGTTACCTCGTGGAAACAAATTGCCGCGATGAGCCTTCCGCTCATGAGCGCGCGCACAAAACCCGCGACTTTGCGGTGCTGTCTGGACTGCGGCTGAACTAGCGGGACTCGGGGCGCCCGGGCCCGGCTCTCATGTTCAATGCGCGACTGCGCACGAAAGTGCCTCAGACGTTCGTATGCAAGCGACAGCACGCCGCCCGGGGCACGATGCAGATGCCGGTCATAGATAGTCACCATCGTCGCCAACGAAGCGAAACCGACTTGATCGAGGTGCCATTCTCCGGTTCGGTGGCCACACTCTACACACGTGCCGATCGCAGCCTCCGCCGCGCATATCTGCGCTTGCGTTACTTTGTCAAAGCGTAGATCCGCGATGAGGACGACAAGAACCATCACGTCCGCCAGAAGGTGGACGCCATGCAGATTCCCTTGCCCTCGGCGCAACAGATCGAGCGTGAGGTGAATCCGCAATGCTGTGGCGTTGGCGTCGGCGCGCGGGAGTGGAAGTAACATTGCCTTGGCGTGCCGTGCCTGGGCCACCTGGGCTGCGCGAGCGAAAGAGCTGACTGGCCTGGTCATACACCTGCTGGTACCAAACATAAGAAAAGAAGGTCAAGGACGATCGCTCCACCGATCATGCAATGCTCTCCCTCAAGAATCCGCCCTGCCGATATGGAAACCGAACCAACACCGATAACGGCAACCGCGCACAGATATGAACGAGGATTATTTCAACTACTTCTGGAAAGTACTAGAAGGTACTTGACGGTTCCATGCTTTCCGCGCGGAAACAAATTGAAGTGACAGCGCTTTGCATCTGAAACGCCCGGTAGACATGTGAATCCACCTCACCATTTCGTCCTGGCAATTCCTGACGGATCGACTATTAACGCAATAAGGATGAAAGAAACAAGCGGCTAATCTGAAAGGCCATTAATAACTGGTAATAAAAGCTCTTTCGGACGGAAAACGCACTCTGCCTTTCATAGCACCTTCTATCACCGTCTCCTTAAGCCCTTGTTTCCGTTTAGGAAGATGCAGAATCGATCACACCACGTCACGCAAACCAGTTGTTCAAGCATCTGGTTCGCGGTCCCAACTTCATAAATCCCGCCAGCAGAATTCTGGTCCTTTGTGTACATTCCGGCTTTGTTCGTCCGTAGACGTCTAGCGACAGAGGATGCGTCGTAATGCGCCTTGCTGAACGGCTCAGCGCCCTGCACCACCAAGCCGCACGGACGAACGCTATCGAAGCATAGTGCGACGTTTGCCTTGAGCAGTGCGGGCGAGCGCAGCCCGCTTTTCCCAGTAAACTTGCTCTGCAGGAAATCCACATGCTCGGCCTGGTACGTATCGCCCTTCGACGGCCATACACCTTTGTCGTGCTGGCAATCGTTATCTTCATCGTCGGACCGCTGTCCGCGATAAAGACGCCAACCGACATCTTTCCCGACATCCGCATTCCCGTCATCAGCGTCGTGTGGCAATACACGGGGCTGCCGCCGGACCAGATGTCCGGCCGGATCACGTCGCCCTTCGAGCGCACGATCACGACCACTGTCAACGACGTCGAACATATCGAGGCCGAGTCGGTGGCCGGATTCGGCATCATCAAGATCTTCTTTCAACCCGGCGTGAACATCGCGACCGCGAATGCGCAGGTGACGGCAGTCGCCCAGACGCAGTTGCGACAGCTGCCACCGGGCACGACGCCACCGCTCATCCTGAACTACAACGCGTCGACGGTGCCGATCATCCAGCTCGCGCTGTCGGGCAAAGGGCTCAGCGAACAGAACCTGGGCGACCTCGGCCTGAACCAGTTGCGGCCGCAACTCGTGACGGTCGCGGGCGCGGCCATTCCCTACCCGTTCGGCGGCAAGACGCGGCAGGTTCAGATCGATGTCGATCCGTCGAAGCTCGAGGCTCGAGGCCTCTCCGCACAGGACGTCGCAAATGCACTCGCAACGCAAAATCTGATCACGCCCGTCGGCACCGCGAAGATGGGCGATCACGAGTACACCCTGCAACTGAACGACGCACCTGCCGCAATCCGCGAGCTGGGCGACCTGCCCATTAAGGCGGTGAATGGCACGACAGTCTATGTTCGCGATGTCGCGAACGTGCGTGACGGCAGTCCGCCGCAGACCAACATCGTGCACGTGAACGGCCACCGCTCGGTGCTGATGACGGTGCTGAAGAACGGCTCCGTGTCGACGCTCGGGATCATCGCCGGCATCAAGCAGCACCTCGCCGATGCGCGCGCCGCGCTGCCGGACAATCTGCAGGTCGAGCCGATCGGCGACCAGTCGCTGTTCGTGCGCGCGGCAATCAGCGGCGTTGCGCGCGAAGCGGTGATCGCTGCGGTACTGACCAGTCTGATGATCCTGCTGTTCCTCGGCAGCTGGCGCTCGACGGTCATCATCGCGACGTCGATTCCGCTCGCGATTCTCGGCTCCATCACGACGCTGTCGGCGCTAGGCGAAACGCTGAACATCATGACGCTAGGCGGCCTCGCACTTGCGGTCGGCATTCTCGTCGATGACGCAACCGTGACGATCGAGAACATCAACTGGCACCTCGAACACGGCAAACCTGTCGAGACCGCCATTCTCGATGGTGCCGCGCAGATCGTCACGCCAGCATTCGTTTCATTGCTGTGCATCTGCATCGTGTTCGTGCCGATGTTCTTCCTGAACGGTGTGGCGCGTTTTCTGTTCGTGCCGATGGCCGAGGCGGTGATCTTCGCGATGGTGTCGTCGTTCATTCTGTCGCGCACGCTGGTCCCAACCATGGCCAACTTCCTGCTCAAACCGCACGCCATTGCGCACGATGCACATGAAAGCCGCCCGCCCGGCCCGCTTGCGCGTTTCCAGAAGGGCTTCGAGGCGCGCTTCGAAAAGGTGCGCGAGAGTTATCGCGGTCTGCTCGAACTGGCGCTCGCACATCGCCGAATGTTCATCGGCTGTTTTCTTGGCTTTGTGTTGCTCTCGTTTTCGCTGGTGCCGTTTCTTGGCCGCAACTTCTTTCCGGCCGTCGACGCCGGGCAGATCCTGCTGCACGTGCGCGCCCCGATCGGCGAGCGCGTGGAAAAGACGTCGGAGATCATGGCTGCCGTCGAAGGGGCAGTGCGTCAGATCGTGCCGCCCGCGGAGCTTGGCACGGTGGTCGATAACATCGGCTTGCCGGTTAGCGGCATCAACACCGCTTACAACAACACGGGCATCATCGGCTCTCAGGACGGTGACATTCAGATCGAGTTGAATGAAGGTCACAGGCCGACGGCCGAATATGTACGCGAAATGCGAGAGCGGCTACCGCGCGAGTTTCCGGGCGTGACGTTTTCATTTCCCCCCGCAGACATCATCAGCCAGATCCTGAACTTCGGGTCGCCGGCTCCCATCGATCTGCAAGTGCGCGGCAATAACCTCGCGGGCAATTTCGAATACACAAACCGTTTGCTGCGCGACATTCGCCGCGTGCCCGGTGTCGTCGACGCACGCATCGAGCAGTCGCAAGCCAACCCGACCTTCAACGTCAACGTCGACCGCACACGCGCGCAACTGCTCGGCATCACCGAGCGGGACGTGACGAACAGCATGGTTGTGAACCTCGCAGGTTCAAGCCAGGTCGCGCCGACTTTCTGGCTCAACAATGCGAACGGCGTGTCGTATCCGATCGTGATGCAGACGCCTCAATACAGCCTCGATACGCTGTCGTCGCTGCAGAATCTGCCGATCACCTCTTCGACCTCTGCGGGCAACGACCCGCAGATTCTCGGCGGCCTCGCGACGTTCGACCGCACGAACAGCAACTCGATCGTGAGCCAGTACAACATCCAGCCGATGGTCGAAATCTTCGCGACTACCCAGGACCGCGATCTCGGCGCAGTCGCATCCGATATCCAGAAGGTTGTCGCAAGTCACGCGAAGTCGCTGCCGAAAGGCTCGTCGGTGGCGCTGCTGGGCCAGGTGCAAACGATGAACAGCGCCTTCACAGGCATGCTGTTTGGCCTGATAGGCGCCGTGGCGCTGATCTATCTGCTGATCGTCGTAAACTTCCAGTCGTGGGCCGATCCGTTCGTGATCGTGTCGGCACTGCCGGCGGCGCTCGCCGGCATCGTATGGATGCTGTTCGTGACGCATACGACGCTATCGGTGCCTGCGCTCACGGGGGCGATCATGTGCATGGGCGTCGCAACCGCAAACTCCATTCTTGTCGTGAGCTTTTGCCGCGAGCGATTCGCCGTGCACGGCGATCCCTTCAAGGCCGCGCTCGAGGCGGGCTTCACGCGTTTTCGGCCGGTGCTGATGACCGCGCTGTCGATGATCATCGGCATGGCGCCGATGGCACTTGCGCTCGGCGAAGGCGGCGAACAGAACGCACCACTTGGCCGCGCGGTAATCGGTGGCCTCATCTTCGCGACGACGGCGTCGCTCTTTTTCGTGCCTGTCGTTTTCTGCATCATCCACGCGCGCCGCGGGCGCGCGGCTACCCCGGCATCGTCTGCCCCGGGAGGTACTGCTCATGTCATCTGAACCGATTGAACCCGTTCGCCAGTCCGCTTATGAGCCCAGCGCCGCGCGGACGCGGACGCCCCGGCGGCTGGCGGGCGCGAGTGTCGCCGGCGTCGCGATCGTGGTCGTCGCGGTCGTCTCGGGCCTCGTGCTGCGGACCACAGATTCGCGCAAACTGAAGACCTGGACCGACTCACAGGCCGTGCCCACCGTGAACGTGATCGCGCCCGTACGCGATGCGAGCGGCCCCGTGCTCACGCTGCCGTCCGAACTGCAGGCTTATTCGCGCGCGCCGATCTTCGCGCGCGTCAGCGGCTATCTGAAAGCGTGGAACGTCGATATCGGCGCGCACGTCAAGGCGGGCCAGCCGCTCGCCGAGATCGAAACGCCTGAGCTCGACCAGCAGCTCGCGCAGGCAAAGGCTGATCTCGACAGCGCCAAGGCCAATGCGGATCTGGCGGCGACGACGGCCAGGCGCTGGCAGTCGATGCTCGGCACGGATGCCGTCGCCCAGCAGGACGTCGACCAGCGCACGGGCGATTACGCCGCCAAGAAAGCGATCGTCGCCGCCGCACAGGCCAACGTCGAGCGCCTCATCGCTACGAAAGGCTTTGCCCGGATCGTCGCGCCGTTCGACGGCGTCGTCACGGCACGCGACACCGACGTTGGCGCGCTGATCAACGCCGGCAGCGCAGGCGCTGGTCAGGAACTGTTTGCCGTGTCCAACGTCACGCAGTTGCGTGTCTACGTGCAGGTGCCGCAGAACTATGTGCCGTTGATCCACGAAGGCACGACCGCCACGCTCACCGTGCCGGCCTACCCGGACCAGCAGTTCGCTGCGCGGGTGATCGCCTCGGCGGATGCCGTCAACGCGAACTCGGGCTCGACGCTGGTACAACTGCTCGTCGACAACAAAGAAGGCAAACTGCTGCCAGGCGGTTTCGCGAGCCTGCAGTTCAGGTTGCCCGTCGAAGCGAATGCGCTGCGCGTACCGGCAAGCGCACTGGTGTTCGACAGCCACGGGCTGCGCGTCGCCACACTGGACACAGGCGGCCATGTGATGTTCAAAAGCGTGACGATTGCGCGCGACCTCGGCGATGCCGTCGAGATCGGCTCGGGTCTCAAGCCGACCGATCGGGTGATCGATACGCCGCCCGACGGGCTCGCGAACGGCGACGCCGTCGAAGTCGCGACTGGCGGCAAGAAGGTAAGCGCCCATGGTTAAAACTGCAATCCACAAGCGTGCGCGCAGCCTGCCGTGGGCTTTGCCCACCTTGCTTGCCGGGACGACGCTCGTCGCCGGCTGCTCGCTCGCGCCCGACTACAAGGTGCCGCCCTCGCCCGTTGCCGGGCAATACCGGACGATGGGCCCGTGGGTCGACGCGAAACCGTCCGACCAGTTGAACCGCGACGGCTGGTGGAAGATGTACGGCGACACGCAGCTCGACGACCTCGAAGAGCGGCTCATCGCGAACAACACCGATCTGCGCGCTGCGTTCGCGCACTATCAGCAGGCGCAGGCGTTCGTCGAGCAGGTGAGCGCGGGTCTCTTCCCGAGCGTCGCAGCAGTCGCCGTTCCGCAACGCAACCGGCAATCGGCCACGCGGCCGCTGCGCGCTGGCGGCCCGGACTACTACAACTCGGTGACGCTCGGCGGCGAGATCAACTATGACCTCGATCTGTGGGGCCGCGTGCGCGATTCCGTCAAAGCGGGCAAAGACGAGGCACAGGCTTCGAAGGCTGATCTCGCATCGGTGCAACTGAGCCTTCAGGTCGAACTTGCCGACAGCTATGCCAGATTGCGCGGCCTCGATCAACAGACGCAACTGCTGCGCGAGTCGGTGGTTGAGTTCGCGAAGGCGCTCCAACTGACCCAAACGCTCCATAGTGGCGGGATCGTCGCGGGTCTCGACGTGTCGCGCGCGCAGACACAGTTGTCGTCGGCGCAATCGATGCTTTCGCAAAACCTGGCGCAACGCGCGCTGCTCGAACATGCGATCGCCGTGCTGGTCGGCGCGTCGGCATCCGAGTTCACCTTGCCTGAAGAAACCGCGTCGATCCCCTTGCCTGTGATCCCCGTCGGCGTGCCTTCCGCGCTGCTGCAACGGCGGCCGGACATCGCAGCCGCAGAGCGCCGCGTCGCCGAGGCGAACGAGAAGATCGGCGTCGCGCGCGCCGCGTACTTTCCGTCCATTACGCTCAGTGCGCAAGGCGGTCTGCAAAGCGCCGCCTATGCGGGGCTCTTCAGTGCGCCCAACCTCTTCTGGACGGTCGGCCCTCAGCTCGTCCAATATGTGTTCGACGGCGGCTTGCGTCGCGGGCAACTCGACGCGGCAAAAGCCTCAATGGACGAGGCGGGCGCACTCTATCGCGGCATCGTGCTGTCCGCTTTCCAGCAGGTTGAAGACAACCTGACGCTGCTATCGGATCTCGGCACTGCCCTCGGCCAGCAACGCGATGCCGCGCAGGCCGCGCAGCATTCGGTCGATCTCGCGCTGACGCAATATCGGCAAGGTGCGATCGGCTATCTCGACGTGGTGACTGCGCAAACCGCGGCGCTCGACGCGCAGCGCGCCTTGATCGACATCCAGACCCGTCAGCTGAGTGCGAACGTGCAACTGATCCACGCGGTCGGCGGAGGATGGTCGGACGACGCGCTTGCGCAAACCGACACGGCGCCCGCACTCGCTGCAGCGCCGTCGCCGGGCAGGTAGGCCGCCGACGCGAACATGCTGCTCACCGTGCGTTGATCGGCCTGAACTCATACGCCGTCGTGCCTGACGCTGCTGCTGCCGCAGGTGGTCAGCACAGGCGCATCGCGCGCGAACCCGTAGCCGGGCGCGGTGATCGCGTCTGCGCCAAAGATGGTTCGAGTTGGGTGGTGAAAGAGCAAGGTCGACGTTGAGGGCTTGAGCGTCGAATGATCGCCACACCCACTGCACGGACGACGACGTGAACACCTGAACATCACAAATCGGACACGACATTGAGCTCAGCCTCCTGGACTTGAGCAAGAGAATGACGAAGGTCTAACGCGATCAGCAAGTCTTTCACGCTGCCCGGGAAAATGCCTTCACCAGCGCGTCGTCGTTGAAATCGTAGTGCGGGTTGTGAAGCGGCGCGCTCGCGGTAGCACCATCGACACCCATCCCGATATACGCAGCGGGTTTCACGCGTGCCATAAACGCAAAGTCTTCCGATGCCATCGACGGCTTGCAACCCGATCTCACGGCATCGTCGCCAACGGTATTGCGTGCCGCCGCAAGCGCCACCTGAGTCGCGCTGTCCGCATAATTCAGAGGCCGCACCCACGCTGAGCGCGGTCCATGGAACGACAAGCGCCATTGCCTCCGGCACGCGCGGCGATTATTTCAGCCATGTGTGGTGATTCACAAGAAGGCACTTGCCGGTTTGATACTTTCTGCAAGGATACAAATTGCAGCGATGGGGCATCTAGCCTATGAGACGCCCAAAAGAATTTGCTGAGATTGCGCGCGTCGCTATGCGCCATCAGTCTTGATCAATTTCAGCAAAGGCAATATGCCCCCTTTCGTCATTCAATGTCCACGCATTCAGCGAATGGATACATGGACACGTGATCACCTGTGGCGTCAGTTAGTCATGGCACTCGAGTCGGTTGCATCTTGCGGCGCCGACGCGACGGCATTGTTCGAACCGTGCTCGTGCCGGAGCGCATAGAGCGCCTTGTTGCGTGCGATCGTTTCGGGACTGGGCGGATAGTCGTGCTTGTCTACTGGCACTATTCCATCTACTTCAGCCTGGATTAGTTGCGCACGTACTTCCGCTCGCGTGAGACCTGATTGCGTTGTTTGCGCGAAAGCATTGGCACCCGTTATAAGGCAAAGACCCGTGAATGCGACTGCCTGGATGAGTTTCATTGCATCCTTCCATAGAGAACCGAAAAGGCGTGATGGTGTCCACGCAATCTATTCTCTTCGAAGGATCTGTCTCGCCCCTGACGGGGGTGTCTGAATTTTTGTGTGCAAGGCAGATAAAAGCCTGCCATCTGGCAGGCTCATCAATTGCATTCTACAAATGATTCCTGGTGAAGCGATCCTCGTAGAGGATCGCGAACTGGTTCATCGCGGCTTTCCAGTCATGCGCAGCACGGCTCCAGTCAGCCGTGATATTGCGCAAGGCCAGCCATAGCAGTTTGGTCGCGGCCTCGTCCGTCGGGAAGTGTCCACGCGTCTTGACGATCTTGCGTAGCCGGGCATTGACGCTTTCGATGGCATTGGTCGTGTAGATCACCTTGCGAACCGCTGGCGGAAACGCGAAGAAGGGGATCACGCGATCCCAGGCCCGACGCCAGGCGGCCACCACCGTCGGGAATTTCTGGCCCCACTCACCCTGTTCGAACGCGTCCAGTTCGGCCTGGGCAGCTTCAGCGCCCGTTGCCGAATAGATCGGCTTGAGGGCAGCAGCCAGCCCCCGCCGGTCTTTCCAGCTCGCGTAGTCCAGCGAGTTGCGGATCAGGTGCACGATGCACGTCTGGAGCGTGGTGGCCGGAAACACCGCGCCCAGTGCTTCAGGCATGCCCTTCAGTCCATCGGTGACCGCGATCAGGATGTCCTGCACGCCACGCACCTTCAGGTCGCTGAATACCTTCATCCAGAACTTCGCGCCTTCCGTGTTCTCGATCCACAGCCCCAGGATGTCCCGTGTGCCGTCCGGCAGGATGCCCAGCGCCAGATAGATCGCCTTGTTGCGCACCATCCCTTCCTCGCGGATCTTGACGCGTAGCGCGTCAAAGAACACTACCGGGTACATCGGCTCGAGCGGGCGCGCCTGCCAGATACTCACCTCGTCCATCACGGCATCGGTCACCGAACTGATGAATTCCGGCGACACATCGGTACCGTACTGCTCAGCCAGAAACCCCTGGATCTCGCGCACCGTCATGCCACGGGCGTACATCGCGATGATCTTGTCGTCAAAGCCGGTGAAACGTCGCTCGTGCTTCGGAATCAGGATCGGGGCAAAGCTGCCGTCGCGGTCACGAGGGATCGCCAGGCGTAGCGGGCCGTCGTCGGTCAGCACCGTCTTGCCGCTCTTGCCGTTGCGCTGGTTGGTCGCGTCTTCGGGCCGCTCGGCACCCGCCGGATAACCCAGATGGTGTCCAAGTTCGGCACCCAGCGCCCGCTCGATCAGCGCCTTCTTGAACGCGGCTGAAGCGGCGTGCACCGCTTCGGCGGTCATGGGTCCCTTCACGAACTGATCGATCAGTTCCTTCGGAATGGACGGTAACGCTGTCTGCGCTTCGGTAGTCGTCTTGGGTTTGCGTGGCATACATGCTCCTTGAGGTACATGCTATGCCCTGAACACAAAATCTATGACAGACCCCCCCTGACCGGCTGACTACGCTTTTGTTATTTTTATCGGACGTCGTTCAGGCCGCGCTCAATCTGCGATGACGCGCGCTAGTGGCTCCGTTCCGCAACTCGGCTTTTCCCGAGAGTCGAATCGGTGTCGCGCCGTGTCCATTTCCGCCATATGCGCTTCTACCCAGTCCCAGATGCCGCAAACCTTGTCGAGCAACGAGCGTCCGAGCGGCGTTAGCCGATAGTCGACGCGCGGCGGTATCACAGGATGAACGTGACGCGACACCAGCCCGTCGCGCTCCAACTGGCGTAGCGTTTTAGTCAGCATCTTCTGGCTGACATTGCCGATATGGTCGCGCAACCGCGAAAAACGCATCACGCCGTGCGTGCCAAGCGCGTCGATCACGAGGATCGTCCACTTATCTGCAATCTGCTCGATGATGTTGCGGGCCAACTCATCCGTTTTTGTCTGAACATCGTCATGGGCGACATGTCCGTCAAAGTCATTTATTTCCATGGGGAAGTATAGGAACCAGAAGGCGCCTTCATGTGAGTAATCGAGCCCGCACGCGACGCAAGCGCATCCTGTTCATTGAAGATCAGAAGCAAGCGCTACGACAGTGCGCTTGCTCCTGGTCGCCCTTTCCGGCGCAGCGCCGCCGCGACCGGGCCCCGTCAAGGTCAACTCGGTACATCATAGGCGATGCGCTAACCAAAGACGGCAAGCGAGTACATATACAACAGAATTATTTCAATTACATTCCAGAAGTGCTAGAAGGCACCTGACGGTGCCATACTTTCCTCGCGGAAACCAATAAAACTTATAGGGCGTCTTACGCCGAACACGCGCGAAAACATATGACGCCACGTCCATCGCAGGTCTCAGATCCCGCGTGAAGGAACTAGCGCAGCGCGCAAACGCCGGCGCATTGGCTTGAGCATCGCAATGGTTCCGGACTCCAGCGTGGCTTCTTCCCTGACGCTCCTTGAGCCGTGAGCTTTCTTAAGCAACACCCATTATCAGGGCGACGATGCAGCTGTCTACACAATGCGTATCGCGCAACACTCACACAGTTACTAAATAGTCCGAAATGAAAAAATCCGCCGTGGTCGCCATTTCGATTGCGTGCCTTGCATCTTCGAGTGCGTTTGCTCAGGGAAAAACCCGCAATGAAGTCTACCAGGCGTTGATCAAAGCACAGCAAAACGACCCAAGTGTTGTGACAGAACCGTATATCGGAATATCGATCCGATCTATGCATTGCAGGTCGCGCGTATGAAGCGGGAGTATCTCGCGCGGCAGAATGCATCCATCCCGGACAACGCGGCACATTGAACGGCAGTTCTTCCTTCGTTCAAAATCAACGTCCGACGTAAAAGGTGTTCGTCACACGAGTATCAATTCGTCAGCGCCCCGAAAGCGCGCCAGGTGTGACGGGTAAGCGAGGAAGGCGCTCCGGGAGAGGTGGTACTTCGCTGCCGAGTTGATTGTTGGTATTCTCACCCACTATGAACGACCTCAACACTTCCCGATTCGCTATTCGCCCACCGGCGGGCGCTGCGCCTGTCGGCGCCGTCCGCGGCCTCTCGCGCGCGGACGCCGTCTACCTTCAACTGCGCGACGATATCTTCGAACTGCGCCTGCTTCCCGGCGAACGGCTCACCGAGGGCACCGTCGCCGAACGCTTCAGCGTGTCGCGCACGCCCGCGCGTGAAGCGCTGCAGCGCCTGCAAAGCGACGGACTGATGCAAGGCTACGTACGTGGTGGCTGGGAAGTCGTGCCGATCGACTTCAAGCGCTTCGACGATCTCTACGAAATGCGCGAGCTGATCGAAACATTTGCGGTCCGCAAGCTTTGCGTGGCGCCGCTCGGCGAGGCGGTGCGCCGTCTGGTCGACGAACTTGGCGAGATCTGGAAAGTGCCCGCCGCCGCGCGCGAACGCGATGGCCGCAAGGTTGCAGAACTGGACGAGGCGTTTCACTATGCTCTCGTCGCGGCGACCGGCAACGATGAGCTAGCGGCGGCGCTAGAGCGCGTGACGGGCCGCATCCGCGTGGTGCGCTGGCTAGATCTCGTGCACGGCGATTGTCTCGACGAGACCTACCAGGAACATGGCGCGATTCTCGACGCCATCCGCACCGGCGACGCCGCCACGGCACTTGCATGCATCGAGCAGCATATTCGCGGCAGCCAGGCCGAAGTGCGCAAGCTCACACTGCACCGCCTTCAGAGCGCGCGCACTAAATAAGGTCACAGCGCCCCACCGCAGCACCTCGAACGCGTAGCCGTACCGCGTCACACTCAGATCGCAGCCCTCACCTTCCTCATTCCGCGTTTGCTGCAAGGCGCCGCCGCATAAGGCTCGCGCGTTGCACGTCCACATCCTGAAGAAATCTGGCACGATTCTAGCTGTTGTCGACAAGCACGTATACAAGCAACCCGCGCGCTTCAGCACCAAGGAAGCGCGCATACGCAGCGAGTCTGATGTTGTCGACAAACTTGAACCCTATTCGTGGCGTACGTGGCATGGCCGTTGCGCCCCACGCGCTCGCGTCGCAAAGCGCGCTAGCTGTGTTGCGCGAAGGCGGCAACGCCGTTGAGGCGATGATCTCCGCCGCCGCGACCATCGCAGTCGTCTATCCCCATATGAACAGCATCGGCGGCGATGGGTTCTGGCTGATTTCTACGCCGGGGCACACGCCAGTCGGCATCGAGGCATGCGGCGCGGCGGCCGCCGCGGCGTCGATCGAAGCCTATCGTGAGCGCGGCCTCGACGCGATTCCGTCTCGTGGCGCGCTGGCCGCTAACACGGTTGCAGGCACGGTCTCGGGATGGGAGCGCGCGCATCAATGGTCGTGTGAGCAGGGTGGCGGTCGTCTGCCGCTTGCGCGCCTGTTCGACGACGCCATCCACTATGCCCGCCACGGCATTCCAGTGACGCGCAGTCAGTCGCTGTGCACGTCGCAAAAGCGCGGCGAACTCGAACACGTGCCCGGATTCGCGCAGACCTTCCTCGACGTTGCCACGCACGAGACGCCGCCAACGGGCACGCTCTTCAAACAACCGCGTCTGGCGGCCACGCTCGAACAGCTCGCGCGCGCCGGCCTGCGCGACTTCTACGAAGGCGATCTCGCCGCCTCCATCGCAGCCGACCTGCAGGCACTCGGCAGTCCCGTCGCAGCCAGCGACCTCACCCGCCACGAAGCGCGCGTGCGCACGCCGCTCGCGCTCGCGCATTCCCTGGGCACGGTCTACAACATGCCGCCGCCGACTCAGGGTCTCGTCTCGCTGATGATCATTGGCCTGCTCGACCGGCTTCTCGAGCGTGGCATGGACCCGCTCGGCCCTGAATACGTGCACGCGTGCGTCGAGGCGACCAAGCTCGCGTTCGCCGTGCGCGACCGTCACATTACCGATCCCGACTACATGAACGTCGATCCGCAGGCGTTTCTCACGCCCGCCGCGCTCGACGAACTCGCCGCGCGCGTCACGCCCGGCGCCGCTGCGCCCTGGGGCAATGGCCTCGGCCCAGCCGACACGGTCTGGATGGGAGTGGTCGACGGCAACGGCCTCGCCGTGAGCTTTATCCAGAGCATCTATCACGAGTTCGGCAGCGGCGTGGTGCTACCGACCTCAGGCATCAACTGGCAAAACCGCGGCTGCAGTTTTTCGCTCGATGCACGTGCACGCAATCCGCTGATGCCGCTGCGTCGTCCGTTCCACACCCTCAATCCCGCGCTCGCCCGCTTCGACGACGGCCGCGTGATGGTCTACGGGAACATGGGCGGCGACGGTCAACCGCAATCGCAGAGCGCCGTGTTCTCACGCATCGCGCAGTTCGGCTGGAACCCACAGGCCGCCATCGACGCGCCGCGCTGGCTTCTCGGGCGCACGTGGGGCGCCGCCACCGACACGCTCAAGCTCGAAGCGCGCTTTGCCGCCGCGACATTCGACACGCTGCGTGCGTTCGGCCACGAAGTCGAAGCGCTGGGCGCTTATGACGAAGCAATGGGCCACGCGGGCGCGATCGTGCGTCACGCACATGGCGGCTTCGAAGGCGGCAGCGATCCGCGCAGCGATGGCGCCGTCGCGAGCTGGTAAATCGCGCCACATTAATTCGCATTCCTTGCTAATCCGTATGCGGTGCGGCGGTCCATCCGGCCGTCGCGGCGCGTGCGCGAGTACTTCACTCTGATCCGGAGAAAAGACGTATGAACACCCTCAACGCAGCCGCAGTGCTGCCGATGCGCGCGTCGGCGCGCCGCCGCTGGACGCAGCTTGCGCTCGGCCTCGTGTGCATGATGTCGATTTCGAGTCCGCAGTACGTCTGGACGCTGATGACCAAGCCGCTGATGACCAAGCTGGGCATAGCGCTGCCGGAGTTGCAGGTGACCTTCTCGATTCTGGTGCTGCTGCAGGCGTTCTGCTCACCGTTCCAGGGTGCGTTGATCGACCGCTTCGGCCCGCGCTTGCTGATCTCGATCGGAACGCTGCTGGCCGGCGCGAGCTGGATGTTGGCCGCGCACGCGGACAGCACGCTTGCGCTCTACCTCACATATGGCGGCGTGGGCGGGCTCGGTACGGGCATCGTCTACGTGGGCGTAGTCGGGCTGATGGTACGGTGGTTCCCGCATCGACGTGGGTTTGCGGCGGGGGTGGCGGCGGCGGGCTATGGCATGGGCGCAATCGTGACGACATTTCCCGTTTCGGCGTCGCTGGCCGCGCATGGCATCGACGACACGCTCGCGCTTTATGGGCTTATCTTCGCCGTGGTCGGCTTCGCCGCATCGCAAGGGCTGCGGGCGCCCACCGAACAATCGGCGAGCGAGCTGCAGGAGCACGCGCAGGAGGACACCGTGCGCGACTGGCGCCCCGCCCAGATGCTTCGTGCTCCGCTCTTCTGGCTGATGTTCGCGATGATGACGATGATGGCGACGTCGGGCCTGATGGTGACGTCGCAGATGGCGTCATTCGCCGCTGACTTTGGCGTGAGCAAGGTGCTCGTGTTCGGCCTGGCGGCGCTGCCCCTCGCGCTTACCATCGACCGCTTCACCAACGGGCTCACGCGACCGCTGTTCGGTTGGGTATCGGACCGATTCGGCCGCGAGCAGACGATGGGCTTCGCCTTTGCACTCGAAGGCATTGCGATGGCGTTGTGGCTGCTCACGCGGGACAACGCGACGTTGTTCGTGTTGCTGTCGGGCGTGGTGTTCTTCGGATGGGGCGAGATCTTCTCGCTGTTTCCGTCGACCTTGACCGACACCTTCGGTACGCGCTACGCGACGGCCAACTACGGCTGGCTGTACATCTCTTTCGGCATTGGCTCGATCTTCGGCGGCCCGCTTGCCGCGCTGCTCCACCAGCACACCGGCAGCTGGATTCCCGTGTTTTCAACCGCGATCGTGCTGGACATCGCCACGGCGCTGCTCGCAATGCTGGTTCTCAAGCCCGCGCGGGCGCGCTTTCTGA
The DNA here is from genome assembly GCF_002902965.1 of Paraburkholderia hospita. Taxonomy (GTDB): domain Bacteria; phylum Pseudomonadota; class Gammaproteobacteria; order Burkholderiales; family Burkholderiaceae; genus Paraburkholderia; species Paraburkholderia hospita. Next base: position 1,835,013 of record NZ_CP026105.1, on the reverse strand, counting down.
ACGCGGCGCGGGCCGGCCAGGCGGGCCGGGCCATCATCTGACCCAACATCTGCATGGCTGCGCGGGCTTCGAGTGTGATGAATCAGAAGGCTGCCATATCACAGCTATAAGGCAGAAACGACGATTTGATCACCCGCGGAGTCCAAACGCCCCCTATCGATCGTTTGCTGCCCTACACGGCGACAGACCTCTCGAAGACAACAGGCCCTACGCAGGCTGCTCAATGTAGAGGAATTACCAGGGGAGGATCTGGCCGTGGCGATCGGTAAAGCGAAGACCCGGCTTGCCTGCGTTGCGCTCCACCATGTCAACCACCAGCGGGATGCTGTCCGAGATCTCGAGCTCCGCCTCAGGTCCACCCATCTCAGTGCGAACCCATCCCGGCGCCACAAGCAACAGAGCGCGCGTGTCCTCCTTATTGCGCGCAGCGAACGCCGCCATAAGCATGTTAAGCGCTGCCTTGCTGGAGCTGTATAGCTCCCAGAACCCGAGGCAATTGCCGATACTGCCGATTTCCGACGACATAACAGCGATCACACCGTTCTCAACCACAGAGTCATGGAATACCTCGATGATCCGCATGGGGCTCAGCGCGTTCGTCAGCATCATGTCGAGAAAGTCCTTCTCCTCAACCTCGACCGGCGTGAGCTCGTTCGCCTTACAGATCCCTGCGTTGACGAAGAGCACATCGAGCTTACGATCCTCAAGGCGAGAATGAAGTGCCTTGACAGATCTGAGGTCAACCACGTCGACCGTTTCGATTTCGAGCGTTTCCGGATAACGCTCCTGAAGCTGCTTCAGGCCGAAGGACTGACCGCGCGAAGTTGCGATCACCTGCCAACCTCTTCCACAGTATTCTTCAGCAAGGGCCAAACCCAGGCCTCGGGATGCGCCTACCACCAGGACTGTCTTCTTCGTAGTCATCTCAAACTCTCCTATCTACCGGTACGGCGACGTTGCTCTGACGTCATTGAATATGGCCTTCGAGTGCGTGCCGAACTCTCGTCGAGCTGGCTTGCGAATGATTTATGCAAGACAACAGGCCTCGCGCACGCAAAGTTCCCGACGCCCTGCCAATCATCCGGCGACGCGATCCCGGTCATGGAAGCGTTGCATCCAGTGAGGGAATGGCAATGGTGTCGCGGAGACTTCATCGAGGCGCGCGAGCTGTTCAGAGGTCAGGCGGAGATTCTGCGCATCGAGGTTGGCCGCGAGCTGCTCGGGTGTACGGGCTCCGACGATTACCGATGTGATCGGCGCACGCGCGAGTATCCATGCCAGCGTAACCTGAGCTGGGATCGCCGCCAGTTCGCCAGCGACTTCACGCAATACTGCGAGGATCGGCTCGGCCCTGGCTCTGTCAACCGGAGGAAAGTCGAGCTTCGTACGGCGCCCAGCACCTTCGCCGTTCTGAGCGTACTTGCCGCTCAGGTAGCCGCCTGCGAGCGGGCTCCAGACCAGAAGGCCCATTTTGTTTGTCGCTGCAACAGGCATGATTTCGTGCTCGATGTCACGGCTCGTCAGCGAGTAGTGCACCTGATTGCTTGCGACATGCACGCGATCGGTGCGGGACGTTATGGCGAAGGTTCGCTCAAGATCCGCCGCGCTAAAATTGCACACGCCGATGTGGCGGACCTTGCCCTGCGTAACGAGGTCATCCAGAACACGAAGCGTCTCGTCGAGTGGAACAAGCGCGTCGCGGTCATGCAACTGGAACAGGTCGATGTGATCGCGACCGATTCGCTTCAGGCTTGTTTCAACCGAGCGCATGATGTGCGAGCGGCCCAACCCCACTTCGTTGTGGCCGGGGCCCGTGCGCAGTCGGACCTTGGTCGCGACGAGCATTCGACTTTCGTCCAGCCCCAGTGCGTTTAGCACCTGTCCCACTACTTCTTCGGAACGGCCCTGCGAGTAGGCGTCTGCCGTGTCGATCATGTTGACGCCGCGCTCCACGGCCATCGCGACCAGCCGGGTGGCCTGATCGCTGTCCAGTCCGGCAATGTCGCCCCAAATTCCCGAGCCGGCGCCGAAGGTCATTGCGCCCAGGCTCAGCCTTGAGACGCGCAGGCCGGTTCTACCAAGCGTGCTGTATTCCATCGTGAATTCCTTGTGAAAATGGCAAGGTGATGCAATGGCCGGGCGACGCGCGGCTGCCCTCGTCGCCCAGGCGGCCCGGTCAGATCGGTCGCGACACCATCTCGCCCAGTACCGTCTCCAGTTCGACCTGGCCGCAGATGACTTCGTCGGGATGACTCTCGAAATCGATCCAACCTTGGTTGAATCCATCCAGCATCCGCATCCGTGGCAGCGGATGCTCCATGCCCTGCGAACGGAACAGCGCTTCCCAGGTCTGTCTGTCGACAATCTCGGCGCGTACGGGGCGCTCGAGCACGCGGGCAAAGGCCGACGCCAGGTCGTTGGGGCTCACGCGGCGCGGGCCCTCGAGTTCGACGATGCGCACGCCGCTCCATGTTTGCCGGAGCAGTTCGGCCGCAACGCGGCCTACGTCGGCGGTGGCGACCATCGGCACGGGGTGGTCGAGCGGCTGCAGGTAACTCGCGATAACACCTTCGTCACGCGCAGACGCGATATCCCATGCAGCGTTCTCCATGAACCAGCCAGGCCGCAGGAACGTCACCGGCATCGGCATGTCGCGCAGTGCCTGCTCCATCAGCGTGCGTTGAGTGAGCAGATTGCTTTCACTAGCCTGAGCGCCGATCGTTGACAGGCAAACCACTTTTTTGGGCCGCGCCTTCAGAAGTGCCGTGGATACGGCGTCGATCACCGCGCGCGCTTCGGGAAAGTCCGGCGCCGGATCGAACTCTGAAGGAGGCAGGATGAAAACGCCCGTTGCGCCATCGAACGCGGCGGCGAGCGACGAGGCGTCTTCCATGCGGGCCGCTGCGAGTTCGCAGCCGCGCTCCGCCCACGAAGCTGCCCGTGCGATGTCGCGCACGACCGCACGTACCGGCTCACCTGCCGCCAGAAGCCGGCGGGCCAGCGCGCCGCCGACCTTGCCGGTGATTCCCGTGATTGCATACATTGCTCATTCTCCATGTGTGGATAAGTAGGGCGATGCGGCGCCGATGTGCCGGCGGCCGATCGCTCAGCCGCGACGCAAACCGTCGTAAAACGCCCACTCGAACTGCCCGTAGAGATTGACGACCCGGGCATCGTAGAAGGGCAGCATCTGCGTAAAAAGCGATCCGGCCACGCGCTTGACCGGATCCACCCAGAAGTAAGTGTTCAGCAGCCCGGCCCAGCTCACGCTGCCCGCGCTGCGCCCGTGTGGTCCGGGCTGTGTATTGATGTCAAACGACAGCCCCCACTTGTGCGCGGCGCCCGGAAACTGATCGAAGCTGTTCGACCATGACGGTTGCGCCGTCTTCATTTCTGCGACCTGCAGGTCGCCGATGTGATTGCGGAACATCATTGCGACGGTGTCGGCGCGCAGAACGCGCTCGCCGCGATACGTGCCGCCGTTCAACAGCATCTGCAGGAACGCCATGTAGTCGCGCGGCGTGCTGAACAGTCCACCACCGCCCATGAAGAATTCGGGACGCTGGTTAATCTCGAACGGCTCGGGCACCAGAGAGCCGTCCGCCTGACGTCTGTGCAGGGTCGCGACGCGCTGCTTCTGCGCATTGCCGATGAGGAAGCCCGTGTTGCGCATGCCCAGCGGCTCGAAGATGTGCTCGCGGAAGTAGACCTCCAGCGACTGGTCGGTCACGGCCTCCACCAGCTTGCCCACCCAGTCCATGCCGATGCCGTACTCCCAGCGTTCGCCGGGCTCGAACTCTAGCGGCGCCGCGAATGCGCCGTTCATCGAGTAGCCGATGTCGGGCATCCCCGTCACCTTCTCGTACTGACTGAGCCTGTCGCTCCAGATGCTGTATGTAAAACCGGAGGTATGCGTCAGTAGATGACGCACCGTGATCGTATTGCGCGCAGGACGCAGCTTCGGCTGTCCTGACGTGTCGAACCCGTCGAGGATCTGGGGCGACTTTAGCTGCGGCAGTATCTCGCCCGCCGGCTGATCCAGCCGCAGCCTGCCCTGTTCGACGAGCTGCATGCACGCGGTTGCGGTAATCGCCTTTGTCATCGACAGAAGCCAGAAGATCGTGTCAGGGCTGATGGCCTCGCCGGTGCGGAGATTCGTCTGGCCACGCGCTCCCTCATATACGAGTCCGCGTTCCGTCGCACCCATAGCGACGACACTGGCTACCGTGCCGTCGTCGACCGCCCGTTGCAGGCATTGATCAATCGACGTGTAGGCAGGGTGATGGACCAGCGCTGCGTCTCCCGGCGCACGTCGCGGTGCTGCCTGCGCATTCCGGCTTGCGAACCCGCCAAGCGTCGCAACGGCCAGCACGCTCGACGCCCCCGTGAGGAGGCGACGACGATTCAGACGAACTGTCATTTTCCGTTCCTCTCCGAATGAATAGATCGTGGCATCACGGTGGCTTAGCGATGCGCGAACAACGCGTTCTGCGACCCATTCGCACCGACGCGACTCCCCGAAGTGGACCGACCATCTGTCGCTCCTCCCACGGCGTTGACGGCATACGGATCGGCACCGGCAACCGCGCGAATCCGCGCCTGGGCAGCCAGCAGGTCGTCCGGGTAATGCGGATTGTTTCGACCAGGTTGATAACCGGCACGCACCAGTTGCTCGAGTTCTTCGCGCACTTGCTCGCGCGTCACGCCGGACACGTCGGTCTGTGCGTGTGCCGCTACAGGCAGACTAATGGCGGCCGCGACGGCGACGATGAGAAGGCGGCTGTTCATGGCAATCTCCTTTCTTTGGGCGAGGCGAAATGTCTCGGTGAGGTGCATTCTGCGGAAACACCGGTCGAAACAAAATGGCATGGATGGCACTAGATAAGTGACGGCAAGTCACTAATGAGGCATGATGGCATCGGCATTGAGCATCGCTGACCGGTGCGGCGTTGCTCCGTTGGCTTCAGTTGATCGCCTGCGATCAATCAACCGTTTAACCCGCGCGACCATGAGATCCAGTAGTGAGAAACTGTCCGGCGGCATTAGCGTGTTTGCCGCCGTAGTCGATGCAGGCACATTTGCGGCTGCTTCCGAAGTGATAGGCATGTCGCCACCTGGCGTCAGTCGGGCGATCGCAAGGCTGGAAGAGAGGTTGAAGATCCGGCTCTTCAACCGAACGACGCGCTCCGTCTCCCTGACGGAAGAGGGCCGCCGTTTTTACGAGCAGGTCATGCCCCACCTCGCCGGGCTGGAGGAAGCAGCCGCTGCCGCGGCCGGTGGTGTGTCGGCTGTGCGCGGAAAGCTGAGAATCAATCTGGATCCCGTCTTCTACCGGACCATTCTCGGGCAACAGCTCGACGCGTTCATGGACGCGCACCCCGACCTCGAAATCGAGTTCATCGCGCGAGACAATCTTGGCGATCTCGTCATGGACGGCTTCGACCTCGCCGTGCGATTCGGCAAACCCAAAGCATCCACGCTGATCGCGCGAAAGCTGCTCGATAGCGGCGTTGTTACGGTCGCTGCACCATCGTACGTCGCTCGTTGGGGACGCCCGGAAAAACCGGCAGACCTTGAAAGCCGACACCACCGATGCCTGGAATTTCGTAACCCGGAGACGGGCAAGCCATTCCCTTGGGAATTCCATCGCAAGCGCAAACGCATTGCGGTTGACACCCAGGGGCGCCTCACGGTCAACGATCCCGGCGCGCTGCTCAACGCATGCCTCGCCGGTTCCGGAATTGCGCAGATGCTTCTTCTCGGGGCCGAGCATCTGATTGCTGAAGGCCGATTGATCAATCTCTTTCCCGATTGGGCGGACGAGCGGTATCCGTTGTACGCCTACTACCCATCACGGCATCACGTGCCGGCAAAGACGAGAGCTTTTCTCGACTTCGTTGTCGAGTTGACGAGCAATAACTAGTGCGTTGGCGCGAGCTGGTGCTGCGGCGAACTGGTGAGGCGACATCAATCGACCGGCTAACCTTCGTTAGCGGTCTTTCATGATCAGACCACGAACGTCAACTTCTTGCCGATAGCGCCGGTACGGACAACATGTGGCTGTGAGGACGTTGAAATTATCAATGGCAGCTTTCCGGCCGTTTCTGTGAACGCATACTGCCGGCCATCTTCAGCCGCCCGCCATGGCGTTCGTGCTGCCATTCGGCGTTTCGCGCAACGTTTGTCGACATTGTTCGCGCTGACACGCTGAAAGGTCCCGCGCAAACAATGCGCTGCGCTCCTGATGCTTTCAGGTGTCAGCGTTAAAGGAATTTTCAGAACACTTTACTTTTCTCCCGCGCACCTGCCAGCCAGAATCGATGACGTCGATATCCGGTATTCGGTCAGACGCATCACGAGGGACATCGCGTTCATCGGGTCCCACAGGCAGCGTGATTAGCGCGAGAAGTTCCGCGTGGCGGAAGCAATCCCAGAAAGCCGTGATGGCCCCACCGGAACCGTGTCTGGCGCATGCGCGAATTTTTGTTTATCATTCGATCAACACACGTGAATTTCATGTGATGCGATTCGACGCGGAGAGCGCGCGACCCCAGAAACACGTGCGTGCGTTGCGAAGCGAGCAACGGTCGATTGCGACGCGAGTACATTCCGCGGCCTGAGAACGACGGCTAAGCTTGGCACATTCCGCAGTGGCTATATTCGTTAAGGAACCGTCATGTGTACCCTCTCGAGAGCGCCTCAAGACAAGCAACACGCAACAAGGCTCACACGAGGGCTCATCACACTGTTCGCATTCAGTTGTGGCGCGATCGTCGCCAATCTGTATTACGCGCAGCCGATCACCGAATTGATCGGTCCGTCGCTCCAGATGTCTTCGGGGTCGGCGAGCCTCATCGTTTCGCTCACGCAGATCAACGCGCTCTACATGACGAGCATCTTCGTCGGCGGCGGGATCGGCTCGGCACTGGCGAGCGCGCTGTACGAGCGTGGCGGCTGGACACTCGTCGCCAGTGTCGCACTCGCTTTCCCGCTCATCGCCTTCATTCATTTTCTGCTGGTCGGCCGTATGCCCAGACCTTCGAATACCTGAGCGCCAAGCCGACCGGCTTCACATATCCCCCGACCGTCCCACTCGTTTCAGGATTCAGACCATGTCTTCTTTGCTCAGCCCCCTCGAACTATCCGGCCTGCCGCTCGCGAACCGGGTGGTGATGGCCCCGATGACCCGCTCTCGCGCGCCGCAGCGCGGTGAGGCAACCGCCTTGATGGCGACGTACTACGCGCAAAGGGCGTCCGCCGGCCTCATCATCAGCGAAGCAACGAATGTGAGCCCGCTATCCGCCGCGTTCGATCTCACGCCCGGCGTCGTCACCGACAACCAGGTCGCCGCCTGGCGCCCCGTCACCGATGCCGTGCACGCGCGGCAAGGGCGGATCTTCGCCCAGCTCTGGCACGGCGGCCGCGTGAGTTCGATGGCCCTTCTCGGCGGACAGCAACCACTTTCGCCTTCCGGCGTGAACGACGATCTCGAACAGCTTCAGGTCTGGGCTCAACTGCAAAACGGCTACTACACCAAAATTCACGCGACGCCTTCGCGCGCCATGACGCCCGCCGAAATCCGGCATACGGTGCACGAGTACCGCACGGCCGCGGCCAACGCGCTCGCCGCCGGCTTCGACGGCGTCGAAATTCACGCTGCGAACGGCTACCTCCCGCATCAGTTTCTTTCCTCGACGACTAACACACGCGACGACGAATACGGTGGCACGATCGCCAATCGCACGCGCTTTCTGGCGGAGATCGTCCAGGCAATCGGCGAAGTCGTGCCGGTCGGGCGCATCGGGGTACGCGTCTCGCCCTACGCACACTACAACAATGTGCGCGACAGCGATCCCGACGCTACCTACGACTACGTCGCGCGGATGCTCGACGAAGCGGGTATCGCCTACCTGCATGCTGCCGATACAAACGGCTGGAGCGGCAAACCCGATCTCGCACGCATCATCGGGCTACTGCGCAAGCCCTTCAAGGGCACGCTGATGCTGAACGGCGGCATTACGCCTGCAGCCGCCGACACGCTCATCGCATCCGGCGATGCCGATCTCATCGCCTTTGCGCGGGCCTATATCGCGAACCCCGATCTCGTTGAACGCATCGCGGCGAACGCACCGCTTGCGTTGCCGCAAGACATCGGCTGGTACGGTGGCGAACGCAGCGGCTACACCGACTACGAACGCCACGACAACGCAACGTCGGTGTCGAGCGGCCCGCAGGCACGCTCTTGAAACAGGGAGCGGCGATGAATCGCAGACGAATCTGGATCGGCGCGGCGGCGATCGCCGTGCTCAGCCTCGCGATCGCAACGGCCATCATGTATCGGCCCGCGATCGCCCCGATCGCGCCGCCCGTCCCTGATAGCTTCGATGCGCAACTCCGGCGCGAAGGCGCGCGCGTGGTCGCGCTCGGCGATTGCGTTGTGTGCCACACGGCGAAAGACGGCCGCCCATTCGCGGGCGGACTGCCGCTCGCAACGCCGTTCGGCACGATCTACGCGACCAACATCACGCCCGACCCGCAGACGGGCATCGGCAACTGGTCCGAGGCCGCCTTTGCGCGGGCATTGCGGCATGGCGTTTCGCGTGACGGCCACATCCTCTATCCCGCGTTTCCCTATGTGCACTTCACGCGCATATCCGACCACGACATCGCTGCGGCCTACGCGTATCTGATGAGCCGCGAGCCTGTGCGGGCGAGCACGCCCGCCAACCGTCTGATCTTCCCGCTCAATTTCCGGCCACTGGTGGCCTTCTGGAACGTACTGTTCCTGCATCCGGGGCCGCGTGACGCAGACGCCTCGCAGGATGCGCAATGGAATCGTGGCAAGCTGCTCGTCGATGGTCTCGGCCACTGCGCGTCGTGCCATTCTCCGTTGAATGTGATCGGCGGCGAAAAAGCGGGCCATGCCTTCGACGGCGGTATCGTCGACGGCTGGGAAGCGCCGCCACTCAACACGCTCGATGGCGCGGCAAAGGCGTGGACAAGGGAACAGCTGGTCACCTATCTGCGCACGGGACGCGCTTCCGAACACGGCGCCGCTGCGGGCCCGATGCTGCCCGTCACGCGCGACCTCGCGACAGTGCCGGCCGAAGACGTCGAGGCCATTGCGCACTACATCCTGTCGCTCCAGAAAGGCACGCCGCCCGCCGTTCAAGCCGTCGCAACACCTGCGGCCACGCGCGCCGAACAGCGCGGCGCCGTGCTCTTCAATGCCTCGTGCGCGCAATGCCACGGCACGGGCTCGCCGATGCAGACGATCGGCGAGCGTCCCACCCTCGCGTTCAGCACGGCAATCAATGCCGCCACGCCGCGTAACGCGGTGCAGATGATCCTCAACGGTATCGACTGGCACGGCGAAAACGCGATGAACTATATGCCCGCGTTCTCGGGAATATACGACGACCGTCAGGTCGCGGATCTCGTCGCCTATATACGGGGCGCGTATTCGACAAAGCCAGCGTGGTCCGACGCCCAACCGCTGGTCGCAAAGCTGAGAAAGGAGGACAGCGCGCAATGATTTCACTCAACGTAAACGGCGTACAGCACTCGCTCGACATCGATCCCTCCACGCCGCTGCTTTACGCACTGCGCAACGATCTTCAGCTACACGGCGCAAAGTTCGGCTGCGGCATGGGGCAGTGCGGCGCCTGCACCGTCATTGTCGACGGCAAGGCTACGTTCTCCTGCATCGTTCCCGTCAGCGCGATCGGCACACGGCCCGTGCGCACACTCGAAAGCCTCGGCACGGCGGCGCATCCGGGCGCGTTGCAGAGCGCGTTCATCAAGCATCAGGCTGCGCAGTGCGGCTATTGCATCGCCGGCATGATCATGCGCGCGCAGGCGCTGCTGGATCGCAACCCGCATCCCACCGAGCAGGAACTGCGCGGGCACATGGAGCCGAACCTGTGCCGCTGCGGCACGCATATGCGCATTCTTGCCGCCATCCGCGAAGTCGCGGGCTTGCCCGCACCGCAAGTGGGCGTACAAGCGGCCGAACACGTCACCCATGCGAAGGCCGCATCATGAGCGAGCATGATTTCATCGACGAGGGCCGCCGGCGCTTCATGATTTCGGGGGCGCTCTTCGTCGCGTTCAGCATGGTCAAGACCACGGATGCGCTCGCCCAGGAAGTCATCGCCGACGAAGGTGCAGCCGTGCACGTGGCGAAGGAAACCCAGGCGCTCGCAGGCAGCCTCAAGACCAATCCGTTTCTCGACGCGTGGATCAAGATCACGCCCGCAGGCAAGGTCACTGTTTTCACGGGCAAGGTCGAACTTGGCACGGGTGTGCGCACGGCGCTGCTTCAGGTCGCGGCAGAAGAGCTGAACATGGCGCCATCGCTCATCACGTTTCTTACCGCGGACACGGGCGCTTCGCCCGACGAGGGACTCACGGCGGGCAGCCACACCATCGCCGATAGCGGGAGCGCGCTGCTCAACGCGGCGGCGCAGGTGCGCGGACTGCTCGTCGACGCGGCCGCGAAGCATTTCGGCGTCGATGCAGGCACGCTCACTGCGAATGATGCCGTCATCCGCGCGACGGACGGCCGCAGGATGAGCTACGGCGATGCCGTCGGCCTCGTGGATCTCCATCGCAACGCGACGCACACCTCGCCGCTCAAGGACCCGAAGACCTACCGGCTGATCGGCACGACGCTGCCAAGGCTCGACATACCGTCGAAAGTCACGGGCGGCGTGAGCTATGTGCAGGACATGCAGTTGCCGGGCATGCTCCACGCGCGCGTCGTCATGCCGCCGGTGTACGACGCGAAGCTCATTTCGTTCGACGAAGCCGCCGTCATGCAGATGCCAGGCGTCGTCAAGATCGTGCGCAACGGCAGCATGCTGGCCGTGGTGGCGCGCGGCGAATGGCAGGCTGTCGTTGCGCAACGGGCGCTGGAGGCCAGCAGCAAGTGGACGCCGGGCCGCACTCTTCCCGACCCCGCGACGGTGCATCGCGATCTCAAGCGGATCGCCACCCAGCAGATCAAGGTCGCGGACCAACACGCGCCTGTCGCCCCCGCTGTGAAGACGCTCAACGCCCGGTATATCAAACGCTATCTGCTGCACGGTTCGATCGGGCCGTCGTGCTCGGTTGCGCAATTCGACGGCACGGTGCTCACCGTCTGGACCCATTCGCAAGGGGTCTATCCACTGCGCGACGGCCTCGCTGAAATGCTGTCGATGCAAAAGGAAAACATCCGCTGCATTCATACGGAAGGTTCCGGCTGCTATGGCCATAACGGCGCGGACGATGTCGCCGCCCATGCCGCATTGATTGCCGTCGCCATGCCGGGGCATCCCATCCGCGTGCAGTGGATGCGCGAGCAGGAAAACGTCTGGGATCACTTCACGCCCGCGATGGTGACGGAGTTGAAGGCGTCGCTCGACGCGACCGGCCAGATCGTCGATTGGCAATACGCGCTCTGGAGCAGTTCGCACAACGAGCGCATCGTCAACGCGGGGCGCCTGCTGCCCGCGCGGATGCTCGAAAAGCCCTTCGTCTCCGCGCCCTCCGTGCCAATGCTCCAGCCCGAAGGTGGCGGGGACCGCAACGGCATTCCCCTTTACGTGCTGCCGAACATCCAGGTGATGAACAATTTCTCGCCGACGATGCCCTTGCAGACTTCGGCGATGCGCTCGCTCGGCGCGCACACCAACGTGTTTTCCATCGAGAGCGCGATGGACGAACTGGCGCACATGGCCGGTATCGATCCTGTCGCCTTCCGGCTGCGCCACCTTCAGAATCCGCGCGCGAAGGATGTGATCCAGCTTGCGGCAAAGCAGTTCGGTTGGCCGCGCGGACCCCGCGCCCGCAATCGCGGCGTGGGCTTTGCGTTCGCGCAATACAAGAACCTGATGGCCTATGTAGCCATTGCCGTCGAAGTCTCGGTCGAGCCGGAAACCGGCCACGTCACGCTCGAGCACGCGGAGGCCGCAGTCGATTCGGGGCAGATTGTGAATCCCGACGGCGTGCGCAACCAGATCGAAGGCGGCATCGTTCAGTGCGCCAGCTGGACCTTGCACGAAGAACTGCGCTACGACACCAGCCGCATCCGCAGTTTCGACTGGGGAACGTACCCGATTCTGCGCTTCTCGTCCGTGCCCAGGCGCATCAACGTTCATCTGATCGACCGGCCGGGCGCGCCGTTTCTCGGTGCGGCGGAGGCATCGATGGGCCCGGCGGCGGGCGCACTGGCCAACGCGATTTTCGACGCAACGGGTCAACGCATGCGCGAAATGCCGATTGCGGGCGACGTGTTGAGGAAACTCATCGACGTGTGACCGGCTCACTTCGTAGGCTTTTGCTCGCCGCCGCGCGGGGTCTCGACCCGCGCGGCGGCTCACGCAATGCAAGTCCGCCGCTAGCCACCCGGGGACAATCTTTGTATGATCGCTGCACCCATCGTGTAGTGGATCCAGCATGCCTCGTAAAAAAACCGCGGAGGCCGCGCCGCCCGACGACGCCTCCAACGCCGTGCAAACCGCAGGGCGCCGTCTCTCACCCGAAGTACGCGAGCGGCAAATTCTCCTCAAGGCCATCGATCATTTCGCAACCCACGGATTCTCAGGCAGCACGCGCGAACTGGCGCGCCAGCTAGGCGTCACGCAACCGCTGCTCTACCGGTATTTCTCCAGCAAGGAAGCGCTGATAGACCGCGTCTACGACGAGGTCTATCAATGGAATCCGCAGTGGGAAAAGCTGATCACAGACCGCTCGGTTGGCATTCAGGAAAGGATGGTGCGCTTCTACAGCGCCTATGCAAACGTCATCCTGCGGCGCGAGTGGATCCGCATTTTCATCTTCGCCGGGCTGACGAAAGAAGGCATCAACTCGAAGTACCTTGCGCGCCTGCGCGAGCGCGTGTTCGTGCCGATGATGCGCGAGATCCGTGAAGCGTACGGCGCGGAGGCCGCCAGGACCGCAGCCGAACGCGCATCCGATCTCGAACTGATCTGGAGTCTGCACGCCAGCATCTTTTATATCGGCGTGCGCAAATGGATCTACGGCTTGCCGGTGCCTGAAGATATCGACGCCCAGATCGATCAGCAGATCGATGCCTTCCTGAATGGCGTTCCCAACGCGCTCAAGCAGTCGAGCCGCAAAACGGGAAAATCGGCTTAACGCGGCGGTTTCTGCATCGAGCGGCCCGCTTCCACGCCAATATCCTGCCCCTTCCCTTCGTCGCGCGCGGGTGACACCCCAGTTTCCTCGCGCGGCGCGCACGCCGTCTCCCTCTCCCCAGGGTTAACACCCTTTCCAACACGCTACTTCCAAAAGATTTTTTCGACTAGAATTTATCGAACGATCATTAATCGATCGATAAATAGCAGGAGAGCTTCATGCCTATTTCCAGACTCGCCCACTACTCGATCCGCACGCTCGATCTCGAGAAATCGTGCCGTTTTTACGAACGCGTGCTCGGCTTCAAACGCGGCTATCGCCCGCCGTTCGACTTCCCCGGCGCATGGCTTTACAAGGGCGGCGACGAAGCCGATTACGGCACGGTCCACATCATCGGGGTCGACCCGGCCAACCCGGACGGACTCGCTGCATATCTCGGCGACAAGGACCTGCCGGCGACAGGAACAGGAACCGTCGACCACATCGCATTTCTGGCCACTGGCGTTCAGCAGATATGGGACACGTTGCGCGCCGAAAACATCGCGTGGCGCGACCGGACCGTGCCGAGCCTCGGACTGCACCAGGTGTTCATCGAAGATCCGTCGGGGGTCACGATCGAACTCAACTTCCCCGCCGCCGAGGTCGCTCACTTGAGCACCCAGAACATCACAGCCCACGGAGACTGACATGAACAACACTTCGACGAAACGGAAAGCAGCCATCATCGGCGGTTCGCTGGGCGGCCTTTTCGCTGCGAATCTTCTCCTGCGCAATGGCTGGGATGTGGATGTCTTCGAGCGCGTGCCGGACGAACTGTCGGGCCGCGGCGCGGGCATCGTCACGCACGCCGAGCTGTTCGACGTGATGCAGGCGGCGGACGTCCGCCTCGACGAGTCGATCGGCGTCAAGGTGGAATCGCGCGTCACGCTCGCGCAGGATGGCTCGATCATTTCGGAACGCAATCTTCCTCAGACGCTGACCGCGTGGAGCAAGATGTATCACGTGCTTCGCTCGGCTTTGCCCGATCAGCACTACCATTCAGGCGCGGTCGTGACGGCCGTCGTCGACGGGCCGGAGCACGCGGCCATCACGCTTGCCGACGGCGCCGTCATCCATGCCGACATGATCATTGCGGCGGATGGTTTTCGCTCCGCCGTGCGCGAACAGCTTCTTCCTGACGTTCAGCTTCAGTACGCGGGTTATGTCGCGTGGCGCGGTCTCGTCGACGAACTCGCGCTGTCCATAGCCACACGCGACGCCCTCTTCGAGAAGTTCGCATTCTGCCTGCCGCCGCGTGAGCAGATCATCGGCTATCCCGTCGCCGGTTTGGGAAACAGCACCAGGCGCGGCGAGCGGCGCTACAACTTCGTCTGGTATCGCCCCACCAGCGAAGACATGGATCTGCCAGACCTGTTGACGGATGCCACAGGCAAACTCTGGACGGGCGGCATTCCGCCGACGCTCATCCGGCGCGACGTGCTCGCCGACATGCAAGACGCCGCGCTCGACCTTCTTTCGCCCCAGTTCGCGGAAGTCGTCACGAAGGCAAGCCAGCCGCTTTTCCAGCCGATCTTCGATCTCGAAGTGCCGCAAATGGCATTTGGCCGCATTGCGCTGCTCGGCGACGCCGCGTTCGTCGCACGGCCGCATTGCGGCATGGGCGTGACCAAAGCCGCGGGAGATGCAATGGCACTCGTCACCGCGCTGCGCAAACACGCCGACACGCTCGACGCGTTGTCCGACTACAGCGAGGTTCGCACCCAGTTCGGGACCGCGATCGTTCAGCATGCGCGCCATCTTGGCGCCTACATGCAGGCACAGTTGAAGACCCCGACCGAACGCGAAATGGCCGAGCGTTACCGGACACCAGAAGCCGTGATGCGCGAGACGGCCGTTCCGGCGCATTTCTGATTGCGAGTGGAGACGGGCGGCATCCGCCCGTCCGGCAGCTCGCCCACTTCACGACAATCGACACGAAGGAGACATCGTGGACCACTCCCTCCCCGCAACGGCAGCCGCTGCGATTGGAAGCACGGCGGTACCCGCCGCGACGACACACCCGCTGCTCAACGACGCGCGCTTTAGTTATCTGGTGCGGCGTCGCCGGACACTCGCCTGGTCGCTGACATTCGTGATGCTTGCGATCTATTTCGCGTTCATCCTCACGCTGGCTTTCTCGCCGCGCCTGCTCGGGCAACCCATCGTGCAAGGTCAACCTGCGACATGGGGCATACCCGTCGGCTTCGGCATGTTCGTCGTCACGTTTGCGCTGGTCGCCGTGTACGTCTATCAAGCCAATTCGGTTCATGACGCGATCGTCGCGGACATCCGGGAAGGAAACGAACAATGAAGCGCTTTCTGCTGACGTCGATCCTCGCCATCGACGCATTGCCCGCGCTCGCGTCAGAGCCCTCGTCGCTCGCGCACGGCCACAATCCGATTGCGATCGGCATGTTCCTGCTGTTCGTCGCCTCGACGCTTTTGATCACCCGCTGGGCGGCGCGCAAGAACAACAGCGTGGCCGATCACTACGCGGCGGGAGGAAAGATCACCGCGTTCCAGAACGGCTGGGCCATTGCAGGCGACTATATGTCGGCGGCGTCGTTGCTCGGCATCTCGGCGCTTGTCTTCACGAGCGGCTATGACGGCCTGATCTACTCCGTCGGCTTCCTCGCGAGCTGGCAGATCATTCTCTTCCTGATCGCCGAACCGCTGCGCAATCTCGGCAAGTACACGCTGGCCGACGTGGTCTCCTATCGTCTCCAGCAACGGCCGATACGCGCATTTGCGGCATCGAGTTCGATCGTGATCGTGTTGCTGTACCTCGTGTCGCAAATGGTCGGCGCGGGAAAGCTGGTCGAACTGCTGTTCGGCCTGAACTACACCGTTGCCGTGGTGGTCGTTGGCGTGCTGATGGTCGTGTACGTGTTCTTCGGCGGCATGCTGGCAACGACGTGGATCCAGATCATCAAGGCGGTCCTGCTCCTGGCGGGCGCGGCATTCATGGCGTTCATGGTGCTCAGTCGTTTCGGCTTCAGCATGAATGCGCTTTTCGCGCAGGCGATACTCGCGCATCCGAAGCACGTAGCGATCATGAGTCCGGGCGGCCTGGTTTCGGATCCTGTTTCCGCGGTATCCCTCGGTCTTGCGCTGATCTTCGGCACAGCGGGGCTGCCGCATATCCTGATGCGCTTCTTCACCGTGGGCGATGTTCAGGCCGCACGCAAAAGCGTTCTGTACGCGACGGGGATCGTCGGTATTGGCTATGCGCTGATCATCATCATCGGCTTCGGGTCGATTGCTCTCGTGGCACCGGACCCGCAGTATCACAACGCAGCAGGTGCGGTGACCGGCGGTGCAAACATGGTCGCGATTCACCTGGCCCATGCGGTCGGCGGCAACGTGTTTCTTGGCTTCATCTGTGCCGTCGCATTCTCGACCATTCTTGCCGTGGTCGCGGGGCTGACGCTGGCTGGATCGTCCGCGATCTCGCACGATCTCTACGCAAATGTTTTGCGCGGCGGCAAATGCACGGACCGCGAAGAAATGCGCGTATCGCGCGTGACGACGCTCGTACTTGGCGTTCTGTCGATTCTGCTCGGCATCGCCTTCGAAAAGCAGAACATCGCCTTCATCGTCAGCCTGACGTTCTCGATCGCGGCGAGTTCGAACTTCCCCGTGCTGCTGCTTTCGATTTACTGGCGTGGGCTGACAACGCGCGGCGCCGTCGTGGGCGGCATGCTCGGGCTCATAACGGCCGTCACGCTGACTGTGCTGAGCCCGACCGTCTGGGTACAGGTGCTCGGCCACGCACACGCCCTGTACCCGTATGAATACCCCGCGCTCTTTTCGATGATTGTCGCGTTCGCCGGGATCGTGGTGTTCTCGCTGTTCGACAACTCAGCGCGTGCAAAGGGCGAGCGTGCGCTGTTTGACAGACAACTCGTCGACTGCGAACTGGGCATGGCTAAACGTAGCTAAAGAACCTGACAGAAACGACTTGAACAAAAACGGAGACAAGATGATGAATTGCCTGTGTTGCGTCTCACCCGGCCGCCGACGCCTGCTTGGCGCCCTCAGTGCGCTGGCGGGCACCGTGATCGCCGGACGAACCGCTTCGGCAGCGGAGGCTCGGAGCGCGGCATTGGGCCTGTCGCGAACCGCAGTTAGATCGATCGACATTCACGCGCACTACTACCCGGAAAGCTATTGCGATCTCGTTGGCGGCGCTGGGAAGCAGTTCGGCGGAGCGTTCGTCTGCGACGACAAGTCCTTTACTTTCCAGACGCCCGCCGGCGGTCTCGGCCCTCTGCCGATGAAGTTCATCAACGTGGATGAGCGGCTCAAGGACATGGATGCATCCGGCGTCGATGTACAGGCATTGTCGCTGAGTGTGCCGATGGCATATTGGGGAGACCGGAACTTCAATGCGAGGCTCGCGCGTGAGTGGAACACAGCGGCGTCGCGAATCTGCCAGGAGCATCCGACGCGATTCGTCGTGCTCGCAACACTGCCAATGCTGAACGCTACCGACGCAATCGACGAACTAGAGCGCGCATCGCAATTGCCCGGCGTCCGAGGCGTGTACATGGGCACGAACATCAACAATCGCGACCTCGACGACCCGCTGTTTTTGCCCGTCTTCGCGCGCATCGAGCAATTGAATCTCCCGGTCTTCCTGCATCCGCAGCAGACAGTTGGAGGTTCGAGACTCGGTGATTTCTACCTCAGCAATCTGCTAGGTAATCCCTTCGATACGGCGATTGCCGGATCGCACCTGATTTTCGGCGGCGTGCTCGATCGTTTTCCGGAACTGCAGGTGACCCTGCCGCACGCGGGCGGCGCGTTGCCGATCCTCATCGGACGTCTCGATGCAGGTTGGACGGCACGCCCGGAAACGCGGCGACTGGCACAAAAGCCGAGCAGCTATTTAAGGCGCTTCTGTTATGACACGGTTTCTCATTCCGGCCCGGTACTCGACTATCTGATGCAGAACATCGGCGTAGACAGACTGGTACTCGGAAGCGATTACTGCTTCGATATGGGTTACGAGCAGCCTGTGCGTTTTCTCGACCGTCTGGACCTTACCGCGCAGCAGCGCGCGATGATTCTTGGCGGCAACGCAGGCAAACTCCTTCGCATCTAGTAGTGGCATACCACTGCCGCCTTCGATGCGGCGAACGGGCGTCACGGACACAATGATCGAAGTTCACCGCCTGCCGGGGACAGGAGTCGCCAACGATGAAAGTGATCATTGCAGGAGGCTCGATAGCGGGTCTCGCTGCCGCCCTGACGCTCGATTGCATCGGGCATGACGTGGAAATCTGCGAACGCTCTGTCATGTCTTTGCGTGGACAGGGCGGCGGCGTGGCGGGCCACGCGCCGCCTCGCATGCGTCTTCACCATAAGCGATTCACCCTCGACGCAGCCATGTTGAGTCGTCCGGAGATGTCGGCGAAAACGAAAGTCCGCCGCCGAGCGTTGCGCCGCACGCGGCCCATTTCCGCTGCAGGAAGCCTTGCCAGGCACACGGCGGTTTTTGAACGTTAGAGGATCAACCGCACGGCCTCAGGCTCGTCCGGTTCGAACCAGTCCGGGTTGAGCTGCGCCACTGGCCCGAGCGACACCAGAATCTCCCGCAAATGCGCGCGCATCGCGTTTTCCGCGGCGTCGGGATCGTGCGCCTTCAGCCCGCTTACGATCAGCGCGTGCTGCTTGATCAGCAGGTCGAGCGGCGACACTTCATGCAGACTCAGATAGCGCACACGATCCATCTGCGCCTTGATGTCCTGGATCGTCTCCCACGCCGCAACGCAATCGATGGACTGAGCGATCAGGAAGTGAAACTGCTCGTCGCAGGCGAGAAACGCGGCCGTGTCATTGACTTTTGCCGCCACCTTCTGCTCGCGCAGGTTCGCGGCAAGTTCCGCCAGTTGCGCATCGGTAATGGCCACGGCCGCCTTGCGTACGACGGCCGCCTCGATCGCCTCGCGAATGAAACGCCCCTCGCGCACCTTTCGCGGGGAGATCCGCTTCACGAAGGTGCCGCGCTGCGGCAACACCTGCAGCACGCCGGCCTCGACGAGCTTGATGAAGGCTTCGCGCACGGGCTGCCGGGACACCTGAAACATCTCCGACACCTCTTTCTCTGAAAGCGGTGTGCCGGGCGCGAGCAGCCCCGTAAAGATCGCCTCGCGCAACGAGCGGAAGATCTGCTTGCCGATCGGCTCGTGCGATTCGACGGACAAACCCATCAGCGCGCCGCGCAGCGGCGTTTTCACTTCGCCGTCGGAAACCGCGCGGGCCTGACTCGCGACGGGAGCAACGGTCAGCGTGGCGGTTCTTTTCTCGCGCCGCGACGCGGACTTCGGGCTTGCAATTTTCGTGTCCATACCGGGTAATCGAAGACTAGTATCGCAAAACTACCATACTAGTTTACGCTCTGCGGGGGCTTTTTGCGACTTGGGTTCGCGGATGAACACGAGTGCGCACAGCGCGCCGATCACCGCGATCGCTCCGGCCAGCACAAATGCGCTGCCATACGCGCCGTGCGTGGCCTGCACGATGAAGCCCGTCACGGCCGGTCCGATCACGCCCGCGAGATTGGCGAGCAGATGCACGAAGCCGCCCACGCCGCCCACGTTCTCGCGGCGCACCGTATCCTGGATCACCGCCCAGTAGACGGAGCCGGTGACGTACAGGAAGAAAATCGAAACCGACATCAGCGCCACGGCGCCCTGCATGCTCTGCACGCGTCCGGCGAAGCCGACGCACACGGCCGCCGCGCCGAGGCACACCGACAGCACGATCCGCCGCGACAGCAACGGCTTGCCCGTCAGGCGCAGGATGAAGTCGGTGATGAAGCCGCCTGCCGCGAGCCCGATGCTGCCGAGCACCCACGGGATCACCGTCGCGATGCTCATGTCGTGCAGCGACATGTGATGAGCTTCCGTCAGATAGGTCGGGAACCACGATAGAAAGAAGAACAGCACGTAGTTGTAGGAGAAGAACGCCAGCGCGGTCGCGAGGATGATGGGTTGCTTCAGGTAGAAGCCGAGTCCCGTCTTCTTACCCGCGGGCGCATGTTCCATCGACGAAGCCTGCTGCTGGCCCGCGACGATCAGATCGAGTTCGGCCGGCTTCACGCGCCTGTTCTGCTGCGGATGTTCGGTCGTGGCAAACGACCAGAACACGAGCCACGCGAGGCCGAACACCATAATCGCGACGAACGCCCAGCGCCAGCCGAACTGGATCGCCATATAGCCGACCACAGGCCCCGCGAGCGCGCCGCCGAGCGGCGTGCCCGAGCTGATGACGCCGATCGCGCTCGCCACTTCGCGGCGCGGAAACCAGTTGTTCACCATCTTGCTGTTCGACGAACTGAACGGGCCCTCCCCCATGCCGAACAGCACACGCAGCACGATCAGCGAGACGAGCCCGCTCGCGAGCGCCGTGGCGCCGCAGAAGATCGACCAGATGCCCATCGCGCCGCCGAACACTTTCTTCGCGCCAAATTTATCGGAGGCCACGCCGCCGATGAAGTTGAACAGCGCATAGCCGATGAAGAAACTGCTGAACACGATGCCCATCTGTGCATGCGAAAAGTTCAGGTCTTTCTGGATCAGCGGCGCGGCGATCGAAAGGGCCGCGCGGTCGAGGTAATTGATGACGCCCGCAAGAAACAGCAGGCCGACGACGAACCATCGCTGGCTCTTGATCATGGTGTGTCTCCAGTGCTCCGCCTCTTTGTCTGTCCAGGCGGTTCATGTGGATGAGTTAGTCGAACTTCAGATGAACCTTCATCGATTGCGTGCGGTCTTGCGCGACTTCGAAGGCACGGTTCGCTTCTTCGAGCGAGAACGCGTGCGTCATCAGCGGGCGCAGATCGATCTTGTGCGCGCCGAGTTCTTCGGCGGCAACGGCGTATTCGTCGGTGAAGCGGAACGAGCCCTGATAGCGAAGCTCCTTCGACATCACCAGGTTTGCCGCCACGGGCGACTGCCCCGCCGGCAGATTGCCGACCTGGATGACCGTGCCGCCCGCGCGCGCCGCGCGCAACGCGGTATCGAGGCCTGCCGTACTACCCGACGCCTCCAGCACCACGTCGAAAGTGCCGCGCTGCTGCGCCCACTGATCGATGCGTGTTTGATCGTTGGCGAGCACGGTTTCGTCGGCGCCGAGTGTCGCCGCCATTTGCAATGCTTTTTCCGCGAGATCGAGTGCAACGATGCGGTGCGCGCCCGCCCGCTTCGCCACGGCAAGCAGAATGCAACCGATCGGTCCACAACCCACCAGCAGCACCTTCGCTCCGACCAGCGAGCCGGCCAGGCGCAGCGCATGCAGCGCCACCGCGAGCGGCTCGGCCATCGACGCCTGCGCGAAGTCGAGTCCGTCCGGCACGGGCACGCACTGATGCGCGCTCACCGCGATGAACTGGCGGAACATGCCCTGCATGTGCGGAAACGTCGACGCGCTGCCCATGAAGCGCATGTTCAGGCAATGATTCGGCATGCCCTTGACGCAGTATCGGCAGACGCCGCAGTTGAGCCCCGGATTCACGGCGACACGCTGCCCGACGGCAAGGCCGCTCACGCCCTCGCCTAGCGCCGCGACTTCACCCGCGACTTCATGACCCAGCACGAACGGTTCGCGCACCGCGAAATCGCCGCTCTTGCCCTTGAAGTAATACGAGAGATCGGAGCCGCAGATGCCGCCAGCGCGCACGCGAATCTGGACCTGACCGGCTTGCGGTTGCGGATCATCGAGTTCGTCGATGAGGAGTTTCTTCGGTTCGTGGAGAACGGCTGCAAACATGGTCGTGATCCTGTATCAAGGGGCTGCCGTATCGGCGTGCTTGTTGGCGCGCTATTGGCCTGCAGCGAAAGCGGCCGATGCGTGTGCTTCGTGCAAGGCTGGCTCGCGTTGCGGCGCGCCCCAGTCATGGAGATCCCCGCCGCGTCGCGCGGGAGCGGTTTCGGGGAGAAGGAAAATGCAGACGGCCGAGACGATCCCGAGCAACGCCACATAGATGACAAGCCCGATCGAATTTCCGTGTGTCGCCTGAATCAGTTTGACCGCGACGAGTCCGAGCACACCGCTGCCGATCAGCGATCCAATCTGCCAGATGAGCGCAATGCCGCTGCATCGCACGCGCGCTGGAAAGAGCTCGGGGAAAAGCGATGCCTGAGGCGCATAGCACAGACTGTGACCGACCGAGATCGCGAGTATCATCGCCGCCTGGATCGCGAGACGGTTGCCGCTGTCGACGGCATGAAACAGTGGCACGACGAGCAGCACTTGCAGCACCGCGCCCGTGATGAACGTCGTGCGCCGGCCGATGCGATCCGACAGCGCGCCGACCAGCGGAATCGCGAGAAGCTCCAGCACGACAGCAACGATGATGGTCTGCAGCAGCAGGCTTTCGCTGATGCCGTGGGCACGTCCGTAGGCGAGGACGATCATCGTGTACATCGCGAACGTGCACGCCTCGATCAGCTTCGCGCCGACGCCTTTCACGATGGTAGGCCCGAACTGCTTCACGACCTCGACCACCGGCCGCGACTCGACTGCCTTCGTCTCGCGGATGCTGGCGAAGATCGGCGACTCTTCCGTGCGCAGCCGGATATACAGGCCGACTACGACCAGTACGATGCTGCCCAGAAACGGCAGACGCCAGCCCCAGTCCATCAGTTGCTCATGCGTGAGTGTCGCGCTCAGCAGCGCGAATAGACCCGACGGAATCAGGAAGCCCGCAGGTGCGCCGAGCTGCACGAGACTCGCGAAAAAACCGCGCTCGCGAGGCGGTGCATATTCCGCCGTCAACAACACCGCGCCCGCTTGTTCACCACCTACGCCGAAGCCCTGCAGCACGCGAATCAGTATCAGCGATGCAGGCGCCCAGACGCCGATCTGCGAATAGTCCGGCAGCAGGCCGATCGCGAACGTCCCCAGCCCGACGATCAGGATCGTGACGATCAACGCCTTCTTGCGTCCGATGCGATCGCCGAAATGGCCGAACACGATGCCGCCGAGTGGCCGTGCCACGAACCCCACGGCGTAGGTCGCGAATGCCGCGAGCGTGCCGATCAGCGGGTCGCTCGACGGGAAGAACTTCGCGCCGAACACGAGCACGGCAGCCGTGCCGTACACGAAGAAATCGTAGTACTCGGCGGCCGTGCCGATCGTCGATGCAGCGGCCACGCGCCGCAGCATCGCACGGGTTTTCTTGTCTGCCATGCCTGTCTCCTGGCTGTCGTTTTATCTGTCGAAGGGACTTACCAGTTCCACAACGTGCCGTCTTCGAGCCGCGCGACGGGCAGATACGCCGGGTCGTACGGATAGCGCGCGGCCGCTTCCTCATCGATATCGACACCATGTCCCGGCGCCTCGCCGGGATGCATCATGCCGTGATCGAAGCTCCACGCATGCGGGAACACGTCGAGCGCTTCTTTCGGAAAGCCCATGTATTCCTGCACGCCGAAGTTCGGCACCCACAGGTCGAAGTGAAGCGCCGCGCCCATGCAGACGGGCGACAGATCCGATGGCCCGTGACAGCCCGTGCGCACCTGATAGAGCGAAGCGAAATCGGCGATGCGCTTCAGGTGCGTGATGCCGCCCGCGTGCGTGAGCGTCGCGCGGATGTAGTCGATCAACTGCTCTTCGATCAGTTGCTTGCAGTCCCAGATGCTGTTGAACACTTCGCCGACCGCGATTGGCGTGACCGTGTGCTCGCGTATCAGGCGGAAGCCCGCCTGGTTTTCGGCGGGCGTCGGGTCTTCCATCCAGAAGAGCCGATACGGCTCGACCGATTTACCCAGGCGCGCCGCTTCGATCGGCGTGAGCCGGTGATGCACGTCGTGCAGCATGTGGGTATCGAAGCCAAACTTGTCGCGCACGGCTTCGAAGAGCTTCGGTACGAAGTCGAGATACTTTTCCGTCGACCAGCTTTGCTCCTCGACGGCACCTTTGGTCGCGGGCTCGTACATGCCGGAACCCTTCGACACGCCATAGACCGAGCGCATGTTCGGCACGCCGCACTGAATGCGAATAGCCTTGTAGCCGGCTTCGATGTGCTCCTGGTAACGGTCGAGCGCTTCGGGAATGTCGCGCCCCGTCGCATGGCCGTAGACCATCACGCCTTCACGCGACGCGCCGCCCAGCAGCCGGTACAGCGGCAGGTTCGCCACCTTGCCGAGAATGTCCCACAGCGCCATATCGACAGCGGCGATCGCGGTCATCGTTACCGGGCCGCGGCGCCAGTACGCGCCCTTGTAAAGAAATTGCCAGATATCCTCGATGCGTCCCGGATCGCGCCCGATCAGCAATGGGCACACATGGTCCTTCAGATACGACGCCACCGCGAGTTCGCGGCCGTTCAACGTGGCATCGCCGATGCCATGCACGCCCTCGTCCGTCACCACCTTAAGCGTGACGAAGTTGCGGCCGGGACACGTGACGATCACATCGGCGCGGACGATTTTCATGGGGATTTCCTTGAGTCGCATTCGATGGAAGTGATGCTACCATACAAGTATATTGAATCGTCAACAACGGGTTTTCCCGCGCTTCGGACCTGAACATGACCGCCAACCCATCGCTTTGCCGCACCGCACTCAACTCATTGAACGACCACGTGCTGGGGCCGGCGTGGCGCGATCCACGCATCGGTATCGTTCACTTGGGAATCGGTAATTTTCATCGCGCGCACGAGGCCGTTTATACGGAAGAAGCCATGCTCGCGGCGGGTGGCGACTGGGGCATCTGCGGCGTGACCTTGCAGGGCGACGTGGGCAAGCGCGATGCGTTGATGGCGCAGGACGGCTTGTATAGCGTGGTCGAACGCGGGCCCGAAGGCGTGAGCGTCACGGTGATTCGTGCGCTCAAGGAAGTGCTCGCGATGCCGCACGACCGTGCGCGTCTTTTCGAATTGCTAGCCGATGAAAACGTGCGCATCGTCTCGCTGACGGTCACCGAGAAGGGCTACTGCCGCGACACGCGAACGGGCGACGTCGACCTGAACCACGCAGGGATCGCGCACGATCTGGCGCATCCGGACGAGCCGTCCACTGTGCCTGGCATCCTCGCCGCCTCCCTCAGACAAAGACGCGATGCCGGCACGCCGCCCTTCACTGTGCTGTCGTGCGACAACCTCTCGCACAACGGCGCGGCCTTGAAGCAGGCGGTCGTGTCGTTTGCACGCATGCTCGAGCGTGAACTCGCCGACTGGATCGACGCGCATGTCGCGTTTCCGTCGACGATGGTGGACCGCATCGTGCCCTCCACCACCGACGCCGACCGCGAAGCGGCGCTGAACGCATTACATACCCACGACGCCGTGCCCGTGCCATGCGAGCCGTTTCGCCAATGGGTGATCGAAGACCGCTTTCCGTCGGGACGCCCCGCGTGGGAACGAGCCGGCGCACAACTCGTCGATGACGTGATGCCGTTCGAACTCGCCAAGCTGCGCATGCTCAACGGCACGCATTCGACGCTCGCGTATCTGTCGATGCTCGCGGGCTTCACGACCATCGACGAAGCGATCGCCCATCCGCCTCTGAGAACACTGATCCACGCGATGATGACGGACGAAATCGCGCCGACGCTCGACGTGCCGCCTTCATTCGACGTGCTCGCCTATCGTGACGCACTGCTCGCGCGTTATGCGAATGCGGCGCTCAAGCATCGCACCGCGCAGATCGCGATGGACGGCAGCCAGAAGATTCCTCCTCGGCTGCTCGCAACGATCGAGGCGCGTTTGAACGCAGGGCAAACGATCGAACGGCTCACGCTGGCCGTCGCGGCATGGCTCGTGTTCCTGCGCGGACACGCCGACGACGGGACGCGTTATGACATCAGCGATCCGATGGCTGCACGCCTCACGGCGAGTGTCCGTACCGATCCGGAGCAACTCGTCGAAACGATGCTGGCGATCAAGGAGGTGTTCCCGCCCGAACTGGCGAACCGGGAGGATTTCCGGCGACGGCTGGTGGACGCTGTCAGGCTGCTACAGCACGGCGCACGACAAGCCATCGCGATCGAGCGCGACTGACGCGCCGTGGCGCGTGGCGCGCCGGCTGGAGCCTGCGACAGCTCGAACTCCCGATGGGCAGTCAGTCAAAATGCGCCCTTCCATCCGGAAGTTTTACGGTTACCTTTACGACTGTTGTAGAGGAACTCGGTTGGCTTCCGGAAATTCAACGAAATAACGATTCCCTAAGCGCGCTATGGGGTAAGCGCTGTGAGGTGGCTTTGGTTCAATGGTGAGCAGTTTCCATGAGACCAGCTCTTGAGTGCTATCCGAATACTTGCTTCTTTGTGCCGCGTGCCAGGTCAGCAAGCGATACACCATGGCAGGGCACGAGCAATAGCTGCAGCCTTATGTCACACTGCCCGGTGCCATTGTTGCGCGATGCACATGACGGCAATCAAATATGGAAGCTCATCATGACCAACTCGCCCCTCATCAAAGTTGCTGTCCTCGACGACTACCAGAACGTCGCGCTCAAAGTGGCGGACTGGTCACCGCTGGAGAATCGCGCGGAAATCACGGTCTTCAACGACCATGTTGCAGACCCGGCACAAGTGATCGAACGGTTGAAGCCCTTCGACGTCGTGTGCGTGATGCGCGAGCGCACGCCGCTTACGCGTGAGATCATCGAACGCCTGCCGAACCTCAAGCTGATTGCATCGACGGGTTCGGGCAACGCGTCGATCGACACGGACGCAGCGGCAGAGCGCGGCGTCAAGGTCGTCCACACGGGTTACTCGTCCACGCCGACCATCGAGTTCACATGGGCGATGATTCTCGCGATGGCACGCCATATCCCGGCCGAAAACCAATCGTTGCGCGAAGGCGGCTGGCAACAGATGATCGGCACGGAACTGGCGGGCAAGACGCTCGGCCTGCTCGGGCTTGGGCATATTGGTTCGGCCGTCGGCGTGATCGGCCGCGCGTTCAGAATGAATGTGATTGCCTGGAGCCAGAACCTGACGGCCGAGCGCGCGGAATCGAAAGGCGTACAACTGGTCGACAGGGATACCCTGTTCTCGGCTTCCGACTTCCTCTCCATCCATGTCCGCCTGAGCGACCGAACGCGGGGTCTGGTCGGTGCGGAAGAGCTAGCCAGGATGAAGCGCACGAGCCGTATCGTCAATACGTCGCGCGGTCCGATCGTCGATACGGCGGCGTTAATCGCCGCGCTAAAGAGCGGACAGATCGCAGGCGCCGCCGTCGACGTTTACGACACCGAGCCGCTCCAGCTAACGGACCCGTTTCGCTCGCTGACCAACGTGCTTGCCACGCCGCATATCGGCTATGTGGCGCATGAGTTGTATCAGACGTTCTACGGCGATACGGTCCGCAATATAGTCGAATGGCTCAATCAGCCGCAACAGCCCAATGCATGACGTGCGGCAAAGTCTTGTGCGCCGTCAGTAGAGGAGCGCGCATTGAAGCTTGATCCCGTTTCTCTCAAGCTGTTCGTGCGCGTCGTGGAAGAAGGCACGATCGCCAGTGCGGCCGAGCTCGAGCACATCGCCGCACCGGCCGTGAGCAAGCGCCTCAGGGAGCTCGAAGAACTGTTCGGCACGCCGCTGCTCACGCGCACGAACAAGGGCATCACGCCGACGGCGGCGGGCGTCAGACTGTCGATACTCGCACGCGATGTGCTGGACGACATGCGCAATATCGTCCTGCAAATGAAGGCGTATTCGGACGGTCTGCGTGGATCGGTGCGCGTGCTCGTCAACATCTCGGCGATTTCGACCTTCATGCCGCCCATCGTCAAGTCGTTCAGCGAGCGCTATCCGGACATCAATATCTCGCTGATCGAGCGAGACAGTCTCGCGATCACCGAGGGCATTTCGGAAAACGTCGCGGAGATCGGCGTCTTTACAAGGCTGCCGTATAGCGCCGATATCGAGGTCCATCCGTTTCGCACCGACGAATTAAAGGTGCTCGTCCCGTCCCGTCATCCGCTGGCGAACCGCCGGCATGTCACATTCGCGGAAACGCTCGACCATGAGCATGTGGTGCTTCGCGCGGGCACACATCTGCGCTTCCAGATGCTCACGGAGGCGAACCGGGTGGGAAAAACATTGCGGGCGAAGGTCGAAGTGTCGTCGTATGACGCGCTGTGCAAGATGGTGCAGGTAGGCATGGGTGTCGGCATCCTGCCCGCGGGCAACGCGGACCTGTACCGGTTGCCCGGCACGCGCACGCTGAAGCTCGATGAGCCATGGGCGAAGCGCGAGCTGGTCGTATGCGTGCGCCGGGCCGACGCGCTGTCACCCGTTGCGCGGCTCTTTTTCGAGCATCTTCGCGCGAGCAACTGAAGCCGTCGAGCTCAGCTGACCTGCCAATCCGGCCATAACGGTTCGCGATGGCAGGATAGCCATTCACTGGTGTACAGCGCGCAGCCATCTCCTTAGCATCAAGTCACTCGCCGCGTATGCGTGGTGCCACCACTGTTTGGCGCTCCTCGCAATCAGGCGCCCCGCCACGAGCAGGCGCCTCTAGCGAACACTCCACCCGCATCGGGTATTCGAGCAACGTCGGCTGCATCGACGCGCGTGCGCGCATCTGGATCAACACGGCCGCCCGGCCGTCAATGGACTACAAAATGAATAGTACTGGAGCAATGGAGACAAGGACGGCTCACGCAGCCTCTTCCGATCAGATGCCGCGCCTCGCACGTTACGTGACGCTCGGTGGTTCGTGGGGCGCGTGGTTGTTCGACGCACTCGACGCAACCGTGTTCGGGTTCGTCATTCTCGCTGTCTCGCATACGTTCTCGGCGTCGCTCGCCGACGTGGTATCGACCGTCGCGTGGTTCCTGCTCGCGACGGGCATTGGCGGCTTCTTTCTCGGTAACGTCTCCGACAAGATCGGTCGCAAGCGCACGTTGCTCATTTCTGTTCTCACTTACGCCACGGGCACGCTGCTGTGCGGCTTCGCCCACAGCATCGTCGAACTCAACGTGTATCGGTTCGCGGTGGGCATCGGCGTAGGCGGATTGTGGTCCGCGGCCGTTGCCCTCGTCAGCGAAATCTGGCCGCCGTCGGGCCGCGCGAAGGCGATCGCCGTGATGCAGACGGGCTGGTCCGGCGGCAGCCTGCTGGCCGCGATCTTCGCCTGGACGCTGCTCGATGCGTCGAACCCCGATTCGTGGCGCAGGCTCTTCATTCTGTCCGCTGTGCCTGCTTACGGCGTCGCTATCTTCATTCTTTTCTTCGTGAAGGAATCGCCCGTGTGGCTCGCGAATCGCGAGTTCCTGAAGACCCACGCCAGCAAAGCAAACCTGTTGCAGATCTTCCAGCCCGAGTACCGGCGCACGACCCTGCTCGCGCTCGCGATTTCGGTTCTCGGCATGTACGGGTACTGGATCATCACCACGTTCACCCCGACCTATCTGCAGAGCATCTTGCATGTGCGCATCGATCAGGCGCCTGTCTTTCTGGTGTGGACGGGCATCGGCGCGACGCTTGGCTATCTCGCGTACGGCTCGCTGGCGGAGCGCTTCGGACGGCGCGCGGCATTTGCGGGCTTCTTTATCGGCATCGCGATTGCCGTACCCGTGTTCGCCTATGGCGCGACGATGATTCCGCTGACCAATGGCAAGCTCGAATTCAACGTACAGAACATCGCCATCATCGGCGTGCTGTCGGCGTTGCTCGGCTTCTTTACCGGTTATTTCAGCGGCTTCGGTGCGTGGTACGCGGAACTCTTCCCCACCAGCATCCGTTCGACGGCCGCAGGATTTTGCTTCAACTTTGGACGCGTCGGCGCAATCGCCGGCATCAAGCTCGTGCCCGCGCTGATTCCGCTGATCGGTTTCACGATGACCTACTGCATCGCGTCCATTGCGTATGTCACCGCCGCGCTTCTCGTGTTCACGCTTCGGGAAACGCAGGGCGTTCAACTCACAAGCGGAAACTGATTTTCAACTCTCGCCAGCCAGAAACCCATGAAGACCTATCGAATCGGCCAGATCGTTCCCAGCTCGAATACGACGATGGAAACGGAAATTCCCGCGATGCTGACCTCGCGCTACGAGCTCTTCCCCGACGAGCGCTTTACGTTCCACTCTGCACGCATGCGCATGATGCATGTCACGCCGGAAGAACTGAAAAAGATGGACGTGGATAGCGACCGCTGCGCGCTCGAACTCAGCGACGCGCGCTGCGATGTGCTTGCCTATGCGTGCCTCGTCGCGATCATGTGCCAGGGCGCTGGTTATCACCGCACGTCGGAATCGCGCCTTAAAAAGACCGTCGAAAGCAACGGAGCCCCGACGCCGATCGTCAGCTCGGCGGGCGCATTGGTCGAAGGTGTGAAGACGATGGGATTCAAGCGCGTCGCGATCATCACGCCGTACATGAAGCCGCTGACGCAACAGGTCGTCGATTACATCCAGAGCGAAGACATCGAAGTGACCGACTCGATCAGCCTGGAAGTGTCGGACAATCTCGCTGTTGGCCGCCTCGATCCGCTGAATCTGATCGGTCACGCCGATCGCCTCGATATCAGCAACGCAGACGCCGTCGTGCTCTCCGCATGTGTGCAAATGCCCTCGCTGCCCGCGATCCAGGCCGTCGAGGACCGCCTCGGCAAGCCGGTCCTGTCGGCCGCGACGTCGACCGTCTATCGCATCCTCAAAACGCTGGGACTGAATACACAAGTTCCGAATGCGGGTTACCTGCTCTCGGGCAAGTACTGAACAAGAAAGGCACCTCCCCGACCGCTGTGCCACATGGCGTCAGTCGCTCAGCGTCAATTCCGGGCGTTCAGGCCGAAGGTGAGTACATACTGGCCGTTGCTTAGCCAGCTGCCGGTGAGCATGGGTGTGCCATCAAGAATAACGTGCGGCGCGGCGAACGCGGTAGGGAGAGATGTCACCGTGTCCGGCGTCGCCGGATGGAGGGCCGGTCTGCCGTTTTCGATGTCGCCCCTTCCATCACCACTGTTGCTGATCGTAAGTCGCTCGGGAGCGGCGCTCACCTTACTTACCGATTTGTCCAGTCTGTCGGGAGCCACTCGTTCGGTGGGACGGAACGAATCTCCTGGAAGAGCGGCATCCCGGGTTTCTACGTTCCTGTCACCGCTAGTCGCCATTGCCCGCGATGAGTTTGCCGGATAGCCTTCCAGATTCTCTCCGGAACCAGACTCTCGAATGCAGCAACTCTCGATGTTCGGATGGGCTACTGCGTTTCCGCTGAGGGCAAGTGCCATCAACACAGCGCTCGTCTGTAGAGGCTTGCGCATGGACTTCTCCCGTCGCTCGAACATCCTGTGTTCAACGGTCCGACTCGAGCTGAAGCTGGAATGTCCCGCGTCGGGCTAACCTGAGTCCCATGTCACGGCAAGTGGGATAGGCCATCTAGCCGCGCGGACTGCCCTTCGCTTCACCACGCAGCACGATCCATTCAGCATAAACGCTGCAGAGAAGTTAGGCAATCGAGCTGTACGCTGCGCAGAAGCGGAGGAAAATTCTTCAGGCGTAACGCGTTTCCAGACCCCGTGCTCGTCTGTGCCCCGTTCGGTCCGGCGCGATGTCGTAATCAGACAAAAGGCATCGCACCATCAAATCAGAGCGTAAAAGTCCGCATGCTGGTCTGTGCGGGTAACGATATCTTCCTCAATTCCTGGCTGGAAGCCGTAGCGGCGCAGGCGTTGAACTGTCAGGCCGTATGCGTAGCCGAACGCCAGCAGTTCGCCGGTCTCTGTCGTGCAGGAATGCGGCTTCATCGTATGAATGATTGACGGCAAAGGCCGCAATGTAGCCACCCTATGCCGACACCTTCCGCGTGAACCGGTTGGACGACCTCGAAAAGCTGTTGCGCCGCCCGATCGGGGTCGACGCGTTGGTGATGATCTATTCCGGTCCGAACGAAACGCACGAGCGCGCTTACCGTATGCTCAATGACGTCAACCTGCCGACAGTGATCGTGTGCCTGCGGATCTGCCTTTGAAGAAGCATTCGTTACGGGATACAACCGTGGAACACGACGCAGCCAACTCTACATTGTCGGCTACGCAATATTAGCTTCCGCCAGCAACCAGCTCTGGGCTTTGGCCTTCATTGCCACTTCGAGTTCACTCCCACGCGTCGCAAAGATGCGACTCACGGGGA
The DNA here is from genome assembly GCF_002902965.1 of Paraburkholderia hospita. Classification (GTDB taxonomy): domain Bacteria; phylum Pseudomonadota; class Gammaproteobacteria; order Burkholderiales; family Burkholderiaceae; genus Paraburkholderia; species Paraburkholderia hospita. The sequence continues at coordinate 1,802,740 of NZ_CP026105.1, read as the reverse complement.
AACCGCTCTTTTCAAGCAGATACGCCAGCGGAGCATATTCACGCGGATACTTTGCAACGACGGTGGCGTCGATCGCCACGATGCCCACAGGAAAGGCAAACGAACCCATGTCGTACACGCTCTGGCGTTTGCACAGTTTCCACACGCCATTGCGCCGTTCAACCGTGTCGACGAAACGGTTGTGGGCAACACAACCCAATCCCAATTCGACGTTTTCTCCAACGATGACCGCGTTGGTTTCCACCACCGCCCGGTCGCCGTTGAACGTCACAACGGGCGTGCCGATGAGATGCTTGGTCCGCAACGCGGATGCGCCCATGCGCATTGAACCGTCGACGAAATCGGTGAACGCTCCTTCGAACCAGGTGACTTCGATCTCGCCATCGGGATGGAACAGGTTGCGCAACTTGTCCCATTCGCCCAGATCGCGATGGATCCAGCCCGTGATCAGGTCGGTGATCTGCAAACGGTCTTCTACAGCGGTTGACATGCTCGTACTCCTTTAATGTTGCGTATTAAAAATGCCGCGAATAATCGCGATTCGATTCAATATTGTTATGTAGTGGCCGATAACGACCCGCCGCTGAGAAACCGTCGAAGCACGGCGTTGAAGCGCTCGCCCGTGCGTTGCGGCGCATGGCCGCCGCCTTCTATGACGACGCGCTCACCGCCCAGTCGCGCCGCCAGCGCATCGGTGATCCCTTCGTATGCGGCACTGTGCCCTCCCGACACATGCAGCTTCGGCAAGTGCGCGACCGATAGCTCGCGCTCGGGAACGACTGCTTCCGACGGAGAACGAAAATGCCGTAGATGGCTCGCGAAGACTCGCAACGGCGGCGGCAACGGTTCGGGCAACGGCTGCGTCGGCTCCAGTATCCTGAAGAGCGCGCGAAGATACGCTTCGTCTTCCGCAGGTGGATGCGCGGCAAGACCCAGCGTCGCATAGTGAAATGCCGTCACTCGCGGATCGTTTTTGGCAATTGCGCTCGTGCCCGATTCGATCAGCGTCAGCGACGCAACGCGGGCGCAATCGCGCGCGACCGCCAGCATCGCGACGGCGGCGCCGTACGAGTGGGCCACGACGTGATCCCCCGGTTCCAGAAGTTGCGCGACGTACGCTGCGTCCCGTTCGAAGTCTTCGCTGCCCGGCCATGGGCTTTTGCCATAACCGGGTCGCGCCGGCATCACGAGTCGCCATTCATCGGCGAGCGGCCATTGCGCCTGCCACGCCATCGCTCCACCGATACCACCGCCGTGGACGAACACGATGCGAGGGCCGTCGCCGCGTTCGTCGACGACCATGCCTCCCGGGCCGTTGTACTGTTTCTCATCCATGTTCCGTTACCTGTTGGTTCGTGTCTCTACACGCTGTTGAATGCCGCGCCGCGATCGGGGTTCAGAAGCGCGTCGCCAGCCCGACACGCAATGCGGTCTGCCGGTTCGAGCCGGATGGCGACAGCCCGTTGATCCAGGCGAACGCCGGGCCATCTCCGCCCGCCTGCTGGAATGCGCCTTCTACATAGACATTGGTCCGCTTCGACAACAGGTACTGGACGCCGGCCGTGACCTGGCTCGCCTTGTTGTGGGCGAGTTGCGCATTGCCCTTCATATACTGGTAGTTCGCGCCGATCAGCCACGCCGCGCCCAGCCAGCGCGACACGCCGGCCTGCACCACCCACACCTCGCCGCCCGTCAGCGTATTTTTCGTGTCGGTAAAAAGCAGGTTGTAGCGGTTCCCGAGGCCGTCGTAGCGCATGCCGACGCCGTAATTGCGGATGCCTTCCTGACCATTGGCGAGTTCCGGGTAGTGCGCATCGACATAAGCGCCGCCGATGGCGAAGTCACCCGCAACGTAGTTCAAGGAGAAGCCTGTCGTCCGGTTGGCCTGGAACGATCCCGCCACGCCGCCGAAACCGTACATCGCGCCGGCTGTCACGCCGGCGACATTCGGCGATACGTACTTGACCGAGTTCTGCACGCGATGCGCGCCGCCGACGTTATCGAACTCGAAGGCGCCCGTCGGGTTCTCCGGCACGCCCAGTTTCGAGAACGGTCCCTGTCGCAGGTTGTAGAGACCGCCGTATGCATAGCCCGCGTCATAGCCATTGTAGAAAAGCGTGTCGGTCATGAAGTCGTACTGGTTGCCCATCGTGAGCGTGCCGTATCTGTCGTTCGCGATGCCGATATAAGCGTTGCGCCCGAAGATCGAACCGGCGGGCATCGACGCGCCCGTACCAATGTTGAACTGCGAGACCAGCGCAAACACGGCTTTCGTGCCACCGCCGAGATCTTCCGCGCCTTTGATCCCGAACATGCTCGGATAAAGAATCGAGTTGTCGAGTTTGTAGCTATGACTGCCTTTTTCGTTCGTCACGAGTGTCAAGCCTTCGTCCAATAGACCGAAAATCGTCGCGCTGCCTTGAGCCTGTGCGCCCACTGCTACGCACGCGACGCATGTCGCGACCGCAAGCTTTTTCATCGATGTCTCCGTTCCTGTTGTTGTCGTTATGGGCGCGCTTTGTTGCGCCGCTTTATATGACTGCACGTATTGTTCAGTGCACCGCCTTCGCCCGATAAAGCCAGCCCGTGCCGAGCATCGCGATAGCGGCCACCAGCGCGGGCGCCGCGAAGACGGGAAACGCCACGGCTGGCGAGTGCAGCAGTGCGAGCAGCAGACCGCCCGTCATCGAACCGATGATCGATCCCACGCGCCCGACGCCGAGCGCCCAGCTGACACCCGTGGCCCGTGCACGGGTTTCGTAGAAGCCCGCGACCAGCACGTTCGCGCCCGTCTGCGCCCCCGAGAGCCCGAGCCCCGAAAACCACACGGCCACCGCGAGCAGAACGGGGTTGTTCATCGCGTGTCCGATGAACGCAATCGAAATCGCCGCGACCACGTAAGACACGCTGAGCACGATGAACGGGTTCATGCGCCGCATCAGCGCGGCATTGACGAGCGCTCCGACCGTGCCGCTGACGGGCAGCAGCGCACTCACCTGCGCGGCGCGCGCCGCGCTCATGCCGGAGTCGGCGAGCACGGAAGGCAGCCAGCTGCTGATCTGGTAATAGACCCACAGCGTGCAGAAGAACGCGAGCCACAAGAGCAGCGTGCCCTTCCGGTAGTGCGCGTTGAAGAGCGTCGCGTAAGGCCGCGTCGATACTGAGGGTGCGGCCGCCGTGGTCGACGTTGTGGGCGCATGCGTCAAAGGTTCGGCGGCGATCGCGGCGGCGTCCGACAGACGATCCAGAACACGCTGCGCTTCGGCTTCGTACTTGCGCTTGCCGAGCATGAAGCGCAGCGATTCCGGCAGCATCCACCACAACAGCGGCGCGAGAACGAGCGGCGCAACGCCGCCCGCGACGAAAACGCCGCGCCAGCCCCAGGCGGGCATGATGAGCGCCGCAAGCTGGCCGCCGAATGCGAGGCCGATCGTAAAGCCGCAGAACATCAGCGTGACGAGCATCGGACGATGCCGCTCCGGGCTGTACTCCGAACTGAGCGTGATGGCCGTCGGCATGCCGCCGCCCAGCCCGACGCCAGTGAGGAACCGCAGCGCGATGAACCAGCCGGGCGTCGTCGCAAACGACGTCAACAGACTGCCGAGGCCGAACAGCACAACCGACATCACGATCGTCCGCTTGCGGCCGATGCGATCGGCAAGCGGGCCGAACACGAAACTGCCGACCGTCAGACCAACGAGTCCCGCGGCGAAGATCGTCCCCAGTTGTTGCGGTCCCAGCAGCCATTCGCGCTTGAGCAGCGGCGCGACGTAGCCGACGGAGGCGACGTCGAAACCGTCCATCGCCACGACGAGAAAACACATCACCAGGACAACGATCTGTAATCCTGATGTTTTTCTCGAATTGATTAAACCTTCTGCAGTGATAGTGCTGCCGTTCATCGATTTGTCTCCTGATTGTGTGCCGCATCTATGCGCGGTCGATTGCGTGGGGTCCAAGTTAAACGCAGCAGTGCTATAAATCTATACAATGTCTTTCATACCGAATATGAATCTGGTGCATAGATGGATCAGCCCGATCTCAACGCTCTGTACGTCATCGAAGCCCTTGCGCTTGAGCGCAGCGTGTCCCGCGCGGCAGACCGGCTCGGGCTGACGCAACCGGCCGTCAGTCACGCGCTCGCGCGGTTGCGCGAGTCGTTCCAGGACGATCTGTTCGTGCGCGCGGGCGCCGTGATGGCGCCCACGCCTGTCGGAGAAAAAGTGATCGACGGCGTGCAGCGTGCGTTGGCCGTGATCCGCCAGGACATCTGGCAGGCGAAGTCATTCGACGCCGCGACGACCACACGCACGTTTTCCGTGTGTCTGAGCGATATGGGCGTGATCGTGCTGCTGCCACGGCTGCTTGCCGCGCTGCACGCACAGGCGCCGAACGCGACGCTGCGGCCGATCCAGGTGCCGTCGGTGGAACTGGCCTCGGCGCTGCAGGACGGCGAGGTCGATCTGGCGATCGGCTATCTGGGGCGGTTAGGCGAAAACCTGCATCAGCAGTCGCTGTTCAGACGGTCGCTGGTGGGCATCATCGCGGGAAGCGGCACGCGCAAGACGGTGAAGATGTCGCTGGAGCGTTTCGTCGCGAGCCGGCACGTGGTCTCGGCGACGCTTGCGATCACCAACCAGTTGCTCGAAAAGGAATTGCGGCGGCAAGGCATGAAACTGCGGATCGGCGTGGATGTACCGTATCTGCTCGCGGTTCCGGGCCTCGTCGCCAATTCCGACTACATCGCCGTCGTGCCCGAGGAACTGGCTGCGCTCTTCTCGCGGCTCGCAGCCGTCGACGTCTTCACGCTGCCGATTCCACTCGAAGACCTGACGGTGCAGCAGTTCTGGCACGCGCGCTATCACAACGATGCGGGGCATCGCTGGTTCAGGGCACTGGTCGCCAGCACGTTGCGTCAGTGAGACGCCTGCGAACGGCCAGCTACGACGCCGCTCGCAGGCACGCGTGAACTCACTGCCCTTCGTCGCGCACGCCGAGCGCGTTTTTCACCGACGCAACGCCAGCCACTGACTCAGCCGCATGCGCGGCAACGTCGGTCTGGGACTGCTCGGGCACCGTGCCCTGAAGCGTCACGACACCATGACGCGCGCGAACCGAAATGCCCGACGCGTTCAGCCCCTTCGTCCTCGCCAGTGCGTGCAACACGTCTTTCTGCAGCCGACGATCGGCGGCTTTCATCGCCTTCGGACTGGCGGCGGGCGAACTCGCCATCGCGGAAGCCGCGAGGGGCGAACTGGCGCTTTGCGCTTGCGCGTTAAAAAACGTCAGCCCAACAATCGCGGCTGCGGTCACGGTCATCAGATAGCCTGCTTTCATGCGTGTTCTCCTGTTGTCATTGTTGTGAGTGCCTGTCGCCCGCAGCGCGACTTACGCTTCGAGTGCGCCGACGCGCTCGGCGCTATGAGCCGACTCACCCGAGAGCGCGAGTCGCGACGTGAGCATGCCGGCCAGCGCGGGGAGATCGGACAGCGTATCCACCGCGCCGAACACGTAGTAATCCGGCCGCACGATCATCGCCTTCGCGCCGTGTTCGGCGAAGAACGTCTGATACTTCCCGCTGACGTCGAACAGCACACGCCCCGCGACAACCTTGCTTTCATCGCACGTCATGCCGATGGTCCGCGCACCGATGCGCGCAAGCGTGGCGAGCGTCTCGCTGTCGAGATGCAAGTCCGGGTCGGCATCGAGCGCGATCACGTGAAAGCCATTGCCGATCGCTTCGTCGTAGCGCATCACCTCGCCGTCGTTGCGTACCTGCCCGTGAACGCTCAGTTGACCCGCGATACCGCCATCCGCGGAGTTCTGTTCGGTGCGGATCAGCCCGCCCGTCAAACCCGGGAACGGCGGCAACGGCGGCACATCGCCGGATAGGTAGGACGCGTCGCGCCGCGCGGCCTGCTCCGGGTCCGAAATGCACACGACCTGCCCCATCGCGATCGACGCGTCGATCACGGCGCGTACCTGCGGCCGACGCTCGGGTGTATAGCCGTCGAGCACATCGTCGCGCGCAATGCCCTTGAGGATCAGATCGAAACGCCACGCCAGATTCCATGCGTCGCGCAGACCCGAGCACATGCCCTGCCCCATGAACGGTGGCATCTGATGCGCGGCGTCGCCCGCAAGCAGCACGCGCCCCTCGCGCCAGTTCTCCGCGATCAGCGAGCGGAACGTGTACAGCGCATAGCGAACCAGCGAAGCCTGCTCCGGCGTCACCCATTTCGACAGCAGCGACCACACCTTTTCGGGCGTCTGCATTTCCTCGCGCGTCTCGTGCGGCAGGCGCATGAATTCCCATCGACGGTAGCCGGGGCCGCCTGGCACCATCGTTGTCGGTCGCGCCGGGTTGCACCACTGTCCGATATCGGGTACGTCGAGCCTGACGCCTTCATGCGGCTGAAGGTCGATCACGAGCCAGTCTTCCTGGAAGCCCAGATCTTCGAACGTAATGCCAAGCGACTTGCGCACGAAACTGTTCGCGCCATCCGCGCCGACCACATAGCGCGCGCGTACCGTGCGCGTTTCATCCGTCAGCACCCATGTGCCGTTTTCGTTGCGGCTGCGCCGCAGCGTGACTTCGCAATAGTCGGCCTGTTGGCGCAGTTCGACGGCTTCCCAGCCCTGATTCACCGACACCGCTGCGAGCGACTTCGCCTTGCGGTCGAGCAACGCTTCGAGCGAAGGTTGATTGAACAGATAGCCGACGGGACCATCGCTGATCGACTCGGCCGACCAGTCGATTTCGACCAGCGTCTTCCAGTCCGCGTTGAACCACTGGTACTTGGCCGACGGCTGCGAAATGGCCTCGATCTCCTCACCGATTCCCATCGCGTGAAAGACGCGGCGAATCTCGTGATCGTGGAATACAGCGCGAGGCAGCGGATACAGCGACGGCCACCGCTCATAGACGGCGACGTCGTAGCCGCGCTCGCCGAGCAGAATGGCCAGCGATTGTCCGACGGGACCGTAGCCGATGATGACGACGTCATGAATGTGGGAGTCGGTCATGTGATTTCACCTTCGAAAAGTGCGAGTTGTGCCCTGGCGCCGCGCGTTTCCGGCTGCCATTCAATGCACGACGGGAAGAAATGCGATCAGCCTTGCGGCATCACGGCTGCGGCCCTATGCAGGCGCCTAGGTGTTGCGGATGAAGTTGTCGGGCACGGGCGGGCCCCACAGATACAGCGAATCGTGCGGCTCGTAGTCGCCTGCGGGCCACGTCTGACCTGCCGACACGAAGTCGATGTCGGCCGAGTATTCGCAGAACGAGCCCCACGGATCTTCGACGTAGTGGAAGTAATTCGAGCCGAGCACATGGCGGCCCGTGCCCCAGCCTTTCTTATAGCCGGCTGCCGCCATCTGCGATGCGCCTTCGCCGACCATGTTGACGTCGTCCACGTCCCATGCCGCGTGATGCCAGCCGCGCGCGTGGCTCTTCGCAAACGCGACCAGATGATGATCGCTGCCGTGCGGCGCATGCGTGAACGCGATGATGTCCTGCGACTTGTCCGAGAGCCGCAAGCCAAGCGCGTTGGCGTAGAAGTCGAGCGCGCGCAACACGTCGGGCGTGAACAGCAGCACATGCGAAAGACGCCGCGGATGCACGACCTTCGCTTCGGAACGCGTGTGCGAGCCGCGCGCATCGGCGGGACAACCCGCGATCGTGCTCGCCGTCTTGGATGAAGGACTCGTCTTCGGGCCGACCTTGACCTGCAGGAGATTGCCGTCCGGATCGCGGAACCAGATTCCGTCCTGTTCTGCCCCGACGACGAACTCCGCACCGGCGTCCGCGATGCGTGCATACAGCGCGTCGAAGTCGGCGGCGAAGCAGTTGAACGACAGATACGCAAGCGACTTCCCCGCGGCGGGCAGGATGCGCGCCCAGCGATGGCCGTCCGCCGCGTATAGCGCGAGTTCCTGCTGACGCTCGCCCGCCGTTTCGACACGAAGCCCGAAGCTGCGATAAAAGTGCGCGGCCTCTTCGATCGACGGGACGTTCAACGCGAAGTGGTCGATCGAATGGACGCTCGCGCGTGCGGAGGCTGCCGGGTTGACGGTCATCTCTGTCTCCATCTTCTGGATTCGCCCGCTCGACGGCGGGCTGTTTCAACGATTATCGGAAATCACTCAGCGGATTCGTCGGCGATGACGTTGCGCAGCGTGCCGATCTTCTCGACGCTGACCTCGCACACGTCGCCCGCTTTCATCAGCAGCTTTGGCGAGCGCGCCCAGCCGATGCCCGACGGCGTGCCCGACACGATGACATCGCCCGCTTCGAGCGTGATGGCCTCGCTGATGATGCTGATCAGGCTCGCGACATCGAACACCATCTCGTCCGTGCTCGCCGACTGCACCACTTCGCCGTTCAGGCGCGTCTCCAGCTGCAAGCCCTTCACGCCGGGCGGAAGTTCGTCGGCCGTCACGAGATCGGGGCCGAATGCGCCCGTCCCGTCGAAGTTTTTGCCGACCGTCCATTGCGGCGTCTTGAACTGATACTCGCGCACCGATCCATCGTTGAAAACCGAATACCCGGCGACGTGCGAAAGCGCAGCGTCCTTGCTGATGTGGCGCCCGCCCTTGCCAATCACCACGGCGATCTCGCCTTCGTAATCGAGACCGTCGGAATCGGTCACGCGCGGCCGGATCATCGGCTGATCGTGCGCAATCAGACTCGTCGCGACGCGGAAGAACAGCGTGGGATAGTCGGGCTGCTCGTATTTGCTTTCGGATGTGTGATCCGAAAAATTCAGGCCGACGCAGATAATCTTGGGCGGTCGGGAAAGCGGCGGAAGAAAGCGGATCTGCGAGACGGGCACGCGTTCCTGCGACGCATGTTCGCGCGCGTATCCCACCAGATCGACGCCTCGCGCCAGCAAAGACTCCAACGTCTCGCTGCCAATTACCCGCACTTCTTCGCCTTCGCGGATACCCAGTGCGGCCTTGCCGTCCCGCTCAAAACTCACCAGTCGCATGTGTGTCTCCTGACATTCGATGCAGACGAGCCATCGGCTCACCTTGTTTTGACAAATTCGTCATAACGAATATTAGTCGTTTTGACAGAAACGTCAATTAGAATGGCGCCAGGACAAACCCGTACAATGGGACCGCGTTGCGACGAAGGATGAAAGCCCGAATGAAAGAGCCCGAGGACAACTATCAAAGCCGTGTTGGCGCGCTACGCCGCGAAAAGACGCGCAACCGTCTGATCGAGAGCGCGCTGGCCGTTTTTGCCGAGAAGGGACCCGACGCGCCGATGATCGATGACTTCATCGCGGCGGCGGGTGTGGCGCGCGGGACGTTCTACAACTATTTCCGGACCACTTCTGAACTGCTGGTCGCCGTCGCAGGCGAGAGCAGCGACGAGGTGCTAGAGGTTATCGACCCCCTCGTTCTTGACGAAGTGGATCCCGCGAGGCGGGTTGTCGTTGGTTCGCGGTTGTACATGACGATGGCCGTCCGTTATCCGCTGTGGGGCGCGTTCATTACGCGAGTGGGTACGCGGCGCGGCTCACGCGGCCGGTTGCTCGATGAATACCTGACTCGCGATCTTCAACTCGCGATTGACGCGGGCCGGTTCCATGTAGGGCACGTTACCGTCGCGCGTGATATCGCCCTGGGCGCAATCATGTATGGCATCGAAACGCTGCTGTCTGGTGAAGCGCCCGACGACTACCCCGAACAGTCCATGTTCGCCCTGCTACGAGGTTTCGGCGTCGACGAGGCCGAAGCACGCGAACTCGCATTTGCGCCCATCGCAGATTGCGGCCGGCCTCAGGGCGTGGTGTTCGAGAAAGTTGTCTGATCCGTTTGCCGCGCCGACCTCGCATTGCTTTGCTGTCAACGACAGCGTTTCTCACGCGTATCTCGGGAACAGGCGAATCGGATTGTCGTAGAAGCTCCCCGAGCGACCCGCTGCGCCGAGCGCATCGGTTTCATCGATTCGTGCCTTCGACGACGTCTGGTCAGCGTCGCCGCAACACCCTTCAGCTTGACGATGCCTGCGCGCGCATTGTCCGATACTCGCGACGAACGATATCCATCAACTCGGCGACGGACGTGCTGGCCGTCTCTCGCTGATACGTCACACGGCCTCGTTGCATCAGCATGACGCGATCCGCGATGTCGAGCGTCTGCGCGTAGTTGTGCATGATCATGATGATAGACAGTCCGCCCTTTGCCTTCAGGCGCAGGATCAGATCGATGATTAGCCCCGCCTCGCGGGCGCCCATCGCCGCGAGCGGTTCGTCGAGCAACAGAATCCGTGCATTCGAATTGACCGCGCGCGCCACCGCGATGGCCTGCCTTTGGCCACCGGAAAGCTGCTCGACAGGCAGGTCGACGGAGGGAACATGTACGCCGATCTCTTCGAGACATTCCGCAGCGCGCTGGCGCATCGCCCGATGATTCAGCAGGCGGAACGGACCGGGACGAATGATCTCCCTGTTCAGAAACATGTTGTGATAGATGCTCAGCGAATTCGCGAGCGCCAGATCCTGATACACGCACTCGACACCAAGCGCGCGCGCGTGATCGACTGAACGTAGCAAGGTCTCTTCGCCGCCAAGAAACAGCTTGCCGCTCGTCTGCTGATGAAAGCCGGTGAGAATCTTGATGAGCGTCGACTTGCCCGCGCCGTTGTCGCCCAGAATGCCGAGAATTTCCCCTTGTTTGAGCGTCAAGGACACGCCATCGAGCGCGGTAACAGCGCCGAATCGCTTGACGATATCTTCACCACGCAATGCCTCTTGCGGCAACGAGGACATCACAACTCTCCTTTGCGCGCCAGACGAACGACGTGGATGTTGAAGATCATCGCCGCCAGAATCGCAGCGCCAAGAATCATGTTGAAGGTAAACGCGTTGATGCCGATCAGCGTGAAGCCATCATTCAGAATGCCGAGGACGGCTGCGCCGATCAGACCGCCGATGATCGTGCCCGACCCTCCCGCGAGTGGCGTGCCGCCGATCACCGCCGCCGCCACCGCAAGGAACATGATCTGATTGCCGCCCGCTTGCGGATCGATTGACGAAATACGGAAGCCCTCCAGGATGCCGGTCAAACCCGCGAGCACCGAAGCGAGTATGAAATTGCGGAGCTTCAGACGCCTGACATGGATACCCGCTTCGCTCGCGCCCAGCGGATTGGCCCCCGATGCGATCGTGTGCAAACCCCAGCGCGTGTGACGCAACAGCACGTGCATGATCGCGGCGATCGCGATTGTCCAGATGATTTCACTGTAGCCCCACGCCCCCACGAACTCGGCGAAAACGCCCTCCTCGGGTGGCGAAACAGGCGTGCCGCGTGAAATGGTCAGCGTGAATCCGTTCACAAAAAACAGCGTGCCCAACGTGGTGACAAACGAAGGGATCCGCAGATAGACCGATACCGCGCCGTTGAAAAGCCCAACCAGCCCCGCCGCGACGACACCCGTCAGCATTGCCAGCCAGGCGGGTGCACCCGCCTCGTGAGCGAAATGCATGACGAACGGCGCAAAGGCGAAGACCATGCCGGCGGAAAGATCGATCTCTCCGCCGATCATCAACATGATTTCGCCAAACGCAATGATCGCTACGGGCGCAATGAACTGCGACAGGTTCTGGAGGCTCGCGTGCGTCAGCAGAAAATCGTGGTTCGCGGTCTCGAAGTAAGCGCACAGGATGATCGCCACCGCGAGGATGCGGATTTCGCTCGAGCGCACGAACGACCGCGGCCAGAGCCGCGGTCGTTGTGCTTTCTTGATGTCCACCACAGGAGAGGTCACCCCTTGATCGCCCCCGAGCGTGGCACGATTTCAGGCTTCGTGCTCTTGCCTTCATAACGCGTGGAGGTGTTCAGGTAAGGATCGACCGAGCCCTTGGTCACGAATTTCAAGCCGGTGTTCACATTGGCCGGTCCGACGAGCCCGCCCGACGCCAGGAACACGAACGCCTCGACCACCGTATAGAAGCCTTGCACGTAAGGCTGCTGGTCGATCGTGAAATCGAGGAAGCCATCGTGAATCAGCTGGACCGTGCGCGGCAGCAGGTCGAACCCGCCGCCATGCACGCCCTTGGCGGGCAGATTGGACTCTTTCATCACCTCGGCGACGCCCTGCGTGCTCCCCGCGTCGACGGCAAACATGCCTTTGAGATCCTGGTGGCCCAGATAAAACGACTTGATCTTCGAGAGTTCTTCGTTGACGGTCGCGCCAGTGGCAATGGTTTGCACGTCGATTTTCTTGCCCGACTTCTTGATGGCAGCGACGGCGCCGTCCAGACGGGGCTGAATGTTGAGCTGCCCCGGCGTTGCGATAAACAGCGCCACCAGACCGCTATCGACGAGACTGGCGATGCGCTCGCCCATCTGATACCCGGACAGATACAGATCCTGACCGATGTAACTCAAGCGTGGATTCGCGGAACCCTGTGGCGCATCGGCGTTATACGCGAACACAGGGATACCGGCGTCGAGCGCGGCCTGGATAGGCTTGTCGAAAGCCTTTGGATCGACGATGGGCACGGCGATCGCATCGGCCTTCCCGGCAATGGCCGCATTCACGGCATTGACCATCTCAGCGATGTCGGCATTGGCCGAGCCCGTCCACTGGTAGTCCATACCGAGCAAAGCCGTGGAGTCCTGAATGCCGTATTGCGTCGGAACGAAAAAGGGATTGGTCGTCACATGATTGACGAAGACAATCTTCCAGCGCTTGTGGGCGGGGAATGGCCCCGCCTCTGCGGCTTGTGCGGGCGTGATCGCTCCGCCAAGCATTGCCATTGCCGCACTCAGCGCGGCGCCTTGTAGCATGCCGCGACGCATGCCCTGAACTTCGCCTTTTGGGCCCTGCTTGCCTGCCATGTCATCCTCCAGACTTTGAGTTATTGAATAACTTGCTGTGCATGACGGCGCAGGCGAGTAAAGCGCCGGCCGGGCCGCACCACACTTCACGACCCCGTGTGCATGCGTGTGCGCCTGACGACCTGCCGAAAATCCTATATCACGTACTTTTTCTGGCTAATCAACGTATACCCTTAACTATAGTCGGACTATTTGGATGCTGTAGTGCCGTAGTGATGGAAAGCCCATTACTGCGGGTCAGGGCAATTTTTTTCATTAGTGACGACATAAGCATTCCTGACCATGCTGGATACTCACGCACCGTCATCCTTACTGCGACAGAGCCGTTGCTGATTCCACCCACGCGATGGGAAAGCAAACGCGACCTCTACCTGCCGTCGCCCGGATTGCCGGGAACCGCGCGCGGAGCCGTTCCGCCTGAGACGGCCGGCCTTGCGATCCCTGAGTGCCTAGCACAGCCATCAGCCGGTGACGCCCTTGTCAGGGATTCCTTGATATTGAGCGACTTTCGCCATCAGAGACGGCACCGGCCCGCTTCCGCTATCGTTTTGCTGCAGGCAATACGGGATCAATCGCACGTCGGGCGCTCTTCGAGGCTGCCGCGGCCATGTCGAGGTTGCTCCGTGTGACTTCGACCGCCTGCTGGCCAGCGCCCTGCAGGGTTTCATACAGCGTATTGGCGGCTGCGATGGCGGAATTCAGCGCGGCCATGGCGGCTTCAGAGCCCGTCGGTGCGTTTTTGGTTGCGTCCTCCACCACCGTCTGCATCTGGCGCCGGTAGGCTTCGCCCTGCGCCTGTCCAACCCGTGCGAACTCGGCTTGCGTCGCCGATGCGATGTCGAATACCTGGCGGCTGTAACTTTGTACCTTTTCTGCGATCGCCGCGGCGGCGCCATTTTGCAGCGCAAGCCAGTCCTGCGGCTCCTTCACCGACAACGACTTCTGCGCCAGATCGAACGTGTCCGAGACCGTTGCCCGGATCGCCTGTATGTTCAGTGCAGCCAGTTTCTCAACGCCCTCGACTGCCTTGCTGCTCAGCCCGAAAAACAGATCGAGATTGGCCTGTCGGGTTGCAGCAATCTGGTCCTGGTTCAGCATGTTGAACTCCCATATGGGCGATCCCCGCGGAGGTGCCGCACCATTCTGGCGGGTCACGTGGGACATCGGGATCGCGTGTGTGGACCGCACATGCACGGAGGTGGCGTGCGCATGTGCGGTGCTTTTGCAGCGTGATTGCGGAATCGACCGTCACCGTAGACACGTCGCTATACGCGTGACGTGTCCCGGTTGCGAAATGCAATCCTCGACACGTCCGCGACAATCGCCGCTCAGTGTTTTCCGGTGATGGCGCGAAGGACTGAATCGCCATCGCGGGTGAGGCGGGGACGCTGGGCGCCAGACGCGAGCTCTTCGAGCGCGATCAACTGACGTTCCAGCAGGGTGTCAAGTTCTTCCCGGTTCAGGTCAATCTGCTCGGGCGCGGACTTCACGAGCATGAGGGTGGCGAATTCGTGAGGGCTCAGCATCTATTCGTCTCCGACCATATCTGGATTAAACGTTGCCAGGCGCATCGTTTCTGCTGACGCCGCCCGACCGTTTGGTATTCGATAGTTTTGTTCCAGTCTTTCTTATGTCCGGCCCTGCGAATTTGCAGCCTTCAGAGTCGGACCCAAATGTTAAATCGGAAACGGGGCGCGTACTGGATGAAAATAACGCATGGGGATTGCATGTTTGATAGGGTGTTATTTAGTCGAGCCCGCAATAGAGCGATCGTCAAAGCACTGGCGCAAATCCAAACCCCCGAACCTCAATCACACCCGCCTTCCAACCCCAAGCCACCCCATTCGATGCCATCGCGAGATTGCCGCTGGCGAGATCCGTGGGGCGTCGCATTGTCTTAAATGCCGCAACTATGAATTGGCCGACCAAGCGTTTACCCTATATTTTCCCACCTCTAGAATGTGTTCAGCGGTCACGGAACAACAGGTCCGTGATAACCGAATACAAAATCCTGGAGGTAAATCATGAAATCGCTGATCAAGGCTGTCGCAGTCGCTGCAATCATCCTCGTTCCCGTCGTATCTTTCGCCCAATCGAATGGTGGAGTGACCCGTGCACAGGTTCGCGCGGAGCTGGTTCAGCTGGAGAAGGCTGGATACAACCCGGCGACGTCCAACCCAGATGACTATCCGCAGAACATCCAGGCGGCGGAAGCGAAGGTAGCTGCCCAAAATGGTGACGCGAGTGGCTATGGTTCGGGCGCCAAAGGTTCGAATCAGTCAGGCCATCGTGTGGCAGCAGATTCCACGTCGCCGCATTCGATCTACTTCGGCAACTGAGCCGGGCAACACTTGCGCTGATGCGGCCCCTCCACTGCCGGATGACGGTGCGTGTATTAAGCAATGAGCCTGCGTAAACGGCATACTAGCCGCCCGGAAGGCCACCGGGGTTGAGTGAAACTCTCGTATGCCGGCGGTTCACGCCGCAATCAGACGGGAAATCCTGATGAAGCAAATCAGAATTTCCTGAGGACATATTCCGCTACCGCCGATTTGATGCGTGTGACGCTTTCCGTAGCATCGATTCATCGGACATCGGGGGGAAGAGATATGGCGGTGGGCAACACATCACTTCGCTTTCAGGTGGAAAAACTGATGGGCACGACGCGTGGACATACCGCGCGAGTACGTCTCCTGGAGCGCTCGCGCGTCGGCAATGTGCGTCGCGTGTGCATTCAGATCGAGCGATGCGACGGTTCGTTCTCACTGTTCTTCTTTCGTCACGCCGACCACACGTGGCACGTGTTCCCGCCCGAGGGGCGCCGTCTCGAAATGGGTACAGGTCTCAGGGCGGCATGATTGATCACACGCATGTGCGATCATGATTCGAACAGGTTGCGACAATACCTGTTCGAGCTGCGCGCATCCGGCACGCACATGCCTATAGGGGTGTGGCTATGTCTATCCATCGCTCACGTTCTACCGAGCGGTGGCGGATCGCGTTTTCGATTCGGCCGGTACTGTTTGCGAGCCGACGCCGTCATCCTTCGTACGTAGGCTGGGTATTCGATGCTCCCGCTATCGTCGAGATGATGCGTAGTCAAATTACCGAGGCCTCAAACACGCGCCGATAATTGCCACCGAGAATCTGCCCTGTCTCTGCCTGTGAAAATCCAGCGGCAAGCAGTGCCGTGCCCAGCGCTGGTAGCTGCTCATAGCTACGGAACACGGGAGGCGAGATAAAGCCGAGCAAATCCGTTCCCAGGCCCACGTGTTCGACGCCCACCACATCCGCCATGCGTCTGAAGCCGTGCGCCATCCCATCCAGATCGCGGAATGACCCCGAACTGGGCCAGACGCCGATAACACCGCCCGTCTCAGCGACAGCGCGCGCATGGTCGGCCGTGATCACACGGCTGCGCGCGCCCGGATGTCCTGCCAGCGCCGTGTGGGAGAGCACCAGTGGTTTTGTCGTGACGGACGCCGCCCGCTTCACGAGATCGTAGGTGCCATGCGCTACATCCACGATCCCGAGCGTATTGCAGCGGCGCACGACCTCCGCGCCGAAATCGGTCAAGCCGCCATGAACCGGCGTCTCTGTCTGAATGTCGCCGAGTTCATTGACCCGATAATGCGTCAATTGAAGATGCCGAAGCTGATGGAGCGAAAACGCCTCGTCGACATGGTCTAGCTGTCCCTCCAGGAAATCGGCGCCCTCTGCCGCGATGATCGCGCGTGGTTTCTAATCGCCCTTCAGTCGAAAAATGCGCAAACCCTGCGCCGTTCATCAAGCGCCGGCAAGCTTAGCTGTCTCATTGTGAAATCAACTACCGAACGTGATGACCTACGAAGGATCCCTCGTGTCGTAGAAGCGATTCTCACGGAAACCGGGCAAGCCTTATAGCCTCGAGAGCCTCGCGGCGATCGCGGATTTTTCCCCTTGTCACTTTCACCGCGTCTACAAATAACTTACGGAGAGACTGTGGCGGGACCGTTCAATGCCTGAGACTCGCGGAAGCTGCTTACCGATCAACTGGTGACACCGCCTCCGGTACGAGTTGCGGCGCATGGGATTGCGGTCTACGCTGGACGACATCATCGAACCGACGGTCCGGTTATGGCTGCTTTGCTTGCGTTGCTGAAATACGCTAATGCGATGGTTCTCGTCGCCTCTGTAGCAGAGGCGCTGATTCTTGCTCTCCGGTACGGTCGACAAAGCTACGACTGGAAAGCAGCCACAGTGTCGGTCGCCGATTTTCTCGTTCGCGAGTATCCGCTGCGCTGGTTGCTGCCGCTCGCGTTCTGGGGCACCGCCATGAACTGGGTCTGGCAGCACAGACTCTGGACGTTGCCGATCAGTCATTGGAGTGGTTGGCTGGCGTGCTTCGTCGGCCAGGAATTCTGCTACTACTGGTATCACCGCGCCGCGCATCGGATGCGCTGGTTCTGGTGCACACATGCCGTGCACCATTCACCGAATCAGCTCAATCTTTCTGCAGCATACCGGTTTGGCTGGACTGGCCGCCTCACGGGTTCGTTGGCGTTCTTTCTGGTTGCACCGCTTTTCGGTATGCCGCCCCAGATCGTGTTGACACTGCTATCGCTCAATCTGCTGTATCAATTCTGGTTGCATGTTACGTGGATTCCACGCCTCGGCCCGCTCGAATGGATCGTCAATACGCCTTCGAGCCATCGCGTGCATCATGCTTGCAACCTCGAGTACCTGGACGGCAACTATGGCGGTGTGCTGATCGTGTTCGATCGGCTTTTTGGCACATATATCGCAGAGCGACACGACGTGCCGTGTCGCTTCGGTCTAGTCAAGCCGATTACGACAGGCAACATGCTCGCAATTGAGTTTGAACACTGGTGTGCGTTGTGGCGCGACCTCCTTTCGTCGCGTTCGGTGCGCGATATTTGTGGGTTCATTGTCGAGCCACCAGGTTGGCGACCAGATGGCGATGGCGAGACGACTGAAGAGCTAAGGCATCGCGCCGAACGGCCATCCGGGGACTTTCGATAACACGTTAAACGCCCAAGTGCTGCCACTTTTAGCATGGCTATGACGGGGTGCTCAGGCCAACGCCGGTCTAATGCCAGGCATCGGAAACGACAGGCTACGCGCTTTCAGTCGACAGACAGGGCAGGACATCAACTAGCTTTCAGGATAGATTGACGCACCATACATTTCCCCTTTTAATTTCGCACGTCGAAATAAATAGTATTGTTTTCGTGGTTAAGGCGGGATGGGCGACAGACATTAACCTCCAGCATTCCGGACACTGGCTACGAGGCATCACCTGCATGCCACTCGTCTGCCCCTCGCGAACCTGAGGAAGTCGCAAAAGGTACTGCGCAGCTCCTTCGTTGTACACGGAGAAAAAGGTATTCCCTTCTGCACCCTCAAGTGGCCCCGCAAGGCGCTCGTATACCCGCTTGTCATTCGTTTTTTTCCGTGAAACACTGGGCCGCATCTGCTGTGCCGGACTCGGTTCCGATATACCGGACAAACAGGCAAGTGCGCGATCTATCGGTTTTCACGCCTGCGGGCAGCCATAACCGCTTTGGTCGCGAGTTCCGTCCAAATTGGGGTTCCTCTCACAGGGTCGAAAATGAGACTGTTCAAAGAAAGCGTAAGGTTCGCCTGTTTGTCCGCCGTCGTCGGCCTGCTGGCACTCACTGGTTGCACCAAGGTCGCGACGCCTGGCCAGGATGCCGCGACCGGCTCGACTTTGCAGGCCGTCCTGCAACGCGGCACGCTGCGTGTCGGCGATTGTCTGACCTTCGCGCCATTCGGCTTTTACGACAAGAGTGGGCAACCGGACGGTTACGACGTCGATCTCGCGAAAGAACTCGCGAAACAGATGGGTGTGAAGCTCGAGATGGTCAACACGACGAGCGCAAACCGCATTCCGAATCTGCAGACCGCCAAAGTCGACGTAGTCTTCTGCAACTTCACACGCAATCTCGAGCGCGCAAAGGAAATCGCGTTCACGACGCCGTATGTCGTCGCGAGCGAGGCGCTGCTCGTCAAGAAGAGCAGCGGCATCCAGTCGGTCAAGGACATGTCGGGCCACACGATTGCGACCGTCAAGGGATCGACGAACGGCGACGAAGTGCGTGCGCTGGGCATCCCCGTGAAGATCCAGGAATACGACAGCTCGGAAGCCGCCATCCTCGCCGTCAAGCAGGGCCAGGCCGACGCGATGATCGAAGACAACAACTTCCTCGCCTATCAGGCGAAGCTGGACCCGGAGCTGACCGTCACCAACGAGGCCCTCGTGCCACTCGAATACAACGCGTTCGGCGCGAAGGCGGGCGATCAGGTCTGGCTGAACTACCTGAACCTGTTCCTGTTCAACATCAACGCGTCGAAGCTCAATGCGCAGCTTTACACGAAATGGTTCGGCACCCCGCCCCGCTATCCATTGAACCCGCAGTTCTGAACACGAACGCGCGGCGCGAACGACAGCCCGACTTTGCGAAGGAATGGCGATGAGTTATCAATGGCTGACCCTGTGGGGCTATGTGCCCGAGTTCTTCCAGGCCGCGTGGCTCACGTTGCAGATCACGCTGCTCGCATTTTGCGTCGCGCAGATTCTCGGTCTGCTGACGGCGCTCGCGGGCGCTTCGCATCTCGCGCCGTTGCGCGTCGTAGCGCGCAGCTATATCGAGACGATCCGCAATACACCCGTTCTGCTGCAGATTTTCATCGTCTTCTTCGGTCTGCCATCGCTGGGCTTGAATCTGAGCGCATATACGGCGGGCGTGATTGCGCTCGGCGTGAATGTGGGTGCGTATATGGCAGAGGTCTTCCGCGCCGGCATTCAGTCGGTGCCGCGCGGACAGATCGAAGCGGCCGGCATTCTCGGCCTTGGGCGTGCCCAGGTCTTTATCGAAGTCGTATTGCCGCAAGCGGCGCGCGCCGTCTATCCCGCGATCATCAACAACCTGATCCAGTTGCTGCTTGGCACGTCGCTGCTCTCCGCGATTGCGCTGCCTGAACTGACGGGCACGGCGACCGTGATCAATGCGCGCACCCTGCTCTATATCCAGACGTTCTCGGTCACGCTGATCGCGTATCTGATCATGAGCAATTGCCTGTCATGGATCGCGGAGCAGATCGGCGCGCGCGTGTTCCAGCCGCCCTTAATGCTGAAGCAGCACACGCGCAGGCGGCTATTGCTGATTCCGCGTCAAGAGAACCGCAGCTGAACCGCATCCGGCCCGCACCTGACCCATCGAAGGGGAAACCGTCCATGTCAACCGAACTGCTGACGACCAGCCTGTCGATCCTGCTTCAAGGACTGGTCACGACCTTGCTGCTATCTGCGGCATCGATTGTCGGCGGCACGCTGATCGGCCTGCTCGCCGCCGTGTTGCGCTCGTTCGGACCATGGGGCAGCGCGCGCGTCGCGAAGCTCTACACCGAACTGTTTCGCGGCACACCCGTGCTCATCACGCTGATGTTCATCTATTTCGGTGTGTCGTACTTCGGCTATGCGATCGATGTGTTCGCGGCGGGCGTGGTCGGCTTGAGCGTGTATCAGGGCGCATATATCGCCGAAGTGTTCCGCTCGGGCATCGAAGCCGTGCCCAAAGGGCAATGGGAAGTCTCGCAGATTCTCGGCCTTGGCAAGACACAGACGTTCTTCTCGGTCGTGTTGCCGCAGACGGGCAAGATCGTGTTGCCGCCGCTGATCGGCCAGTACCTGTCGCTGATCAAGGATACGTCGATCGTCAGCATGATCGGCATGTCCGAGCTGATGCATGGCGGTCAGGCCATCGTCGACCGCGTCGGCAAGCCGGTCGAAATCTACGGACTCGTCGCCGTACTGTATTTCGTCGTGTGTTTCCCGCTGTCGCAGTGGGTGCGCCACCATGATCGTAGGAGCCTGTTGTCATGACCACATCCATCGGGTCCAAGCCAGTCATCAACCTGAACGGCGTGAGCAAGTCGTTCGGCGCCACGAAGGTGCTCAAGGAAATCAATCTCGAGGTGCGCCCCGGCGAAGTGCTCGTGCTGATCGGCGCATCCGGTTCGGGCAAGAGCACGGTGCTGCGCATCATGGCCGGCCTCGAAACGGCCGATTCGGGCGAAGTCTGGGTCAACGATGTTCCGCTGCACGATGTGCGCCGCGCAAAGGAAATCCGCGGTCATGTCGGCATGGTGTTCCAGCAGTTCAATCTGTTTCCGCACAAGACCGCGCTCGGCAACGTGACGCTCGCGCTGATCAAGGCGCGCAAGATGAGTGCCGTCGACGCGCGCAAACGCGCGATGGACGTGCTCGACCGCGTGGGCCTCGCCGATCGTGCCGAGCACTATCCGAGCCAGTTGTCGGGCGGGCAGCAGCAGCGTGTAGCGATTGCGCGGGCGCTGGCTGTCGAGCCCGGCATCATGTTCTTCGACGAAGCGACATCCGCGTTGGACCCGGAACTGGTCGGCGAAGTGACGGAAGTCATGCGTGGACTTGCGCGGGACGGCATGACGATGGTCGTCGTCACGCACGAGATGGGCTTCGCGCGCAAGACGGCGGACCGCGTCGTGTTCATGGACAAAGGCGTGATCGCCGAACAGGGCGTGCCGGAGGAGATCTTCGTCACGCCGAAGAACGAACGGACGCAGCAGTTCCTGCACCGCGTGCTCGATCATTGAAGCATCGCATCGATCGGCGCGTCGGTCTCTGATGGGTGCTGCCGCGAGAAATGCGGCAGTCCGGCCCAGGGTCCGTTAAACGCGCGCTGCGGGAAACGCACGCGAAAGCACGAACAACGACAACACGAGAACGAACTGCGATTCCTATCGCCGACGGAGTCTACGCAATGTCTGCACCAGAATCGTCACGGGCCCGGGGAGTGGACCGCGTGATCGGCATTTTCAGGGAACTGCATACTGCGCGGCGTCCACTGACGATGAGGGAGTTGATCGAGGCAACGGGTGCGCCGCGCTCGAGCGTCTACGAGCTGGTCACGATTCTCACGGAGGCGGGGTGGCTCGAAACGGGCGCCGACGGCAGCGTGTTTTTCGGGCGCGAGATGCACTACTACGGCGCCGATTACGCGATGCACAATGATCTCATCAGCCGCGCGCATCAGACCATACTCGGTCTCGTGCGCAAGTACGACGAGACCGCACAACTATGCATGCTCGAAGGCAACAAGTACACCGTGGTGCTGTCGGAAAACAGCGCGCGCCCGTTCAACATCACGTCCGATATCGGCGTGAAGGTGCCGATTCCGTGGACGGCGACGGGTCGCCTGTTGCTCGGACATCTGACCGACGACGACGTCCATGCGCTGATTCCAGACGAAGACTACGTGCTGGTTGACGGTCGCCGCATCGGGTTCGACGACTTCATGCGGGACGTTCGCGATGCGGCAGCCCAGGGCTATTGCTGCACGGAGGGTCTGTCGATGTCGTTCCGGCTGTGCATGGCCGCGCCTGTTCGCGATCGCACTGGCCTGCCCATCGCGGCGCTGTGCTTCATGACGGGACGCAACACCGATCCCAGCCAGCGTGCCGCGATGCTCGACGATCTGATTGCCTCCGCGAAGTCGTTGTCGCAGCCATCCATGCGTACCTGAATCCGTCCCTTGAGACGCACGCGCCGCAGCAACAGTAACCTGAACCCGCCGTCGCGCCCCCTTTCTAGCATCGTTGTCAGTTTGCCGGCGCGGCGCCCGGCACCGCTACGCTTTTCAGTGGCGATCAACGTCGATTTTTTTGACCATTGATCTGCGCGGCGCAATCAGCGCGGCAACCGCTAGAATTGCGGTTTTAGCCGGAATACGCCCATGTCTTTTGCCTCGCTTGGCCTGATCGATCCCTTGCTGCGTAATGTGCAGGACCTCAATTACCAGACACCTACGCCGGTGCAGGTCAAGGCGATTCCTGCTGTGCTCAGTGGCAAGGACGTCATGGCTGCGGCACAGACGGGCACTGGCAAAACGGCGGGTTTTGCGCTGCCGCTGTTGCAACGGCTGGTGCAACACGGCCCGGCGGTGTCCAGCAACCGCGCGCGTGTTCTGGTGCTGGTGCCCACGCGTGAACTGGCCGAACAACTGCTGCAAAGCTTTATCGCTTACGGCAAAGGCCTCGACTTACGATTTCTGGCCGCCTACGGCGGTGTGAGTATCAACCCGCAGATGATGAAGTTGCGCAAAGGCGTGGATGTGCTCGTTGCCACGCCGGGCCGTTTGCTAGATCTCAATCGCCAGAACGCAGTGCAGTTTGATCAAGTACAAACGCTGGTGCTGGATGAAGCCGACCGCATGCTGGATCTGGGTTTTGCGCGCGAACTCAACGCCGTCTTTGCTGCCTTGCCCACTCAGCGCCAGACCCTGCTGTTCTCTGCCACGTTTACCGATGATATCCGCGCCATGGCGGCGGGCATTTTGCGCGGCCCGGTCAATATCAGCGTCAGCCCGCCCAATGCCACGGCCAGCAAGATCAAGCAGTGGGTGGTGACGGTGGATAAAAAGAACAAGCCTGACCTCTTCATGCACCTTGTGGCTGAGAACCACTGGGAGCACGCGCTGGTGTTCGTCAAAACCCGCAATGGCGTGGATTACCTGGCGGCCATGCTGGATGAAGCGGGCTATGCGGTCGACACCATCCACGGCGACAAACCGCAACCCGCGCGCCTGCGTGCGCTGGAGCGCTTCAAGACGGGCGAAGTCAATATGCTGGTAGCCACCGATGTGGCTGCGCGCGGCCTGGACATCGACGACCTGCCGCTGGTAATCAACGTTGATCTGCCGATCGTGGCGCAAGACTATGTGCACCGTATTGGCCGTACCGGCCGCGCGGGCGCCAGCGGCGTGGCGGTGTCCCTTGTGTGTGCCGATGAAGCGCCACAACTGGCCGCGATTGAAGCGCTGATCCGGCAAACGCTGCCCCGTGAAGAAGAGCCGGGTTTTGAAGCCGAACACCGCGTGCCGCAAACCAGCGCGACGGGCCAGATCATCAAGAAACCCAAAAAACCCAAGAAGCCCAAAGTGCCGCAAGCTGCGCCGGGCGCCGTGCAGGTGCCCAGCAAAAACCCGCGCCCGCAAAGTGGCGAAAACAAACGCAAGCCTGCGGCGCAGCGCGCTGTGGCCGCGGGTAAAGGCACAAGCTTGTCCAGCGGTAACCCATTCAGCGTGCGAAAGCCACGCAGCAAACCCGCCAGCAAGCCAGTTGCGGGTTCACGTAAGCCGGCTGGCAAACCCGCTGGTGGCCGCGGCAAACGCCAACCCTGATCCATGGGGACGAGTAACGCCAGCCCTGGAACAGGCTGGCGGTTTGCGGCCCGCTAGCAGACAGCGGCGCGGCTTCGGCGTGCATCAGGTCGGCGGGTAACGGCGCACTGAATCCAGGATTCATAACAACTTCGGGGCCGAACGGTCGGCGAACCCGTCGATCGGTGTCGTACCGAAGGCACGCATGCCTTGCGCGATGAGCCCATACACCGGGTGCAGGATCATGTTCTTCCAGATCAGCGCGGAGACCGTCGGCATCACGAAGAACGGCGCGATGGCGAGCAGCCGCGCGACGCCCTGCCCGTAGAACTTGCGGTCGAACAGCACCGAGAACAGCACGCCGCCGACCACCGTGATCACCAGCACCGAGATGATCAACTGCATCGTGTGCAGGATCGATGGGCCGAAGGACGGGTCACTGGGAAGAAACGTGTAGTTTTCGAGACCCGCGAAGCCCTTTACGTCCGGATTCAGCAGGTTGTAGCGCGAGAACGAAAACCAGATCGTCATCGCGAGAGGAATCGCAATCCATAAGACGAGAACGCCTACGGACGGCATGACGAGCCAGCGCGCCGAAGACGCGCCTTTCCGGTCGAATCCACCAGCCTCCGCGGCTGGCGGATGAGCGGAGGAAGCAACTTGCTGCATGACTGTCTCCGTTGGGAGTGCGCGGCAGCGCCGGCCGTTGCCAGCGCCCCGCAATTTCGATGCGTTACGGCTACTTCTGATAGCCGCCCTGCCGCACTGCGCGGTCGGCGGCTGCATTGCCCGCCTTCAGCGCTGTCGGCACGTCGGTCTGTCCAGCTACGACCCCCGCGATGGCCTGGCCCACCACGGTGCCGAACGACTGGAATTCAGGGATTCCTACGAACTGGACGCCGGTGTAAGGCGCCTTCTTGAGCTTCGAATCATTCGGATTTGCCGTTTCGATGGCCTTCAGGACGAAGTCGCCAAACGGTGCAGCCTGTTTGTATTCCGGACGTGCGTGGGTTGACTTGCGCGTCCCCGGCGGCACCGATGCCCTGCCTTCGTCCTTTGCGACCAGCTCGATGTATTGCTTCGACGTTGCCCACTCGGCAAACTTCTTCGCCGCCTCCTGCGACCTCGAAGTCTTAGGAATCGCGAACGACCACGACCACAGCCAGTGGGAGCCCTTGGGCGTGACGGCGACTGGTGCGGCGGCAAAGCCGACCTTGTCCGCGACCTGTGACTGGGCCTTGCTCGAACGGCTTCAACGAAAACCTGACGCTAAGAAGATCAAAGCGAATTTTCGATTTCCAGTCCAGGGGTTTCCCGACGGAACTGCTACTCTTGATGAACGCGCTGGCCGGAACTTTTCCCGCTGTCGCGCGCTCTGCGTAGAAGCACACGCCGCACATCGCGCGCACCGGTCGACGGACACGATGCCGCTCATGCAAAGAGGCCGCGCGTGTGAGATCTCGCTCAACACATATTTTGGGAGCGGCACATGCAACTTGGAATGATTGGACTTGGACGCATGGGCGCCGACATGGTGCGGCGGCTTTCGCAGGGCGGTCAGCAGTGTGTCGTGTTCGACGTCCAGCCCGCAGCGGTGCAGCGCCTCCAGCAGGAGGGCATTGCCGGCGCGTCGACGCTCGAAGATCTGGTCGCCAGACTGGAAAAGCCGCGCGCCGTGTGGCTCATGGTGCCTGCGGCCGTGGTCGATTCGACGCTCGAAAAACTGGTGCCGTTGCTGGAGCCGGGCGACATCGTGATCGACGGCGGCAACTCGCACTATCACGATGACATCCGCCGCGGCAACGAACTCGGCGCGAAAAAACTGCATTACGTCGATGTCGGCACAAGCGGCGGCGTCGCGGGCCGCGAACGCGGCTATTGCCTGATGATCGGCGGCGAGACGGACATCGTGAAGCATCTCGAACCGGTGTTTGCCGCGCTCGCGCCGGGCGCTGCCGCCGCGCCGCGCAACGCGGACCGTCAGCAGGACGGCAGCACGGCCGAACAGGGCTTCCTGCATTGCGGACCGCAAGGGGCTGGCCACTTCGTCAAGATGGTCCACAACGGCATCGAGTACGGGCTGATGGCCGCGTATGCGGAAGGATTGAACATCCTGCGACACGCGAACGCGGGCAAGCAGTCGCGCGAAATCGATGCGGAAACCTCGCCGCTGCGCGACCCGCAGTTCTATCAGTACGACCTGAATCTGGGCGATATCTCCGAACTGTGGAGGCGTGGGAGCGTGATTAGCTCGTGGCTGCTCGACCTGATTGCGGGCACGCTGTCGCGCGACGGCGATTTGAAGGACTTCGCGGGTCGTGTATCGGATTCGGGCGAAGGCCGCTGGACTATTGATGCCGCGATTGACGAAGGCGTGCCCGTGCCAGTGCTAAGCGCCGCGCTTTTCGCACGCTTCACGTCGCGCGGCGAAGCGGAGTTCGCGAATCGCGTGCTCTCCGCAATGCGCAAGGACTTCGGCGGTCATGCGGAAAAGCCAGGCGCTCCGACCACTTAAGGGAAAGGCGGCGGTGCACGCATGTGTATCGCCGCCCTGTCCAGAAACGAAGGGGCCGGGAGCCACAATCCTCTGCCCCTTTGTTTTTGCCCCGCCGTTGATCTCATGGTGATGCTCCAGGCGGCGTCATGAACGACCACGACGATTCCGAGTAGACGCCACTGGTGGCGAAGATTTTCGGCGCATCGGTGTCCATGCCGAAGTTCCGCGCGTACGAGGACAACTGGCTGAGCAACGATGCGCTCTGCGGCGGCATCGTGAATGTGAAGGCGGCCGCCGCGGGATCGAGCGCGATCGAATTGCTCTGCTTCCACAAGGTCCAATTCGCGCCGTTGATACCGGCGTCGTATGGAAAGCTCGCGTAGAGCGCGGCACCGGCGCTGTTGCGCGCGCCGGAGAACACATTGCCGATCGCGTCCTTCTGCGCGGCGTTCAGACAAGTGCCGTCGCGCACGTTGCTGGAGCAGGTCGGCACGTCGTTGGCAAGGCTGAAGTTCGCCTGACACGCGTTGATGTCGTGCACCATGCCGTCTGCGACGCCGTCGAGCGCATCGCACTTCGCGACGATTCTCGACGCCACCAGTTGCCGCTCGGCAGCCGTACAACCCGTCTTGATGTCGGGCTGACCGTTCGTCGTCGTTGCCGTCGCGACTTTCGCGAACTGCTGCGCGCCCCACATTTCGCCGATCGGCGCCTTCGGTAAATGAAAGCCCGGGTCGCCGGCAATGATGCCGTCGTACTCCGCCGACGACCTCGCCGCTGCGACCATCGCATGACGCCCGCCGTTTGAGCAGCCGCCGAAATAGCTGCGATCGCAGCGAAGCAATTTACCCAATCTGTGCTTGAGCGGCGAACACTTGCATCAATCTGCCATCCGCGGCTGGCGTCAGGCTGGACATTGCAATGGCGCGATTCAACGCGAGTGGCAACGGGCGGGTGCGCGTTGGCGTGGGCCGTCGCCTAGAATGTAAGTGCGGCGACGACCTGAAGGAGGATGTCGTGAGTGAAACGTTTATGGCGTACCTGATGGGTCCGGCGGTGATGTTGATGGTCGGCGTGGTGCTGTGGCTTGCCACCCGCCATCACGGGAACACAAGCGAGGGACGATCAAGCCGATGGCTTGATACCCATTACGTCGATCTGATGCATCATCGACATTGAGGGCTTCCCCAACGGTCATCGTATCGATCGGCGAATGGCAACGAACGGTCCGTCCCCTCCCCACATCAATCCGATGACCGCGTACTGACTGCCCGATTCGGGCGATGCTCCATATGGATCGACATGTCAGTGCATGCGCGAAAGAATACGAAGCAGGGAATCCCGTCCTGAGTCACGCGAGGCAGCACGCCCCCGCCCGCCAGTTACTCCATTGCGACCAACTGGCGGTCGAATAGTGTGTCGAGTTCCGTCCGGTCGGCAACCTGGTCGGCGGAGTCCTTGACCAGCATCAAGGTTGCAGTGGGATAGGGATTTCATGGGCGAGAGAGGCGCCCCGCTGCCCGTCCGTGGACAACCCTGATCGTTCCTCGGGAGCCACAGGAGAGATAGTGGCCCATCCTCACGTAGTCGTCGAAATGTCTCAGGTTGCATTGAGTCGCCCCTTCCCTACCGATGTGGTTGCAATCCGCAAAAGGTGAGCTAGAATCAGGTGCATTCTTCACCACGGGATCGCTCACCATGCAAATGGAAAGCTGGGTCGGAGCAATCGAGCGCGAATGGCATCAGTTGCGCCGCGCCGACCCTACACTGGATGTCGAAAAATTCTCCCGCCACGTCATTGCGGCAAACAAGACCGGATTCCTGTCACCGGAGTCGCTCGCCGCAATCGCAAACGCACTTCTCACCAGCACGTTAAGCCACGCACCCTATCTGGGTCGATGGTTACTGGAGCGCGTTGGCGCGAACCGCCATCCGGCCTGGCGAACGGCAATGGCCATATCCCTCGTCACACCAACAGGAGGAGAGGCGGACTTTGAGAGAGGCAACGCGATTCTTGAAGACGTGATGAAGGATGAAACCGCAGAGGATCGTCTGCGCGGCTTGGCCGCCGCCGCGCTGGCCGACAGCGCACGGCTCGGGCGGGGCATGCAGGTGGACGTGAGCCGTGCGCGCTCGCTCTACGAGCAGGCCATTGAACTGGGGCACAAAGCCTCAGCGCACAATCTCGGACTTTTCTGGGAGCGCGTGTGGGGTGCAGAAGACAGGAGCGTTGTCCCGGACCGCACAAAGGCCATGCAGAGCTATCGACGCGGTGGAGATGACAAACGTTGCCAACGCCGTCTGGAAGCGCTGCGTTGAGGCGCTACCGCCTGCGGGTCGGGCGGCTGGAAGATCCCGAGAGGCACCCGACGGATTTCGCTCATCAATGGATAAAGGCAAGGTGACGGAGAAGAGACTCTCCGTCCTCCGTGATGCGAGGGCGTACCGCGCCGCCCGCAAGTCGCTCCAGTGCGACAAGCTGGCGTTCAAGCAGCGTACCAAGTTCTTCCCGATCGGCAATGTGATCGGCGGAGTCCCTGACCAGCATCAATGTTGCGAATTCGTGGGCGCTCAGCACGGGATGCTCCTGATGCAAAGAGAGAAACGCTGGTCGTCAGGTTTCCAGTGACGTGGCGTTCGATGACGACCCACACAACCGTGGATTTAATACGGAGGGTGGGAAAGCTTAACGTCGAAATGTGACAGCATGAGGACGGCCGTTTTGGCGCTGGACGCCCGGCGGAGACGCATAGGTAGCGACCGACGCATCAGATGACGACATTGCCTCCTCTATAATTTCAGAATATCAACTTCGCATGGAGCCCTACGTTATGAGTCAAGCCCGCGGGCGATATGCGGGATCCCGGGACAACGGCCAACGCCGTCCTCGCCACGAAAAAAAATCTCCGCCCAACCGGCAGGGACAACCGTATGCGAAGGCGCCTCCCCGCGACTCCGCCCAGACTGCCTCCATTTTCAAAACACGATCTTTTCAGTTTCTGGTCGATGCGGTAGGCGCAGAGAATATCGCGATAGCACTTGAATCGAACATGACGCGCGTGGGCGAACTGATGAAGGGCGAGAGGTTCACGCCCGAGACCGCCTTTCACATGGAAACCACGCTTGGCTTGCCGCATGGCTTTTTTGACCAGCCCAATCCTGCGCTCGCGGCCGAGATCATTGCACGCCTGAAGTCACCGCTCGACTTCGTTCAAACGGACGACGGACCCGACGTAGAGGCGGAAGCACTTAAGCCGGCTTCTGCCCTGAACGTCGATCAGCAACCATTTCCTAAAGATAGTTTGTCCCAGGAAGCGCAAATGCCAAAGAAAGTAGCGGGCGGGTCGCCCAGAGCCGTCAAGAACAGTCGAAGCGGAACGGCCGAACAGCCTAAACCTCATGTACCGCTCAAAGCTTCGCCTTCGAAAGACAAGGCGTCTCCTAAAACGCCCCAACAGCAACCGCTGGCATTGAGCGACAGCGCCGAGGTAGAAAACATCCGACGCGCTAACCTCCACGTTCTCACGAGCCGCAATGGATCGAAAGTAAGACTTGGCGTGGTCATGGAGATGAGCGGATTCAACATAGCCGATCGGCTACATGGCAAGAAACGCATGGACAGTGTCGAAGCACACCGGTTCACGGAGCGGCTTGGTTTGCCAATCGGCTGGCTGGACACGCCGCGCTCCGAAGCCGAGATTCCAGAGTCGGTGTCGCATATGCTTACCCCTGCTTCGCGCGGTCGCGTATCCGTTCAACAACACGAGCCGCTTGCGACCGCAACAGACGATGGCGCGCCAGGGAAGAAGCTCACCAAAGCGAAGGCGCACACGAAGCGCTTACGTGCGGGTGACCTGCGCGATTCGGAAAGCCCCTCGCCTGTTTCGGCGGATGCCGCAGGAGAGCAAGAGACAATCGTCGTCAGCCCGCAAGATCATGTGAATGATTTCCCCGACGACCTTGCCGGCCGCACACCTGAAGAAAGTAATGGCGAGGCACCGGCAGCCACACCGGCAACCCGTGAGTCGCTCCCCGCCTCCGCAATACCGCAGCGAAACCCGGTGCCGCTGCCCTTCTCTTCCGTGACCAGCCTGGACAATCTTCACGGTATTGAACCGATAGCGGAAGCATTGATCAAGACGCTAGCAGGTAAAGCACGCACGGGTCGATTGGACGAATTGAAAGCGCTGGAACTTTTGCAGCAAGCGGTCCTGTTGTGAGTCGATGGCACCGTGCCACGCCGCCTCGTGCCATGACGCATAAAGCGCATCGGGGTGGCCCGGGCCCGGTGCGCGAAAAATCACCCCGTTTCGGGTCGGCGATCCACCACGAATCCCGTCGCTGACCGGCCATGAGCGCCACGCTACCGAGGATAATACTGAATTGAATCAGTCCCCGTGGCGACAGGAAACGGTTGTCGCGGTGACTCACTAATCCGCAACAGCACCCGATGCCGCAGCCGCCGTTGGCCAGAACGACCGGCGCTTGAACCGGTTAGCCCCCGTTACTATCTTCATTCCTCGACAATCGAGGATTTGGCCAGCTAGGCCCGGCATGATTCTCGCCCCCAGTCGCAGTCATGATCCGGGGGGTGTTGTCACCGGGCCTGGTGGGTGGCTGGTGATCGCTAATAGGGGCTCGGCCAGGATATCTTGAGGCCGTCCGTAACGTGGATGCCGAGACTTGCCACCGATGTTGCAGGCCAAACCGTTCAACCTGCAAAGCCTTCGATGCAAGAAAACCAACAACATAGCTCTGTCGATGTATTCGTCGGCGTCGATGTCGGCAAAGGCCACCATCACGCCGTCGCCCTCGATCGGCGCGGAAAGCGCCTTTACAACAAGGCGCTGCCCAACGATGAGGCCAAGCTGCGCGCCCTCATTACCGAACTCAAGACGCACGGCCAGCTCCTGTTCGTCGTCGATCAACCCGCCACCATCGGCGCGTTGCCCGTGGCAGTCGCCCGTGATGAAGATGTTCTGGTCGCATATCTACCGGGTCTGGCTATGCGCCGCATCGCCGACCTGCACGCCGGTGAAGCCAAGACTGATGCTCGCGATGCCGCCATCATTGCTGAAGCCGCGCGCTCAATGCCGCATACGCTGCGCTCACTTCGGCTGGCTGACGAACCACTCGCCGAACTCACCATGCTGTGCGGCTTCGACGACGATCTGGCGGCCCAGATCACGCAGACCAGCAACCGCATTCGAGGTCTGCTCACCCAGATCCATCCGGCGCTGGAAAGGGTCGTGGGGCCGCGGCTCGACCATCCGGCCGTGCTCGATCTGCTTGAGCGATACCCGTCACCCGCCGAGCTCGCCTCAGCCAGCGAGAAAACACTCGCCAACCGCCTCACCAAACTCGCACCTCGCATGGGCAAGAGCCTGGCTTCCGACATCGTCCAGGCGCTCAGCGAACAGGCTGTGATCGTGCCCGGTACTCAGGCCGCAACCATCGTCATGCCGCGTCTTGCCCAGCAACTCGCATCCTTGCGCAAGCAACGCGAGGAGGTTGCCAGCGAAGTTGAACGTCTGGTGCACGCACACCCTCTTTGGCCGGTCCTGACCAGCATGCCGGGAGTCGGCGTCAGGACCGCCGCCAGACTCCTCACTGAAGTCGCTCACAAAGCCTTCGCATCGGCTGCGCATCTCGCCGCCTACGCCGGCCTCGCCCCGGTGACCCGACGCTCGGGCTCGTCCATCCGTGGCGAACACCCGTCCAGACGGGGCAACAAGGTACTCAAGAGAGCGCTCTTCCTCTCGGCCTTTGCTGCCCTGCGAGACCCGATCTCAAGGGACTATTACACGCGCAAGGTCCAGCAGGGCAAGCGCCACAATCAGGCGCTCATCGCTCTCGCTCGACGACGCTGCGACGTGCTGTTCGCCATGCTGCGCGACGGCACCCTCTACCAACCAAAATCCGCCCCTACCGCTTGACGAATCACATAGGGGCACCCCCCCGGAAAGCGTGCCGTGTGCTGTCCGTGCACCTCCTGATTGGCAGGTATCATCCCGACGTGGTAAAAAGTCTTCGGTCGCGGGCGGACGCTCCGTGCCGTACCGCGTTCGCGAATGCGATTTTCAACATCTACAGGTTCAAAAAATGGCAACTGGTACAGTGAAATGGTTTAACGATGCGAAGGGCTTTGGTTTCATCACGCCGGACGAAGGCGGCGAAGACCTGTTCGCCCACTTCTCCGAAATCAAGACTGAAGGCTTCAAGTCATTGCAGGAAAACCAGAAAGTAAGCTTCGAAGTGAAGATGGGACCGAAGGGCAAGCAGGCCGCAAATATCAAGCCTGTGTAACCGGCACGCGCGTTATCCTGGCGCGTAACCCGCCCCGCGCGGGTCACATTTCTCACGTTCGGTGTGTCAGGAGTCCGTAAGCGTGACGGCATTCCATGGGCCCCGATACGGGCAGGACGGACAAGTCCTGCTCATGACCCGCTCGCCCAATCAGGCCGCGTAAATCACGACGACCGAGTGCCGAGGGGCTATCACTGGTCGGCGCAGGCACTGCCGGATTATGGGGCGCCTCCTCCGCTGGTGCGTTCCGCCACCGCTTTTCTCGTCCTCGCAATTACCCTCTCGTCCACGTCCGCTTGTCGCTCGCATTCTCGCTCGCTCGCGCAAAGCGTCGTAACCACGCATGGCCTCTCTAACAACAGTCCCTCCCGGCGACCCGTTTTTCAGTCGGCAAGCATCGCGCAGAGCCGCTTGCAGCAAGGCTGCTGCGTGTCGACGACTGTCGAGAAAACCAAGTCATTGATCAGTATGTGCTCTCAGAATCAGAGCGCCAGATTGTGCGCAAAAAAGGACGACTACCCCGAGTTGCCGTCGGCGGGATGTT
The DNA here is from genome assembly GCF_002902965.1 of Paraburkholderia hospita. GTDB lineage: Bacteria > Pseudomonadota > Gammaproteobacteria > Burkholderiales > Burkholderiaceae > Paraburkholderia > Paraburkholderia hospita. Next base: position 1,769,319 of record NZ_CP026105.1, on the reverse strand, counting down.
GTAGAGCACCCAATGTACCCAGGTTATTTTCGGCGCGGCCGGGTCCGGCGCGTCAGGGTCGTCGACGATCAGCGCCAGGCTTTTTGTGTTCGCGGGCACGCCCGACCACTCGAGCGGCGGCGATACATCGGCGCCCTGGCAGGTATGCTGCACGGGAATCTCGCCGTTCTGCCGGAACGCTTGCGACGTTAGCGTCAGGGTCATGACGCGCTCCTAGGCAGCAACGATGGATGGCTGTCCCGGTGGGAAGATCAGCAAGGTGAGCGAGCGCGCCGGTAAGGAACGCGAGGCCCGTGCCCAGGCCGCTTTTGCACAGCGCTTGAGGTGAGTGTCGGGCACGTTGAAGTCCCTCACCGTCACGTACCCTGCTCATCACGGCGGCCGGTGATTGGTGCGCGCCCTGCGCGAATCGCGGCGGAAATCGAAGTGCTGCTCATCGTCACATAAGTGCCGCCCGAGCAGAGATGGCTTTGGTTGATAAGTAACGCGCACGGGTCGCAGAAGTGCGACAAGCAGGAGAACCACTGCAGATGATTGGAAGTTCCGACATATCGCACGAAGCCCCGCTGGAATGCGGGGCCTCTCGTTTTGCAATGCGGCATCAATGTTTGTGCCGGTGCAGCCAACCCATATGGTGCGAATCAAGCCACTGGGCCATCCCCTCTGCCGGGTGATCGCGCCTGTAACGTTGTGCCACCATGAACCCGGCGACCAACAAGACCGCCAGGCCGACAATGAAGTAGATCGTAGACTGAGTCATGGCAGCCTCCTTATTAGGTCGCGACCATGCTTATATTGTAGGTCAGCGGTTACGAAGTGCCGTGCGATGCAAGCGCACGATTTCCGCTCGCATCAACACGCGCGCTTGCGCCTACGCGGAGCGCCGGCGTCCCAAGTCGACCCTGCAGAGACGGTCGTATTTCCCCAAAACGGACGCTCCTCTGCCTGGGATCCTGAGGTTAGCCCTTCTCCCGGGTTTCGATCAGTACCGCACAGGGCGCCTTCTCGATGACTATTCCGCAGGTTGACTGGTTGGCCCAGCGGCGTAGCCGTGACAGATGGTGATGTCCCATCACGATGACTTCCGCAGTCAGCTGCCGGGCTTGTTCGACGATGACTTCGGGTGGATTTCCCGCGCAGAAATGCTGCTCCACCGTAAGATTCCGGGCGGCGAGCTGTGCAGCTGCTGCAGCCAGGACGGATTGTGCGAAAGACGTCTGCGCATGTGCGCACGGATAGGTCAGGCCATCGGGCGCGACACCGTCCTCGCAACCGGGAGGCAACGCGTAGGATGGGTCGACAACGCATAGAAGGTGTACGGTTGCCGTACCGGGTGCCGCCACACGGCCGGCCAGCTCGACGACGTGGACAGTCTGGGGTGAGCCGTCCAGCGGGACGAGGAGAATATTGAACATGGTTACAGATACTCCTCGAAGATCGGATTCACACCTCCGCGACACGCGGGACCATTTGCGGCTGTCCATAAGCGCGTCATGACACACTTGGCGCAGCACGGAAACCTCGTTCGCCCAGCGCACGATTGCCGTAAAAGGCTCTCGCTATCCGGTGAAAAACGCAACATGTACATTGCAGAATGGTGCAAGTGCCCTGTCAAGTAAACGAGTGAATTGGAAAAGCTGTGCGTGTCGCCGGTTGAATTGAGCAATGGCTGGAATGCACGTGCCCTGGTAACGTGGGCTACTGGATGCGCGTTGATTGATGGTTGACGATTTTGGAGGCGGTGCAGAATGGCTGAATGTGGCCAGAACTGAGCCGGACCGCACGATGACGGGCCAACCAGCAAGCAAGAAAGCTTCGATATCCGAAAGGCTCGAACGGATCCAGTTCGACGCTGCAACCAACCATCCTGAATCAATCCCACTTCAATTTAACAAGTCATCCAGATAACGTCGCTAACTGGATTTAGGCACAGCAGGTCAAGCCCGCATTGATAACCATTGAACATCAATGCATCCAAAAATCGCACTTCTCGTTTCGGACGTCTTGAGCAAATATCGGTGCTCAAGAGGTTCATAAACGCATCTACAGAAGAACGTATCGGAGACAGGCTCGAAACGTGAACAGCGTTTCGCCGCATTCCAGCGCGAGCCCGGTCATGGGCACCGCGACCCGTCACCGACGCGCGTCTCGCATCACAACACTTCGCTAGGTCATTTCTGCCGCCGCTTCGAGCGCGCCCAGGGCAGCGGTGCTTTTTGCGCCTGCCGCAGCGAGCTAGATGAATTCCGAGTACTTACTTCATTCGTCATTGCCTTGAAAATTCAGGAGACACTCACATGCAGATCACCGGAATGTTGGACGGCGCGCGCCTGCTGCAATTCGTCGGATTCCCGGCCAGCGAAGTGCTGGGCCCCGGCGCGAGCGAAGAAGAGATCAAGTCGCTGATCGACCGTCACGGCCAGGTTTTTATAAAGCCCGTGTTCAAGGGCGGCGTCGGCAAAAAGGGCAAGTCCGGCCTGCTCGGCCGCGCGTCCGACCTCAAGACGGCCCTCGCCGAAAAGGAGCGGCTCTACTTCGCCGAGCACGTCGTGGGCCACATGAGGGCAAAGGCGAACGGCGTGACGTTCGAAGCGGGTGTGCCAGCCAGGCACGAAGTCTATTTCTCGATCACTGACTCCACCCGCTTTCGCGCCCCCACGATGACGCTCTCTCACATGGGCGGCATGGACATCGAGGAAGTCGATCCGAAGCACGTCGCGATGGTGCCTTTCGATGCATTGACCGGGCTGAAGGCGTTCGTCGTCGCAAACGCACTCAGCGAGATCGGCGCGCCGCGCGAGATCATCTCGCCGCTCGTGCAGCAATTGCCGAAACTCTGGGAGCTCTTTCACGACTTCGGCATGACGACGCTCGAACTCAATCCGATCCGCATGCGCGAAGACAAGAAAGGGCGTCTCACGCCCGTGGCGTGCGACTTCAAATGCGGCTTCGATCGCGATGATCCGCGCTTCTCGCGCCTCGGCCTGCCAGCGCATCTGTTCGCCGCCGACTACTCGGACTTCGAGCAGGAGATCAACCAGCTTCGCACGCATCAGGGCCAAAGCGATGTGTACGTGATCAACGACCGCGGCACGATCCTCGCGCCCACCTTCGGCGGCGGCGCGAACTCACTTGTCACGGAGATGCTTGGCGACGCCGCCGTCATCTCGTCGGACTTCGGCGGCAATCCCCCCTACGAGAAGATGAAAGAAGTGGCGCGCATCTGCTTCAGGCATTGGCTGAAGCAGTCGAATGTGCTGTTCATCATCGGTGGCAAATCCAACAACACCGATATCTACGAGACACTGCGCGCGATGTCCGACGCACTGCGCGAGCATTTCAGCGAGCACGGCCCGACACCACTCTACGTCGTCCTCGGGCGCGGCGGTCCGAACCTCGTGCGTGGCATGTCGGCGCTGCGCGATACCTGCGATTCGCTCGGCCTCCCCTATCGCCTCTTCGGCTTCGATTCCGACATCAGCGAAGTCATCCAGTACGCACGCAAGGCCGATGCGTGGATGCAATCGGGCGGGCGCGCGCAGGTCGCGGTGCGCATCGGCGCACGCGAGGCGCAGTCAGAAACAGCACAGGCGTAAGGAGACCGACATGTACAGGCAAGACAGCAGTCATTTCAAGTATTTCGTCGGCATCCAGTCGCTCGCGCAGATCGCCACGCGCGAGGACCGCGTGTGCGTGCTCAATATCCTCGGTGGTGAATCGTCGGATGTGACACCCGTAAGCCATGCGTTCTCCGGCGGGAATATCGTGTTCGGCACCGCGCCGGGCAAAGGCGGCCAGGTGCTCGCGACGCCCTCCGGCGACATCCCGGTCTACAACAACGTGCGCGAAGGCCTCGAAGCCGGGCACCGTTTCAATTGCGGCGTCGTGTACCTGCCGCCGTCGGCTGCGCGCGACGGTGTGGCCGAGTTGATCCGCGTGAATCCCGATCTGCGCAAGATCTTCATCATCACGGAGAAGATCGCCGTGCACGACGCTCGTGAGATCCGGGCGATGGGCCAGCAGGCGGGCATTGACATCTTCGGCGCGAACGGGCTGGGTGTCGCGGACTCGTGGCAGAGCGTGCGCATCGGCGGCGCGCTCGGCGGCGACGATCCCGCTGCGACATTGCGCCGGGGCTCGATCGCAATCTTTTCGAACTCAGGCGGCTTCAGCACCACCATCGCGCAGTATCTCCGGATGAGCGGCTGGGGTACGTCAACCGTCATTTCCAGCGGCAAGGATGTCTACATCCACTACGCCGCGCCGGAGTTCGCGTTCGCTCTCGCCAACGACGCGCGCAGCAAGGCTGCCGTGTTGTACTGCGAGCCGGGCGGCTACTACGAGGCCGACGCCACGTTCACCAAGCCGGTGGTCGCGTGCGTGGTGGGCCGCTGGAAGAGCCGCCTTACGCGCGCGGTCGGACATGCGGGCGCGATGGCGGGCGGCGCCGACGATGCGCTTGCCAAGGAGCGCTGGTTCATGGAGAAGTTCGGCGTCGAGCGGCTCTTTACACCGGACGATCCGTGCTGCTCGGCCAGGGGCGCGGTGGTGACGAACATCGCGCACATTCCCGCCGCGCTCACGGCAGTGATGCGCGCCAACGCGACGATGCCCGACTTCGAACCAGAGGGCAGCCTCGCGCTCAAACCGTGGTTCGGCTCGGACCAAGGGCTTGAACTGCCCGACGAACTCGCCCTTCCGGTGGTGGAAGCGGTCGCGCCCTACAACGAGCAGGTGGCGCGGGTGAACGGCCAGATCGGCGCGATCCCGCCGCGCCAGACGCTGAAGGACGCCTCGGGCGCCTCGCAGATGGACGCGAAAACGCAGGTGAGCAGCCTGCACGGCGCATCGATGCTAGAAGCGGCGACGCGTTCGCTCGAAGCGAACGTCTGCCTCGCGCTGTTGCACGAGTTCGGTGGAACAAACGACGAGAAGCTCATCAATGTGGCCGTCGGCGCAGCGGTGAACCTGCACGGCACGCCCGAACTGGCGGCGGCGCAGGCCGCACGCGAGGCGGGCAATGCGCCCAACGCGGTGCTCGCGGCGGCGGCGGCGATTGTCGGGCCGAATCGCCAGCGTGCGGCGCGCGAAGCTGCAAAGCTGATGATCGACCGCTTCGCGGCGGCGAAGCTCACGAACGCATTCGACGTGACGTTCGATGTCGAAGCCGTCGATACCACCGGCAGCGAAGCGCTCTTCTCTGAAGCAAGCGACCCGAAGGCTGAAGCTTTGCTCGCGGGTCTGGCTGCGCGCGGCGTGAGTTCGGCGTTGGTTCGTTGGCTGGCGTGCGGCCCTGGCCATCCGCGTGCGGACGCGGTACTCGCCGCGATCACGACGACCCTCGCCTGGGGCCCGCTCATGCGCAAACGCATCTCGCGTCTGACGGCGGAGAGCCTGCCGTGGTGGACGAAGCTTTTCGGCACGCTGATCGGCGCCTCGGCAGACGCGTCGCGTCACGGCCCCGACAGCTTCTGCGGCGTCGGCGCCGAAGCGTTGCTCGGCGAACGCACGCTGACCGAGATCGCCTTCGCGGCGCTTCTCAACCGCAGACCTACCGCGGACGACCTGTTTGCGTTCAAGACCCTCGTCGGCCTGCTGCTCACGAACGGACCCGGCGCAATCTCGGCGCAGGGCGCGAAGGGCGCGGTATCCGCCGACGGCCCCGAGAGCCCCGAGCGGGTGCAACTGAACAAGGCGCTGGCCGGCTTTCTCACGCACACCGGCTATACGCATGGAGGCAACGGCTACGAAGGCATCGCGTTCCTCAACGACGCGTTTCGCGACAGCGGCCTCGACGATCCTGCCGACCCGAAACACGGCGTGGACCTCGAAGCGCTCGCACTGCGATCCGCCGAGCGGTATGCGCAATACAAGGCGCGCCAGAAGCATGCGGGCAGCCTCGACATCGCCAAGCTTCCGGGCGTGAATCACCCGGTCTTCAAGGACAAGCCGGTGAACCACGATCCGCGCGAGGTGTTCATCGCCAATCTGTATGAAGGGCGCGGCGAATACAACGCGTTTCATGCGTACTACCGTGCGCTGGTGCAAGCGCTGTTCGACGCGGGCGTGTCTCGCAATGTCTATTGCGTCAACGTCGATGCGGTAATCGCCGCGCTGCTGCTGAAGATGCTATGGCAGCCGCTGCGGCGCGGGGAGTTCAGCGAGGCGGACCTCGAAACCGCCGCATTCACGATCTTCCTGTATCCGCGCATGCTCGGCTGCGCCGCGGAAATCGACGATCACCTCAATCGCGGACGCAACATGGACACGCGCACGGCCGCTTCGCAGTGCCGCTTCGTGGCCTGACCGAAAGGCCCCTGAGGGCCGCCGCCACGCGCTTCTGCAATGGAAGGCGTGGCGCCGCCACGGCATCGATTGATAACCAGTGAACATCAATCGTTCAGAACATTGCACTTATCGTTTTGCCGGTTCCGGGCGAACATTCCCGAAACGACAATCCGCCGGATCACCGCGCATTTACAGGATTTCAGGAGACACCTCGATGCACCCCTCGTCCTCTACCCTTTCGCCCGGACGTTCGAAGGCCGCTGCGGTATTCCGCGTGACGGCCGGGAATTTCCTGGAGCAGTTCGACTTCTTTCTGTTCGGCTTCTACGCTACGCAGATCGCCAACGTCTTCTTTCCCGCCGCGAGCGAATTCGCCTCGCTGATGATGACCTTCGCGGTCTTCGGCGCCGGCTTCCTGATGCGGCCGCTGGGCGCGATTGTGCTTGGCGCCTACATCGACGACGTCGGCCGCCGCAAGGGCCTCATCGTCACACTCTCCATCATGGCGAGCGGCACCATCCTGATCGCATTCGTGCCGGGCTATGCCACGATCGGCCTCCTGGCACCGGCGCTGGTGCTGATCGGGCGACTGCTGCAGGGCTTCTCCGCGGGCGCGGAGCTGGGCGGTGTGTCCGTGTATCTCGCCGAGATGGCCACGCCCGGCCGCAAGGGCTTCTTCACGAGCTGGCAGTCCGCGAGCCAGCAGGTGGCGATCGTCGTGGCCGCAGGCCTCGGCTTCGCGCTCAATCAATGGCTGGACGCGACGGCCATCGCGGCATGGGGATGGCGCGCGCCGTTCTTCGTCGGCTGCATGATCGTGCCGTTCATCTTCATGCTGCGCCGCAATCTCGAGGAAACGCAGGAGTTCAAGGCGCGCCAGCATCGCCCGACCATGAAGGAGGTGTTCCGCACGCTGGTCCAGAACTGGGCCGTCGTGGTCGCCGGCGTGATGCTGGTGGCGATGACCACCACGAGCTTCTACCTCATCACGATCTACGCGCCGACCTTCGGCAAGACGGTCCTGCACCTGAGCACCGCGGACAGCCTGCTCGTGACGCTGTGCGTCGGCGTGTCGAACTTCGTCTGGCTGCCGATTGGCGGGGCGCTCTCCGACAGGATCGGCCGCCGGCCGCTGCTGTTCACCATGACGGCGCTCGCCATCGCGACCGCTTACCCGGCACTGTCGCTGCTCGCTCACGCGCCGAGCTTTGTCAACATGCTGCTCGTGCTCTTGTGGCTCTCGTTCATGTATGGCATCTACAACGGCGCGATGGTCGTCGCGTTGACGGAAGTGATGCCAGTGGAAGTGCGCGTCGCGGGCTTCTCGCTGGCCTACAGTCTCGCGACGGCTGTGTTCGGCGGCTTCACCCCCGCGATCTCGACCGCCCTCATTCACATTACCGGCGACAAGGCCGCACCCGGCTACTGGATGAGCTTCGCCGCCGTCTGCGCCCTGTGCGCGACGTTCGCGCTCTATCGCCGCCGCGCAGTGACGTTGACGCCAGCGCACTGATGCGGCTCTCGTCCCGCATACTCCTGAACACGCAACCCGATACGCATTCATCCATGAAAAACCTGCTTCTGAAACTTTGCACCGTAGCGCTCGTGGCAATGTCGACCGCCGCAGCGAACGTGCAGGCCGCCGACCTGCACGTCATGAGCTCGGGCGGTTTCACCGCCGCGTATAAGTTGCTCGGCCCGAGATTCGCGTCCGCTACGGGCAATACGCTCGACACCGCGCTTGGGCCCTCGATGGGCAAATCACCCGAGGCGATTCCCAACCGCCTCGAGCGCGGCGAGCCCGCCGACGTCGTGATCATGGTCGGTTATGCGCTCGACGATCTGATCAAGGAAGGCAAGATCGTCCCCGGATCGCGGGTCGAACTGGCGGATTCGCGCATCGGCATGGTCGTGCGCGAAGGCGCCGCGAAGCCCGACATCGGCTCGGTCGAGGCGCTCAGGCAAGCCCTGCTCCACGCCAGGTCGATCGCCTACTCGGATAGCGCGAGCGGCGTCTATATCGAGCGTGAGCTCTTCAAGCGGCTCGGCATCGAGGATCAGGTCAAGCCGAAGGCGAAAATGATCCCGCGGATTCCGGTGGCGTCGGTGGTGGCAAACGGCGACTACGAAATCGGCTTCCAGCAGGTGAGCGAGTTGCTGCCCATCAAGGGCGCGACGTACGTCGGAAAGATTCCCGAGTCCCTGCAGTCCGTCACGCGTTTCGCTGCCGGCATCCCCATCGGCGCACAGCATCCGAAGGAGGCGAAAACTCTCCTCGACTATCTCGCTTCGCCCGAAGTGCAGCCCGAAGTGAAATCGACCGGGCTCGATTCCGTCACTATGCATTGATACGGCGAACCGGAATGCGTGCCATAAGCCGCCTGCCGGTCAGCCAGGCGTGTTCGTGGCGCGGGCGTCGATGTCGTCCGCGTCGCGCGGCGCTGGGCCGCGCAGCATCTGGAAAAGACGCACCCGGTCGCAAGCACCCTCCCATTGCGAAACGAAGATTACCGCGCAGGCATTGCTGATCACGCTTGTCAGGGCGCGCGCCTCGGACATGAACCGGTCGATCCCCACCAGCAGCGCCACCCCGGCGACGGGCAAATCCGGAATCACGGTCAACGTCGCGACGAGCGCGACGAGCCCGCTGCCGGACACGCCCGCCGCGCCCTTGGAAGTGAGCAGCATGACGGCGAGCATCGTCGCAATCTGCGGCCAGGTAAGTGGTACGTCGCACGCCTGCGCGATGAACACCGAAGCGAGCGTCAGATAGATCGCCGTGCCGTCAAGATTGAATGAGTAGCCTGCGGGCAGGACGAGGCCGACGATCCCCTTGTCGCAGCCAAGTGCCTCCAGCTTCACGATCAGTCGCGGCAGGACGGGTTCCGTCGAAGAGGTTGCGAGAACGATCGCGAGCTCCTCGCGCAGGTAGCGTAGCAATCGCCAGAGCGCGAAGCCGTGCAGCCGTGCGAGCGGCGCAAGGACCAGTGCGACGAACAGCAGGCACGCCAGATAGAACGACACCATCAGCATGCCGAGCGAGCTGACCGAGCCGATGCCGAAGCGGCCCACGGTGAATGCCATCGCGCCGAACGCGCCGACGGGAGCAAGCCGCATGATCATCGCGAGAATGCGAAAGAGAATGCTGGCGACCCCGTCGATGAGTTCGAGCACCGGCCGCCCCGCACGCGGGTTCGCGTTCAGCGCGAAGCCGAAGAGCAGAGAAAGCAGAAGCACTGGCAGCACTTCGCCCTTCACGAATGCGCCGACGAGCGTCTCGGGAATCATGCTCAACGCAAACTCCTCGACACCGCGCGGCTGCGAGCGTGCGGCAAATTGCGCGAGGAGGCTCGTGTCCAGATGATGCAGGTCGATGTGCATGCCTGCACCGGGGCGCAGCGCGTATGCGGTTGCAAGGCCGATCACGAGCGCGATGGCCGTCAGGAAATAGAAGAGTGCCAGTGCCTTGAGGATCGTGCGTCCGATCGTTGTGCCGCTTGCGAGCGACGTGATACCTGAGACGATAGTGCAGAAGACGATCGGCGCGATCATCATCCGCACCAGACCGACGAACGCGTCACTGAGTGGCTTGAGCGAAGCGCCGGCTTGTGGCCACACGTGGCCCAAACTCATGCCGAGCGCCATGCCCAGCAGGACCTGCACGTAAAGCAACCGAAGTGGCCTTGCCAACGTCACGATGCTGTCTTCCTTCTGGTCTTCTCTTTCGTGTTCACACCACTGCCCTTGACATCGCCGTTCACGACAACGCCGCGCTTCATTTCAATGATCGTCCGGTAAAACTCCTGCGCGGCCGGCGTTAGCGGCCGTCCGCGCCGCGTCACGATTCCCACGCGCCTTTTCACCACGGGATCGACCAGCGGCACACTCGTGAGGATGGGGTGATCGCGCCCGGGCATGGCCATCGAAGGCACCGCCGCGACGCCGAGCCCCGCTTCGACCAGCCCGAGCATGGTAGTGACGTGGCGCGTCTCGCAGACGCTCGGCACGCGCGGGGCCACGGCGGAGAGCGCCTGATCGAGCAGCAGGCGATTGCCGGAGGTCTTGTCGACGGACACATACTCGTGCTCGTAAAGCTCGTTCCAGGTCACACGCTTCTTGTGCGCGAGCGGATGGTCACGACGGCACGCAGCAACGAAGCGCTCCTGCAACAGGACCTTGAACTCGACCTCGGACTCCTGGCTGCCCATGAAGCTCACACCAAAATCGGCTTCGCCGCTGATGACGGCGCCAAGCACCTCGTTCGCGCTCGAGTCCAGCAGCTTGACCCTGATGCGCGGAAAGCGGCTGTGATAGCTCGCGACGACATTTGGCAGAAAATAGTAGGCCACCGACGGTACACAGGCGATCGTCACATGGCCCAGGCGGCTCGACGAGACATCCCGGATGCCAAGCAGCGCGACGTCGAGATCGTCGAGCAGTTGCTCCGCGCTCGGGGCGAACACGCGCCCGACGGTGGTGAGCGTGACGCTGCGCGTGGTGCGCTCGAAGAGGCGCACGCCAAGTGCCGCCTCGAGCTTGTCGATGCGGCGGCTCAAGGCCGGCTGAGAAATGTTGACCGCATCGGCGGCCTTGCGGAAGCTTCCCAGTTCCACAACGGCTCGAAACGCCTGCAAGTCGTTCAGGTCGAAGTTTACGCCCACGCCTATCTCCGCATTGTCGGTGTTGATATTTTGCGTGAATCCAGACGAGTTCGACCGACAATATTGCCCGTGCCGCGTTAGATTCCGTGAATGCCGCAGTTGAGGAGCGATGGGCTCACATCAAGGCTGATCATGTTCACTCGTCGAATGATGACCCCTACGCTACTCCGCAAAGTATAAGAAAGAGGTACTAGTACTGTATCCAGGACCAAGGGCAAATTGGATGCATTGCTCGCAAAAAAAAAAGAACCCGGCGATCGCCGGGCAAAAATTCGCGCTCTCGCGCGCGAATGGGACGGAAGTCAGTCTGGCTACAGGCTCGCTTTGTTGTATCGGCTACGCCACGCATGAATCTCTTGCCGAACCGGCAAGGATATCGCCATCTCTACACCGCTTCTGCTCGCCTGTTTCTCACACAAACCTTGCTGAAACCGTTATCTAGCCAGTGGACGATTGATGTTTCTGCTCACTGTTCTCTCTCCGACGACTGCACCAGGACGGCAGCATCGATTCGAGGGAATCGCTGCGGTCGACGAAGTAGTGCTTCAACGCCATGAATACATGCCCACAGACCAGGACAGCAATCGTGTATGCCAGGTAGATGTGCATCTGTTTGAAGATAGGTGCGAGCGCAGGCGTCTTGTCCATCAGCGGCGGCAAGAAGAAAAGGCCGGCAACCGGAATCTTGAATCCTGCCGCCGAACTCCAAAGCCACCCCGAAACTGGCAGCACAAGCATGCAGATATACAGGAGCAAGTGCCCAAAACGCGCTGCTGCGCGCTCTAGCGAGGGAACGCCGCACGACGCCTCCGGCGCGCCGTGAATGAGCCGCCAGGGAATCCGCGCTGCCAGCAGAAATAGCGTGATCGTCGCGATCGACTTGTGCAGCATGATGCTGTCGGCCTGGATTTTCTGCGGCAAGCTCAGTGTGCTGGAGTAATACCCCGCAATCCATGCACAGATGATCACTACGGCCATCGTCCAGTGGAGAACCTTCGCGATCGACGTGTATTGTCTCCTTTCCATTTCAACTCCTTGATGGTTTATTTCGCCGGGGCTAAGCGGAGCCTTTTGGCGGCGAGCGGACAGGCGCTTGCCTCAAGGTCCGCCGATGTAGGCATGTTGGATCTATTACGAAGTGATGCTGCCAGAGATGATCAGTTCGAAGATGCTGGCCCCGCGGGGATCGCTTTCTGAGGGGCGGACTTGCGCTCAGCATTAAGAAGGTTCTCGGGATACTGGTCAGGCGCTGCCTGCGGCCCATAACCGTTTCGCTCGAGGTTCTTCAGTTCGGCATTCCTGACTTGACGTGCCTGCTTTCTCTCAGCCTTTTGTTGCTCCTTGAGCGCCTGCTTCTGTGCCTTGCTATCGGCTCTGCTCGCCGACGCCGTCGCTGTATCCGGCTTCGACTGCGCTGGCGCACTCGCCATCTCCCCCTGTGCTTCCGCGACGAGCGGCACCGCCGATATCAGCAACGCCGCGACCCAATGTCGTGAACCTTTCCGCATGGTGATCTCCTCTATGAAATGTATGTTGTAGGTTTCAACAAACTACAGAGTTCCAGGCCTGGAAGGACACCAGACCTGTTTTACTCGGCTACGCGTTGATCAAGCGTTTGACTGCCCGATGCACATCACACGCTGGGAACCAAGACCTTCGATACCTGCTTCGACAACATCACCCGGACGTAAGTAACGCCCATAGTGGCTGCCAATGCCGGCCGGCGTGCCAGTGCATATCAGGTCGCCGGGCTCCAGCCGTGTCGAGTTCGAAAGACAGGCAATCTGCTCGCCAATGCTGAAGAGCATGTCGCTGACAAGGCCGTCCTGCATCAAGGACCCGTTCAGACGAAGCCATAACCGGAGTTGCGTCACGTCGACGACATTCCATGCGGGAACCATCCAGGGCCCGGCAGGGAGCCAGCCCGGACGTGATTTCGATTGCAGCCAGTCCGTCCCCATCGCTGGCGTATCCCGACGAAATACGCGATCGCGCAATGTGATGTCGTTGACGATGCAATAGCCCGCGATGCAATCGAGCGCATCTTCAACCCGGACATGCGCTGCGCGTTTACCGATCACGACACCGATCTCCACTTCCCAGTCGAGCGTCTCGATATCGCGCGAGATAGCCAGGGGATCGTGAGGTCCTGACACGCACGCTGCACCTTTGAGGCAGATGTATGGCGCGCCATTGCGACATCGCGCTTCAATGGAATTCAGCGCCGCTTCGCGGCGTGCGGCAGCGCCCGGACCGTCCGGTCCATCGTCGGCATCGAGAGCAGCTTGCAGAAGCTGGTCGCGGTAGTTGCCGATCGTGCAATAGACCTGCCTGGGCGCTACTGGGGAATGCACTCGAAAGTTCGAGAGCGGCACGCCAAGTTTTACGATCGCGTCGGTGGTCGCGGGGTCAGCGCAGATCTGCTTGAGCGAGGGTGCGTTTGCCTCCCACTCGCGCAAGAAGGTATCGATACACCCCGTCCCGCGCAAGCCAACATGCGCCCAATGGGCTAACGCGAGTGCATGCGTGCCGATCGACAACGCGGGAAACGGAATGCATTGAGCAATTGAAACATTGACAAGGACGGGAAGCATGGCAGTGGTCGTTTCGCTGGGGCGAATCATGCGTCACCGTTACGTGCGATGACGACTCCGATACTGTCCTGCGCAGGCTGCGTCTGTGCATTCCCGTCACGGCGCTTGCGCGGTGCCGTTTCGATGAGGAAGAACGCGACCACTGCACCTGCGGCCAGGCTGTAAAGCGCGAAATCAAGCGTACGTGCAAGACCAAAATGCTGCGCAATGAATCCTGCGATGACGGGGGCGACACCGCCGCCAAACGTCTCGCCCACGCCCGACACGAATCCGATCGTCGACGCGATGAGTCCGACGGGAGCAGCTTCCGTCGCGACGGGACCGCTGAGCAGACTCAACAGACCCATCGAGAACATTGCGACACCAAACAGCAAAACGAACAGCAAGACGGGATTGGGACCCGTGCACGAGAACAGATACAAAAGAGCGGCCGCACAGACGAATCCGATCAAGGCCGTTGGCCGGCGACCGATGAAGTCCGACAAGCCGGCCAGCGCAAAGCACCCAATGAATCCGCCAAATCCCACTGCCGAGGCGACGAATCCCATGCTTCGCATGTCGAGATGGACGACAGAAACCAGGTACGTCGGGACCATCGCGCCTATGACGAAGATCCCGCTCATCGCGCACAGAATTGCGATCGTCGCGACGGTGACGTTCCGGTTGGCAAAGAGCGCAGTCCAGCGCGGCCGTTCGACAGGTTCGTGCGACATGCGTACCGTCGACGTAACCTGATCACGCACGTAGCGCCAGATAAGCGCTGCAACGATCAATCCGGGAACCGCCGACAGCGTGAACACCCAGTGCCAGTTCGGAACGACCTGAAGCAACTGTGTGGCGACGATAGGCGCAAAGCCGAGACCCATCAAAGGAATCATGCTGATCTGAATCCCCTGATTCAGTCCGCGACGCGCCGGCAGCGAAGCCTCACTGTTCGCTGCGATACTCGCTGGCGTAAATGCGCCTTCGGCAACGCCCATTGCCGCCCGCAATAGCAGCAGGCTGATAAAGCCCGTTGCCAATCCGGAAAGGCTGGACAGCAGCGAGAAAGCGATCATCGTCGTCACCAGGATCTTCTTTCGACCGATGCGGTCTGCAAGCGGACCCATCGCGATCGACCAAAGGCCCCACGCAACGCCCAGTATGCCCACGAGGCTGCCCAACTGCGAATAGTTCAGCCCGAGCTCGCGCATGATGTGTGGAAAAAGCGGAGCCAGCAGCCATCGATCGAAGCCCACCAGTCCAAACCCGATGCCGAGAAGCGCGAGTGTCCTGCGCTCGCGGCGGACGTCATGTCGAGGTGCATTCATTGTGGTGTCTCCATGTATTGCATTTGTTTAGTCGTGGTTCAGTGCTGCGTTGCCAGGGGCTACCGCACATGGCGCTAGCGGTTTGAAATCGCCAACGTTGCGCGTCTGATATCGGGTGGCGAGACACTCCATCTACCGTCGCCGTGCTGGAAGAAAAAGATCGTCACGGTGCTGCGCGAATTCGACGACACGACCCGGACACATCGGCTTCGTCCCAGCCTCTCAGGCCAGACGCGGCTGACTTCCAATGACGAAATAGCTGTTCGCCCGAACCACTTTTCGACATGAAACCGCAAGGACCCTTCTTCAAACATCGCGTCCATCTCCTCTTCACAAGCAGCCCAATCGATCACTTGCGTTCGACGGGCACCCGGTGCGAATCCACCTACGCCATCTCTGCTCAAGTAAAGAAAGCCAATGGCGACACGACTTCGACGATGGCCGCTGCCGGTGTTCACGTACTGCCTCGCTCTTACTGCGCTAACGTTAGCACGATGATAGTGTCGCTTTCTACGATCGTCAAATAAATATATCTATTCGGCAGGCGCTCACGTTAGCATTCAAGGGCAGAAATATTCGGTGGAAATTGACTGATCATTCCATTGATTCGGCCTTTGATTCAGCGCGACAGGATTGCCATGAGTTCCGGAAGGCCGAGCGAAGTCGCGTCGCAGTGTGCGGCCAGCAAAGCGAGGCGGGGGTTTGGTCGGTAGGACGCAAACGTTGTGCTATCGTTATAAAAAAGCCTTCCATGGACATCTTATGATCACGATCAAAGACATCGCTGCTCGCCTGCAGGTTTCGCCCTCGACGGTAGGACGGGCGCTCGCCGACGACCCACGAATCAGCGCAGCCACGAAACAGAAGGTGATTCAAGTGGCAGATGAAATGGGTTACGTGGCCAATCTGGCTGCGCGGATGATGCGCGGCGTCTCGAGCAACCTCGTCGGCTTTGTCCTGCCGGACATCAGGAACGGCTTCTACGCGACTATCGCCCATGCGCTGTCGAAGTGCCTGCAGGGAGCCGGATATCAGTTGGCGCTGTCGGAAACCGACGATGACCGGATGGTCGAATTACACAACGTACGTGAACTCGCCAGCGCGAACGTCGCGGGGATCATCATCGTGCCGACCGCAAAGCCCCACCGGGAAACGGTCCGGTTGCTCAAGCTATCGCCGCACGTGCAACTGCTGCGCAGACATCCTACGATCGGTGACCAATGGTTCGGCATCGACGATACGCAGGCGATCTTCGAGGCGACCAGTCATCTCGTGCAGCTAGGTCATCGCCGGATCGGCTACATCGGCGGCACCGACGAGCTGCCTACCGGTTCGGCACGGCTGAAGGGTTATCACAAGGCGCTCCCCGGCGGTGAATCCGTGGACCCCGCCCTCGTGCAACTTGGCGCGCCCAGCGAGGCCGACTTCGGCCGCAGCGCGACCCGGGAGCTGCTATCGCTGCCCAAGCGTCCGACGGCGATCGTCGCCGGTTCGGTCCAGATGACCCAGGGCATCCTGGAAGAACTGACGGCCCAAGGCGTGCGGGTTCCCGATGACCTGTCGGTCGTCGGGTTCGGCGACGAACTTGGGTTCCGGTGGTGGGGACCGGGACTCACCACGGTCGGGCTGCCCGTACACGACCTTGCCACTGCCTGCGGGCTCTGGTTTGTCCATCACATCCGCCAGAATTCGGCCAGCGCTTCCCCGTACACGTCGATCTCGCCCGCGACACTCATCTTGCGCGGCACTACACGTAAGCCTGGGCCCGTGGCGAAGACATCAACGCGCGCTTCGATGCGTGGAGCCACGGTTTGATGGGCCGTCATGCCCGGTGGTCGTGCTGGCAGATTCACTGATGCATCTAAGGATGAGCCTCAGTAAGCTGGTCGACGAGCTCGGGCACTAGTGTGAACAGATCGCCGACCAGACCGTAATCCGCGACGCTGAAGATCGGCGCTTCTTCGTCCTTGTTGATCGCGACGATCACCTTCGAGTCCTTCATGCCGGCGAGATGCTGGATCGCGCCGGAGATGCCGACCGCGATGTAAAGCTGTGGCGCAACGATCTTGCCGGTTTGACCGACCTGATAGTCGTTCGGCACGTAGCCAGCATCGACGGCTGCGCGCGATGCGCCCATGGCCGCGCCGAGTTTGTCGGCCAGCGGCTCCAGCACTTTCGTGTAGTTCTCGCCGCTGCCCAGACCACGACCGCCCGACACGATGACGTTCGCCGACGTCAGTTCCGGACGATCCAGCTTCGTCACTTCACGGCTCACGAACTGCGAGATGCCTGCGTCAGCCGCTGCGTCGATCTTCTCGATGGATGCGCTACCACCTTCTGCTGCGCCGGGATCGAAGCCTGTTGCACGCACTGTGATGACCTTGATCGGGTCTTCAGATTGAACCGTAGCGATTGCGTTACCTGCGTAGATCGGGCGCTCGAACGTATCGGCGCTGACCACAGCCGTAATCTCGCTGATCTGCGCGACGTCGAGCTTCGCCGCGATGCGCGGCGCGATGTTCTTGCCGTAAGCCGTAGCCGGCGCGAGGATGTGCGAGTAATCCTTCGCGATGTTCAGCACCGTTGCCTCGACGTTTTCCGCGAGGCCTGCTGCCAGTTGCGGCGCGTCAGCGAGCAGCACCTTCGCCACGCCCGCCACCTTCGCAGCGGCATCAGCCGCGCCTTGCGCGTTGTGGCCTGCAACCAGCACATGAACGTCGCTGCCAATCTTCTGCGCGGCAGCAACCGTATTGAGCGTCGCTGCCTTCAGCGCCGCGTTGTCGTGTTCAGCAATTACCAGAATCGTCATTTATTCGTCTCCGCGTGTCCGTCGATCAAAGCACTTTGGCTTCGGTCTTCAGCTTCTCGACCAGCGTCTTCACATCGGCCACCTTCACACCAGCCGAGCGCTTCGGCGGTTCGCTGACTTTCAGCGTCTTCAGACGCGGCGTCACATCGACGCCCAGGTCTTCGGGCTTCACGATTTCGAGCGGTTTCTTCTTCGCCTTCATGATGTTCGGCAGCGTCACGTAGCGCGGCTCGTTCAGGCGCAGATCGGTCGTGATGACTGCGGGCAATGTCAGCGACAACGTTTCCGCACCACCATCGACTTCACGCGACACCGTCGCCTTGCCATCCGCCACCACAACCTTCGATGCAAACGTCGCCTGCGGCAGATTGGCCAGCGCAGCGAGCATCTGGCCCGTCTGGTTGGAATCGTCGTCAATGGCCTGCTTGCCGAGAATCACCAGTTGAGGCTGTTCCTTGTCGACCAGCGCCTTGAGCAGCTTCGCCACAGCCAGCGGCTGCAGGTCTTCACCCGATTCGATCAGGATCGCGCGGTCCGCGCCGATCGCCAGCGCCGTGCGCAGCGTTTCCTGACATTGCGTCACGCCCGCCGACACGGCGATCACTTCCGTCGCCACGCCCGCTTCGCGCAGACGCACAGCTTCTTCGACGGCGATTTCGTCGAACGGATTCATCGACATCTTCACATTCGCAATGTCGACACCCGTGTTGTCCGACTTCACGCGGACCTTCACGTTGTAGTCAACTACTCTCTTGACAGGAACGATGATCTTCAAGATATCTCATCCTCAACATTAAACGATCGTCTCCGCCGAGATCTGCTCGACGTAATTCGATGTATCGAAAGGGAGCCCGCCGCCGGACACTCCACGTCTATTGGACCCGAGTTCGCATCGAGCAGTGGTTAGTAGGTGTGAAAACCCTGCCCGCTCTTTCGCCCGAGGTAACCCGCGTCCACCATTTCCTTGAGCAACGGCGCCGGGCGATACTTCGGCTCGTTGAAATCCCGGTACAGCACGTTCATGATCGCGAGCGTCGTATCGAGCCCGATAAGGTCCGCCAGCGCCAGCGGTCCGATCGGATGATTTGCGCCGAGCTTCATGCCCTCATCAATCTCTGCGGCGCCAGCAAGACCTTCCTGCAGGACGAACACTGCCTCATTGATCATCGGTATCAGGATGCGATTGACGACGAAGCCCGGTGAATTCTTCACGCAGATCGTGCTCTTCCCGATGCGCTTCGCAAGGGCAATAGTCGTATCGAACGTGGCATCGCTGGTCTGCAGCCCACGGATGACTTCGACCAGTGCCATTACGGGAACGGGATTAAAGAAGTGCATCCCGATGAAGCGACGCGGGTCAGCGAGCGTCGCACCGAGTCTCGTGACGGATACCGACGAAGTGTTGGTCGCGATGATCGCGCCTGGCTGGACGATGGCATCCAGCTTCCTCAGAAGCTCCTCCTTGACCTGAATGTTCTCGGTCGCGGCTTCGATCGCAAGATCGCATTCGACGAGTTCAGTCAGCACTGCGCATCCCTTGATCCGCTCCAACGCTCCCGTCGCTTCGTCCGAAGTCGCTTTTCCCTTCGACACCATCCGCCCAAGATTGGCCGAAATGCCTTCGATGCCGCGTTCCACCGCGCGCTCGTCGAGATCGTTGAGGATCACGTTGAGGCCGGCTGTTGCACAAACCAACGCGATGCCACTTCCCATCTGTCCGGCACCTACAATTCCGATCGTTTGCATATCTCCCCTTCAATCACATGTTCGGATAGTTCGGACCGCCGCCGCCTTCGGGCGTCACCCACACGATGTTCTGCGTCGGGTCCTTGATATCGCAGGTCTTGCAGTGGACGCAGTTTTGCGCGTTGATGACGAGGCGCTCGCTACCGTCGTCGTTCTTCACGAACTCGTAGACAGCTGCGGGGCAGTAACGGCTTTCCGGGCCTGCATAGGTTTGCAGGTTGACCTTCACCGGCACCGTTGGGTCTTTGAGTGTCAAATGCGCAGGCTGATTCTCTTCGTGATTCGTGTTCGAGATGAACACCGACGAGAGACGGTCGAACGTGAGCTTGCCATCCGGCTTCGGATACTCGATTGGCGTGCACTGCGATGCCGGTTTCAGCATCTCGTGATCCCAATGCTGGTGATGCAGCGTCCACGGCACGTTGCCGCCCAGCAGCTTCTGTTCGATGCCGACCATCAACGTGCCGAGATACAGGCCCTTGCTCATCCACTGCTTGAAGTTGCGTGCGCGATAGAGTTCGGTGTGCAGCCACGAAGTCTTGAACGACTCGGGATACGCACTGAGTTCGTCGTTGTGGCGGCCAGCCTGTACGGCATCGAACGCGGCGTCGGCGGCGAGCATGCCTGTCTTGATTGCAGCATGCGAACCCTTGATCCGCGACGCGTTCAGGAAGCCTGCGTCGTCACCAACCAGTGCACCGCCCGGGAAAGCGAGCTTCGGCAGCGACATCAGGCCGCCCGCCGTAATCGCCCGCGCGCCATACGACACGCGCTTGCCGCCTTCAAGGAATGCACGAATCGATGGGTGCGTCTTGTAGCGCTGGAACTCTTCGAACGGCGACAGATACGGATTCGAATAACCGAGGCCGACGACAAAGCCCACCATCACCTGGTTATTGTCGATGTGATAGAGGAACGAGCCGCCGTAAGTCCGCGTATCGAGCGGCCAGCCGGCCGTGTGGATCACCAGACCCGGCTTGTGCTTCGCCGGATCGATTTCCCACAGTTCCTTGATGCCGATGCCGTAGACCTGCGGATCGGCGCCGTCGCGCAGCTTGAATTTGTCCGACAGTTGCCGGCCGAGATGCCCACGCGCGCCTTCGCAGAACAGCGTGTACTTTGCGTGCAGTTCCATGCCGGGCTGGAAGTTTTCGGTCGGCTCGCCGTCCTTGCCGATGCCGAGATTGCCCGTCGCGACGCCTTTGACCGAGTCATCTTCGTTGTACAGCACTTCAGCGGCCGGAAAGCCCGGAAAAATCTCCACGCCCAGCGCTTCGGCCTGCTGGCCCAGCCAGCGCGTGACGTTCGCGAGACTGATCACATAGTTGCCGTGATTCTTGAAATTGTCCGGTAGCGCCCAGTTCGGCACCGATTTCGCGCCCGTTTGCGAGAGGAACAAAAAGCGGTCCTCAGTCACTTCAACGTTCAAAGGCGCGCCCTTGTCTTTCAAATCAGGAATCAGCTCACAAAGCGCACGCGGATCCATCACCGCGCCCGACAAAATATGCGCGCCGATCTCCGAACCTTTTTCAAGCACGCAAACGCCGATCTCAACGCCTTTCTCCACGGCGCGCTGCTTGAGCCTGATCGCAGCAGCAAGCCCCGCCGGGCCGCCGCCGACGATCACCACGTCGTATTCCATCGACTCGCGCGAGCCGCCAAGTTCGGGGGGATTCATTTCTCAAGGTTCCAGTCTGACTGCGCCGCTCCCGCTCACAGCGCGTTCGGCATCGGTTAGTTCTCCGATGCGCTGGTATCTACAGAAGCTTCGTGCGGCGCAGCTCATCGATATCGGCTGCGGCCATATCGAGCCAGTCTTGAAGGACCTCACCCGTGTGCTGCCCCAACGTCGGCGGGGACTGCCGGTATTGCACCGGCGACTCCGACATACGGATCGGATTTGCAACCAACGCCACGTGTTTCGCCAACGGGTGCGACATCTCGATGCGCACGTTGCGCGACTGCACCTGCGGATCTTCGAACACCTGGTCGAGATTGTTGATCGGACCACACGGCACGCCCGCGGCTTCCATCGCGGCTATCCAATCCCCAGTCGCACGGGATACCGTGATGCCGCAAATCATCGCAATCAGCTCGTTCCTGTTCTTCACGCGCCGCGGATTGCTGGCGAAGCGTTCGTCCTTGCCCCATTCCGGTTTGCCGAGCGCCGTGCAGAGACTGGTGAACTGACTGTCGTTGCCGACCGCGATGATCATGTGACCATCGGCCGTCGGAAAATCCTGGTACGGCACGATGTTCGGGTGCGCGTTGCCGATGCGGCGAGGCACCACGCCGCCCACGATGTAATTCGTCGCCTGGTTGGCAAGGCAGGCAATCTGCACGTCGAGCAAAGCGAGATCGATGTGCTGCCCTATGCCGGACCGTTCGCGACGCGCAAGCGCAGCAAGGATTGCCACCGTTGCATACAGTCCCGTCGTGATGTCCGTCAGCGCGACGCCCACCTTCAACGGGCCTTCCCCTTCCGTGCCATCCGCACGGCCTGTGAGGCTCATCAGCCCGCCCATGCCCTGGATCAGAAAGTCGTAACCGGCACGTGCGGCATAGGGTCCCGTCTGGCCAAATCCTGTTATCGAGCAGTAGACAAGGCGCGGATTCAGTTCCTTGAGGCTCGCGTAATCCAGACCATATTGGCTGAGTCCGCCGACCTTGAAGTTCTCGATCACCACGTCTGCCTTGCTGGCGAGTTCCTTCACGAGCCGTTGTCCATCCGGTTCACTCAGGTCGATCGTCACCGACCGCTTGTTGCGATTGGCGCAGAGATAGTAAGCGGACTCGCCAGTCGGCTCGCCGTCTTCATCGCTCAGCCAGGGCGGCCCCCAGGCACGCGTATCGTCGCCCGTGCCCGGTCGTTCGACCTTGACCACGTCAGCGCCGAGATCGGCCAGCAACTGGCTCGCCCATGGGCCGGCCAGCACGCGAGAAAGATCGAGTACGCGCAGCCCGTCGAGCGCCCCTTGATTCGGTATCCCGTTCATGGCGGATCAGAACGCTGCAATGCCGGTGATGGCGCGGCCGAGAATGAGCGCGTGGACGTCGTGCGTACCCTCGTATGTATTGACCACCTCCAGGTTCACCAGATGCCGTGCAACACCAAATTCGTCACTGATCCCGTTGCCGCCCAGCATGTCGCGCGCAACACGGGCGATATCGAGCGCTTTGCCACATGAGTTGCGTTTCATGATCGACGTGATCTCGACGGCGGCCGTGCCCTCATCCTTCATGCGACCAAGGCGCAAACACCCCTGTAGACCAAGCGTGATTTCCGTCTGCATGTCGGCCAGCTTCTTCTGGATCAACTGGTTCGCCGCGAGCGGCTTGCCGAACTGCTTGCGATCGAGAACGTACTGGCGCGCGCGATGCCAGCAGTCTTCAGCCGCGCCCAACGCGCCCCAGGCGATCCCATAGCGTGCACTGTTCAGGCAGGTGAACGGGCCCTTCAAACCACGGATGTCCGGGAACGCATTCTCTTCCGGGCAGAACACATCATCCATCACAATCTCACCGGTAATCGACGCACGCAAGCCGACCTTGCCGTGGATCGCAGGTGCCGAAAGTCCCTTCCATCCCTTCTCGAGCACAAATCCCCGGATCGCGCCTTCGTCGTCCTTGGCCCAGACGACGAACACATCGGCGATGGGACTGTTCGTGATCCACATCTTGCTGCCCGTCAGCAGATAGCCACCGTCGACCTTCTTTGCACGTGTGATCATGCTGCCTGGATCGGAACCGTGATTCGGCTCGGTCAAGCCGAAGCATCCGATCCATTCGCCTCTCGCCAGCCTGGGTAGATACTTCTGCCGGGTGGCTTCACTGCCGAACTCGTTGATGGGCACCATGACGAGCGACGACTGCACGCTCATCATCGAGCGGTAGCCGGAATCGACCCGCTCCACTTCGCGCGCGACGAGCCCATAGCAAACATAGTTGAGACCAGCGCCACCGTAGGTTTCGGGAATCGTCGCGCCCAGCAGTCCAAGCTCGCCCATCTCGCGGAAGATGTCGGCGTCCGTATGTTCACGACGAAAGGCATCGAGCACACGCGGTGCGAGCCGTTCCTGACAATACGCATGGGCCGATTCGCGCACAAGGCGCTCCTCCTCCGTCAGCTGCTGATCCAGCAGCAGTGGATCGTCCCACTTAAACGACGGCGATTTGTGCTGTACGCTCATTTCATACTCAAAATAAAATTGGCATGAAGTGAATTTACAGCCACTTTTCCAGGGTCTCAAACGATTTGTTCGCACTGACCTGTGCGAAAATCGCACACGTCAATCCACGACAATGCGAGTCACAAGCATGCGCAGAAAAATTCCTTCGACGGCAGCGCTATCTGCATTCGAGACGGCCGCTCGCCATCAGAGTTTCACCAAGGCGGCAGACGAACTGGCCGTGACACAAAGCGCGATATGCCGTCAGATCGGCTCGCTGGAGGAATTCCTGGGTGTGAAACTGTTTCGACGCGACCGGCGCGGAGTCAGCCTCACCGAGGCCGGAGTTGTCTATAGCCGCAAGGTTGCGTCGCGCCTGGATGACGTGGAGAGGGACACACTGGAGCTCATGGCCAAGGGCGGCCATGGCGGTTCGCTCGAACTGGCTGTCGTCCCGACGTTCGCGACAAAGTGGCTGTTACCCCGAATACCCGACTTCATCGGCGAGTATCCGGACGTTACCGTCAATCTCACGGTTCGCACGCGCCCGTTCCTGTTCGACGACACAGATTTCGACGCGGCGATTCACGCTGGAGCAGCGATATGGCCAGGAACGGAAGGCACCTTCCTGATGCGCGAAAGGCTGATCGCCGTATGCAGCCCAAAACTGCTTGCACCACGCACCAGGCTCGCAACGGCGGACTGGCGGCGTTACCCGCTCCTGCAACAGAGCACGCGTCCATATGCGTGGCGTGACTGGTTTGCTTCGCACAACATGCAGGTCGAAGGAGATATGTCGGGTCCGAGGTTCGAACTGTTTTCGATGCTCGCCGAAGCAGCGATTCACGGTATTGGGATCGCCCTCATCCCTCGCCTGCTTATCGAAGACGAACTGCAGCGCGGCGTGTTGATCCAGGCGGCGGCCCACGAGCATCTGAGCAATCAGGCCTACTACCTCATCTATCCCGAGCGCAAGGCCGACAACGCGGCGTTGAAGGTGTTTCGCGACTGGATCACCACTCAGGCAGAGCAGTACCGGAAACCAATGGGGCTTGAGTGACCGTGCTTGCGTCAGGTGGTTCTGCTGGGGGGGTGTCCGCGACGGGTAGCCCATTCGAGGAAGCCACCCGCCCGCAGCGCAGCACTCAGAACTTCACGCGCAACCCCGCGCTTGTGAGGAACTGTTTGCTGGTCGACGAAGGGCCGCCGCTGCCACCAATGAACGCGCCACTGAAAATCGTTCCCGCCGCCCCTGTCACATGCTGATATTCAGCCATCAGATAGACATCGGTACGTTTGGACAGTGAGTAGGATGTCATCAGGTTGAACTGGTTCCAGCGCGGCTTCGCGTGCATGGACGCATTCGAATACGATCCATCCGTAAATGTGTACGATGCCGCCACCACCCACGCCGGGGTAAGCAGATAGCGAATGTTCGCTTCGTAGTTGTCGAAGCTCAGGTCGGTGGGCGATCCGGTGGGCGCCGGCGCAAGCGTGCTGCCGCGATACACGGCTGTCGTATCGTCAAAGCGCGAGTGACTCCACACCAGCCCCAACGTCGCCGGACCGATCACATACGCGGCGCCGACACCCCACACCTGCTGGCGTGCCGCGTGAAACGTCGCATCGCCCGAAGTCGATGAACCGTCGAGTGCTCCGGTTGCACCATCTCCCGGGTTGTCGATGCGCATATACGCTGCGCTCAGGGTGAAAGGGCCGTGGTTGTAGGTCGCCCCCGCACTGAACGCGCGATTGTCCGCAAAATCGCCCGCCTTGTTCGAGAACGCGTACAACCCGCCGAACTTCAACCCGTTGATATCGGGGCTCGCGTATTTGACGGCATTGTCGAGTCTGAAGAAGTCGCCGAAGTTATCGTTGTCCATCGGATGCATGAATTCGAGACCGCCAACGAAGCTCTGCGCGAGACTTCTCGGAGCAAGATAGTCCACCCCCGAGTCATATTGACGGCCAAGCGTGACCGCGCCGTAGGTACTCGACATGCCAACCCACGCTTGCCTGCCGAACAGGCGCCCCCCCTGCTGAAGACCTCCGTTGGTTCCCGTAAAGCCGTTTTCGAGTTTGAAGATCGCTTGCAGGCCACCGCCCAGATCCTCGCTACCCGTCACCCCCCACCGGTTGCCAACGATGTTTCCCGACGAAGCAAAGACATTGCTGTGACCCGCGCCGCTTGCCGTGCGCTGATTGCTGACGTACGACACGCCATTGTCGATCAGCCCATAGAGCGTGACGGAACTCTGTGCATGTGCTGCTACACCTATGCAGCCGCAAATTGCGGGTACAAGAAGCCTCTTCATTCGTTTGTCTCCTGCCAGTCGTGATATTTAGGTTGTTTTCCGGGGTGCTACACCTTCAAGGAGCGGCATCGAGCGCCGCACAGCCACGTCACATGATTTCAAACATGGAATTTTTTGGCACGTCGCTGTTTCCTTTCGTCGTTGTCGTACTAATCGTTCGCTGTTGATTGGCTGGAGCTCCCCAGCAGGCAATTCACGTCATGTGCAAATTTTTCCAACTTCAGCGCTAACGTTAGCACTGATGAGCGGAGTCTAGTTGCGGTTTTTTTATGTGTCAATCGGGTTTTCGAGCGCCTTTTCAAAGGGTTTACACGCAAATTCTTCATATGCAAGGCCGCTCTCCCGCACAATTGCCTGCTTGGAATCTTTAACATGTCGTGCTAACGTTATTGCAAACTTCGAGCGGTTTGTTCGTGGGCGCCCCTGTTTTTTGCCGACGCGAACGGCTGCAGTCAGTCGCATGTCCAACCAACATCAGGTTCAATTCCCATGAGCGATACCGTTTTCCTGACCGACTATGCGTGGCCCGACGACAGCGTCGAGCGAGATATCGTCGAATCCGCCGGCATGCAGCTGGTAAGCGGACCGGCCGCTCCGCTGCCCGCGTCTGAAATCGAAGCGATGGTGCGAGAACACCGCCCGTCTGCAATCCTCACCTGCTGGGCACCCGTGTCGGCCAACGCCGTCGAGGCCTCTGCGCGGCTGCAGATCGTTGCAAGGCTTGGCGTGGGGCTGGACAACATCGCTGTGGACGCTGCCACCGCGCGCGGCATTCTCGTCACGAACGTGCCGGACTACTGTGTCGAAGAAGTCTCCGATCACGCCGTCGGATTTGCGCTCGCATGGACACGCGGACTGGTCCTTTTCGATCGGGAGGTCCGCGCTGGGCACTGGTCTCCCGCCGATGCCAGACTGCGTCGGTTAGGCGCACTCACTTGCGGACTCGTCGGTTTCGGTCGCATTGCCCGCGCAACGGCCCGCAAGCTTGGCGCCTTCGGCTGCCAACTGCTCGCTCATGATCCATTTCTGCGCGATGACGTAGCGGGCGTGCAAGCCGTTGAACTCGATGAACTCCTGACGAATAGCGACATCGTGATCGTGCACGCTCCACTCACCAACGGCACCCGGCATCTGATCAACCGCGAGCGAATTGCGCGCATGCGGCGCGGCAGCCTGTTGATCAATGTGAGCCGTGGCGGCATCGTTGATACCGACGCCGTTATCCAAGCGCTACAGAACGGTCAACTGTCAGCGGCAGCGCTGGACGTACTCGAATCCGAGCCAGTCGTACCGGGCGAATTGCTGCGCGAGCGCGGCGCCATGTTGACGCCCCATGTCGCGTTTTCGTCTGACGCATCGTTGCTGGAGCTTCGTAGACGAGCGGCTGAGGAGGTGGTGCGGGTACTACGCGGCGAAGCACCACACAACCCATGCAATCTGTCGCCAGCGTAACCGCTTTCAACCGCCCTACTCCCAACAACTCATGATGATGCAATCGAATAGCCCTGACCCGCAGCTCAATGCGTTTCTCGTCGAGCACGGTCTCGCGCGCAAGGATGAGGCAGCCAGCTGGCACCCTCTCACTGGTGGCGTGTCGTCCGACATATGGCGTGTCGATCTCGCGACGCGCTCACTATGCGTCAAGCGCGCCCTGTCCACACTCAAGGTATCGGCATGCTGGGAAGCACCCGTGTCACGCAACGCCGATGAATGGGCCTGGATGGAGTTTGCTGCACAGCACTGTCCCGACAACGTGCCGACCCCTCTCGCACACGACGCGAAGCTCGGCGTGTTCGCGATGTCGTTTCTTGCGCCGGACGCGCATCCCGTCTGGAAGCAGCAATTGATGGATGGCCAGGTCGAGCCCCAGACAGCCCGCGCTGTCGGACGGCTCGTAGGCCGCCTGCACGCGGTCAGTGCCGACAATGGCGAACTGCGGGAGAGGTTCGACACGCTCGATAACTTTCAGGCACTGCGTCTCGATCCGTATCTGATCGCCGCATCGAAACGTCACCCAGCACTCGAATCGAGGCTCCAGTATCTGGCGCAGCGAACAGCGAGCATAAGAACTGCGCTCGTACACGGCGACGTGAGTCCCAAGAACATTCTTGTCGGTCCCAAAGGACCGGTATTGCTCGATGCCGAATGCGCGTGGTTTGGCGACCCGGCCTTCGACCTCGCATTCTGCCTGAACCATCTGCTGCTCAAATGTCTGGTTCGTCCTGGTCAGCGGGAAGCGCTGATCGCTTCGTTCAAGGCGCTGACGGAAGCCTATTTCGACGAAGCAGACTGGGAACTGCGCGCAACGCTCGAAGCACGAACCGCTGAATTGTTGCCTGCGTTGCTGCTCGCGCGTGTCGACGGCAAGTCGCCGGTGGAATATCTGACCGACGAGGCGCAACGCAATCACGTTCGAGCGGTGGCCACCCGGTTGCTGCTGCAGCCGGCCGGCTATCTGTATCAGGTGGCAGAGGCATTCGAGGAACAGATTCAGTCTCGACCGGCTTGAACCGTAGCAGGAACACCCTCGTACACGCTGACACCGATACACTCGAAAGCGTCATCGAGGACGGCGGCAAACAATAAAGAACAGGAGACAGGCAACGATGCGGCCAGAGCGGAGCGCCACCGACGTTGAATACGTGCTCGATGAATCCGTTGCAATGATTTCAAAAGGCGATCTCGAGGGCAAGATTACCTACGTCAATCGGGATTTTGTCGAGGTCAGCGGATACACCGAGGACGAAGTGCTTGGCGCGCCGCAAAGCATCCTGGCCGATGGGGAAACACCCAGTCAGGTATTCGAGGACTTCCTTCGGACAGTCAAAGGAAACAAGACCTGGACTGGCGTAACCAAAGGCCGCCGGAAGAACGGCGACTACTTCTGGGTTCACATGACGGCAGCCCCGATTTTCAGGGAGCGCGAGATTGTCGGGTTCATCACGATACGATGCAAGGCAACACCCGACACGATCCGCGAAGCCGAGCAGGCATATGCGGCGATGCATGGCGGGCGCAAAGACCTTGAGCTGAATGAAGGGCGGATCGTGAAACGCCCGGTCTTTCGGGTATTTCGGACTATCACACACCTCTCGTTCGCCGCGCGGATGAACGCACTGTCAGCGCTTGCCACCTCGATCTTCGCAGCGAACCTCGCAGCATTCGCTTTCGACAGCGGCCCGCCTCGCGTCTGGCAGTTCGCATCGTGTGCGATCGGCATGGCCCTCTGCCTGATTTCACCTGCCCTGCTGCAGCGCGGAATCACGAATCCGCTGGCGCAACTGAATCGTTATATCAACGACATGGGCGAAGGCAACCTGTCCAATGCGATCGAAACCCATCGCGACGGCGAAATCGCTCAGGTACTACACGCGTTACGCATTCTTCAGATCAACCTCAAGCTTCTCGTGTCGCAGATCCAGGAAACCACGGACCTCGTCAACGACGGTGCCACGACGATCGCCACGGGCAACGCAGATCTGTTTGCGCGCACCGAGGCACAAGCCGCTTCGCTCGAGCAGATTGCCGCATCCATGCGCGAACTGATCGATACGGTAACGGCCAACGCGGAGAACGCGCGGCAGGCGAACGCGCTATCGACGGCTACGTCCGAGATTGCCGGCGACGGCAGGCGGGCCGTCAGCGAGGTCATCGGCACAATGCGATCGATCAAGGACAGTTCCTGCAAGATCGTGGACATCATCGGTGTGATC
The DNA here is from genome assembly GCF_002902965.1 of Paraburkholderia hospita. Taxonomy (GTDB): domain Bacteria; phylum Pseudomonadota; class Gammaproteobacteria; order Burkholderiales; family Burkholderiaceae; genus Paraburkholderia; species Paraburkholderia hospita. The sequence continues at coordinate 1,739,714 of NZ_CP026105.1, read as the reverse complement.
GATAGCATCGCGTTCCAGACCAATATTCTGGCGCTGAACGCGGCAGTGGAAGCCGCGCGCGCGGGGGAACAGGGGCGCGGATTTGCAGTCGTCGCCAGCGAGGTGCGCAATCTCGCGCGTCGTTCCGCGAACGCCGCCAAGGAAATCGCCACGCTCATCGGCGATTCTGTGGCCAGCGTCGAAACGGGTGGCAAGCTCGTCGACGATGCGAGCGGCACGATCACGGATATCGTCACATCGGTCGAACGCGTCATCGCGTTCATGGGCGATATCTCGATGGCAAGCCAGGAACAGAGCCTAGGAATAGGTCAGGTCAATGATGCAGTGAAGCAAATGGAAGCGATGACCATTCAGAACGCGCGTCTCGCAGAGCATGCCGAAAACGAGTCGCGCCTGATGCGCGCTCAGGCACTCAAGCTCGCAGAGCTTGTTGGGTCATTCCGGCTTTCGACCTCTGCCGGGCATGCGGTTGATGCGGTGAAGGGACGGTGGCGCAACCCGCAAATCGCGGGGCGCGCCCGATCGGCGTGATACAGAACACCCCAACGCCCTGCCGTACCTCCCGGCTTGCTAACGTTTGCCTTTTTAGAGCGGTCGCGAGCTGATCATTTAGGCACGGTACGGATCGATTCGTCGTAAAACTTCCGTAAATCCGCTATTGACAAGGGAGATCGCCGTTTGCCACAATCTATGCGAACGTTAGCAAAGCAGGAGCATAGTGAAGCCTGCAAATGCCGCGCGACTCCGGTTCGACTTTGTGGGGAGACACTGAGAATGGCATCTGATACTTCAATCCCAGGCGAGGTGCCGGTAGCGCTTCGCCGCGTCGTCACCGGTCACGACACGAGCGGTGCCTCGACAGTCGCCCTCGATTCGCCACCTCCGCGCTCCGACGCGTACCGGCATATCCCCGGCATGGTGTCCCGTCTGGTCTGGTCGACGGAACCGGCGCAGGCCATTCCTTTTGATGGCACGGACCCGACCTCGAGTGTCTCGAGCTTCGTCCCCACGGTTTCGGGCACGCGCTTTCTCGTGGTGACATTCCCGCCCGACAGCGTGTTTTTTGCACCCGGCTTCGATGGCCACGCCGCAGTCGCCGAAAACTTCGCGATCAGTCCGGGACTCGCTGAACTCTTCGAAGCGGACGGTATGCATGCCACGCCAACCATCGACTACGGCATCGTGCTCGAAGGTGAAATCTGGCTTGAACTCGACGAGGGGCGTGCGGAACTGCTTCGCAAACATGACGTAGTGGTGCAGAACGGAACCCGCCATGCGTGGCGAAACAGGAGCGACCGCCCCACAACACTGGCCTTCGTGCTGATCGGAGCGCGCAGGAGCGAATGAACACCATACGCATGGGTTACCGGGCCGCAATCCTCGGGCTCGACCATTCCACCATCCCGCGCTGCACTGACAGCTATCACCTGAATAGACGAGGTAGACAATCCATATGACTGATTCAACGATCGCCCAAGTACACGGCCGACGCGTCTGGGACTCGCGCGGCCGGCCGACGGTAGAAGTCGAGGTCACGTTGCACAGCGGCATGAGCGGTCGCGCCATCGCGCCGGCTGGCGCTTCGACCGGCAGCGGAGAGGCACTGGATCTGCGCGACGGCGGCACCGCGTTCGGCGGTCTCGACGTGACTAACGCGCTGTCGAATGTCAACGGCGAGATCGCGAGAGCGCTCGAAGGACGCGATGCACGCGATCAGGCTGCCATCGACGCCAGTCTGGTTGCCCTGGACGGGACGCCCAACCGCAGCCGTCTTGGGGGCAATGCGATCGTCGCGACCTCGATGGCTGTCCTGCATGCTGCCGCTGCAGCCAGCAGGCAGCCGTTATGGCGCTATCTCGCCGGCAACCGCCCCGTGCGTCTGCCGCTGCCGGAGATTCAGATCTTCGGGGGCGGCGCGCACGCGGCGCGCCGTGTCGATGTGCAGGACTTCATGATCATGTGTCCCGCTGCTGGCAGCTTCACCGAAGCGCTGGAGTGGACGGCGGAGGTATACCGGGCAGCCGGTTCATTGATGAAGGATGCGGGCAAGCTTCAGGGCGTGGCGGACGAAGGCGGCTACTGGCCCGCGTTCGATTGCAATGAAGACGCCCTTGACACGCTGATGCGGGCCATCGCCGATACGGGACTGCAACCCGGCAAGCAGGTCGGCATCTCGCTCGATATCGCCGCGTCTGAATTCGGACGTGATGGACACTACACGCTCGCGCTCGATGGCCGGACGCTCGGCACGGATCAGATGATCGACATGCTGGGGCGCTGGCTGGACACTTACCCGATCCTGTCGATTGAAGATCCGCTTGCGGAAGACGACCTGGAAGGCTTCCGGCACTTCTCGCAATCATATGGTTCGCGTTGCCAGATCATCGGCGACGACTTTCTTGTAACCAATGCGGACCGGGTCAAAGCCGCGGCATCGCAAGGTACGTTGAATGCCGTGCTCATCAAGCCCAATCAGGCAGGCACGGTAACGGAAGCCCATGAGGCCCTGCAGGCCGGCAAGACGGCAGGATTCGGCACGATCGTATCTGCACGTTCCGGCGAAACCGAAGACGTCACCATCGCTCATCTGTCCGTCGGCTGGGACGCGGGACAGCTCAAGGTCGGTTCGTTTTCGCGCTCCGAACGGATGGCCAAATGGAACGAAGTATTGCGAATCGAGGAAGCGCTGGGACCGCAAGCTCGCTTCTGCGGATGGTCCGCCCTGCCTTTCACTGACCGCCCACTCTAAATCGTGATCGTGTCGTCGCAAAAAGGATATCGAATGCGTTTCCCCGAGCAAGACCTGACTACATCTGCCTGTCGACGCGGTACGTCTCGCAACATCCGCATCGTCATGCCGGCTAGCTCGCCATCAACAATCGAGAGGTAATCATGCTGCCCGCCGTCAACCATCGGCCGCCCTTCAATATCACGCGCGCCAGCCACATCGTACTGAACGTTTCCGACCTGGCGAAAAGCCGGGCGTTCTATGTCGACATCGTCGGCCTGGTCGTGACGGAAGAAACAGCCGACACGTGCTATCTGCGTGGCCTGTCCGAAGCGTGCCACCACAGCCTGGTTCTGGTGCAGGCCGACAAGGGCGCCCCCGTCTGCAAGCGCATTGGTTTTCGCGTTTTCCTCGAAGAAGACCTCGACCTCGCCCACCAGTTCTTCACGGAAGAAGGCCTTCCCGCCGAATGGGTCGAAGTCGCGCATCAGGGAAGAACGCTGCACGTGTCCGACCCATTCGGCACGAAGATAGAATTGTGCGCGCAAATGGAGACGAGCCCTCGCCTCTATCTCGAACGCAACCTGTTCAAGGGCGCGCACGCACAGCGGATCGATCACTTCCAGATCTTCTCGCCGGACACCTACCAGTCCTGTGTGTTTTACAGCAGACTCGGCTTTCGCAACTCCGAATATCTCGCACACGGAGACCGGCTGCTCGGCGCGTTCATGTATCGCAAAGGGACATGCCTCGATCTGGCTATCGTCGAAAACGACGGACCATGCATGCATCACTTCGCGTACATCGTGCCCGAATCGCACAACATCTTCACCGCGTGTGACCTCGCAGGCATTTATGGCTATTCGCACGAAGTAGAACGCGGGCCGGGCCGCCACGGCCCCGGCGGCATGTTGTTTGTTTATCTGCGCGACCCGGATGGCCATCGCATCGAACTGTGTGACGGCCATTACCAGACCATCGACATCGAGATTGAACCAGTCCGCTGGGATGCCGCTTCGCTCAGTACGAGCGTGCGCTGGGGTCTGCCGGCAGAACACCGCTGGTACTTCGAGGCCTCGCGGTTCGAAGGCTCAGAACTGCTCGAGACAGCCAACAAACCGCGCCCCACTACGCTCGAGACCTACATTCAAAACCGGCTTGCAGAGAGCTGATAACGGAAGGAATAAAGAATATGGCACGCGTCAAATATCTTCAGCGCTCCGACGTCGAAGGCGTCAACGACGCCCTTTTCGACCGGCTCGAACGCGAACGCAAGGTACCCACTGCGAACATCTTCCGGGCGCTCGCGCATGCGCCGGACATTCTCGACCAGTTCCTGTCGTATGCGAACGCGATCCGGGCGTCGTCGATCAGCCCGAAGTTGCGTGAACTCGCGATCCTGACGGTGGGACATTGCACCGGCTCCGAATACGAAATTGCCCATCATCAGTCGCACGGCCTGAAGGCCGGCATCAGCCCCGAGCAACTGAAGGCCATCCCGGACTTCGAAACGTCGGCCCTCTTCAACGAAGAGGAACGTGCAGTCATGGCGGTCGCCAGGGAGTCGACGCTCAAGGTCGCGGTGAGCGACAAAACCTGGAACAGGGTCGTGCCGTTCCTGAACGATCAGCAACGGGTCGAGCTGGCACTGAACATTGCCTGGTACAACTCCGGCGTGCGCATCATGGGCGCGCTCGGGATCGAACTCGAGGAGAGCTATCGCTGATGGATCATCAGTCCAGATCGGGGACAGCGATCCGGATTGACTTCGACAAACAGGCTGGGCGGATACCACCTGGCCGCTGGCAAATGCAATGCGTAGTACTTCCGTCGGTACATGGCGGGTAACGCGGAAGTTATCACCCAGAAAGAGGAATGTATGGAACGAACGATGGTTGCAGCACGGCTGCATGCTCTCCACACCCCGATGACGCTCGATACGATCCCGGTGCCGAAGCCGAGACCGACTGATGTTCTTGTACGGGTCAAGGCGTGCGGCATCGTGCCGAATATGGCGAACGTGATCAACAACTGGCCGACCTGGTTTCCGCATCAGCCGCTGCCGAAATTTCCCGCCATCTTCGGCCTTGATCCCGCAGGGGTCGTAGAAGAAGTCGGCGAAGCAGTCCTCAACGTCAAGCCGGGTGACCGCGTCTATGTGAGCCCATTGCGTTCGTGCGGGTCGTGCAAGGCATGTCGCGCCGGCCGACGCAGTGAATGCCGCTACTACACGCTGAACGGTTACTTCAGTACGAGTCGCGACGGCCAACGCATCTTTGATCTTTACCCGTATGGCGGCTTCAGTGAGTACATGACAGCCCCCGAGTACGCTATCGTCAATCTCCCCGATAACATGACCTTTGAACAGGCCGGCCGATTCGGGTACATGGGCACGTCTTACGGCGCACTGAAAAACGCCGCTGCCGGTCCGGGCCAGGTTGCCCTGATTGACGGAATCACTGGGACGCTCGGCGTGGCTGCAACGGTGCTCGGGCTCGCCATGGGCCTGTCGCGCATTCTCGGCACGGGGCGCGACGAGGCGCTGCTCAAACGCGTCAAGGCGCTTGCACCAGACCGCATCGAAGTGATGCAACTCGGCGAGGGCTCGACGGGCGAGTGGGCGAAGTCGCTGACGGGCGGTGAAGGCGCCGACTTTGTGATCAGCGCTCTCGGTGCAAAGGCACCTGCCGCGACGATGCTGGATTCAATGAAGGGCGTTCGACGCGGTGGCAAGGTAGTCAACGTGGGAGGCGTGGCTGAAGACCTGCCGATCGACGTGAAGTGGCTCATGGATGAACAGGTGCAGATCATCGGTTCAAACTGGTTCACGACTGCGCAGGGGCAGGAAATGGCCGACATGGTAAGTACCGGGGCCATCGACCTGTCGTATCTCGAACATCGCAAGTTCCCGCTTGAACGTGTCAACGAAGCCATCTCCGGGTTGAAGGACCGCGACGGAGGATTTAGCAACTATGTCGTGCTTCCCTGACTAGCATTGCTGTGCGACCGGGAAGGCAACTGCATCGCAGATGCTTTCCGGTCCATGCAGGATTGCCTCACGGCCAGCTCTTTCGCTGGCCGTGATGAGCCACGCCCAACGACGCGTTGATCGCCAATCGCAGTTGCTCTCGCTCTATTTGATTAGCATGTCAAATCATATTTTAATTCACGATTTATTTGTCAATTAGCGTATTCCCTAGAGCATCTCGGCGACATATAATCGACTCGATGGTTGCAGTGCAACAATCAATCCAGTTGAACTAATCAATGTCAAGTCGAGGGTCTCTCCATGAAGATGCTTGTCAAAACCGTGTTTATCGTCGCCGCCATAACGCTTCCCGTCGTCTCGAATGCACAACAGACTACGCCCGTAACACGTGCACAGGTGGAATCGGAACTGGCACAACTGGAGAAAGCGGGCTATTCCATCGAAGGGAGTGACCTGGACTATCCGGGCACGCTCAAGGCGGCCGAAGCGAGGCTCGCAGCGCAACAGGATGAGAACGCGAGGCGTCGCGGGCTACAGACAGACTACGGCAGCAACTCGGGCGGCTCGTCAAACTCAGGCGCGCGGTGAGTATTGTGATTGACGCATCAGTTGCGCAGTGCTAACGTTAGCAAATCATCGCTTTTCATCTCGTAGATTCCATGAAGATCATCCGATATTCGATTGACGAAAATTGGCACTACGGCATCCTCCGGAGTGGTGGCGATATCGAAAGGCTCAAGAGATCGCCACTTGAAGGACTTCAGGTTGCTGGCTACATCGACAGCCTTGACTCAGTTCGCGTGTTGAGTCCGTTTTACCGGCCTCGAGTCTTCGGTCTTGGATACAACTACCGCGCGCACTCACAAGAGGTTGGCAAGAAAACGCCAACGCTCCCCGTGCTGTTCATGAAACCCAGCACCACGGTGATAGGCCACGAAGAAAGCATCGTGTATCCGTCCGACGGAGAGAACATTCATTTCGAAGGGGAACTCACGGTGATCATCGGCAAGGAAGCACGCAATGTTTCCGAAAGCGATGCGCTCGATTATGTATTCGGCTACACGTGCGGGAACGACGTAAGCGACCGGATATTGCAGCGCCGTGAGAGCGAGTTCGGCTGCCTCCTCGTCGGCAAAGGCTACGACACGTTCGCGCCCATTGGACCCGTGGTCGAGACGGAACTTGATCCGTCGAACCTGCATCTGATCACGCGCGTCAACGGCGAAGTGCGCCAGAACGGGAACACGGCCGACCTCGTGTATGGCGTGCCCGCGCTGATTGCCTACCTTAGCAAGTATATGACGCTGCTTCCGGGCGATCACATCATGACGGGTACGCCGGCGGGAGTCGGACCGATCAAGCCTGGCGATACCATAGAGGTCGAGATCGAAGGTATAGGAGTGCTGCGCAACAAGGTGATCACACAAGTCGGCGCAATGCCCTGAGCATTTTCTACCAGAGTAAGCACAACCGCGATGCAGCTCAATCTGGTCCCGATTACGAAAGCAATTCTTGGGGAATTTTTTCTGGCGATGTCTTTGCCAATAGTTGCCGTGAGCGACCGTTCTGAAACATTGCAGCTGGACGCGGGGCATGCGCAGACGAAGGAAAACCCATCTCCTTTGCGTGACTCTGCCCCGCTGGCGAATCCGGTTAAGATCAACGAGAACCGACATCGCTTTTGAACCGCTATCGGATGAAGACTGGAACCGTTTGGTTCATTTGTTTCCGATAAATAACGCTCGCCGATATGGTCGATACCCCCGGAATCCCCGTGATGTCCTGAACGCGATTTTGTGGGTTCTTACCCAGAACGAACGCTGGCATCACCTTCCTGCAGGGATGCCTCCTGCTCAAACGTGTTACATAAAGTATTTGCAGTGGCGTCGGCTAGGTATCGTCGCGAGGATTGCGGAAACGCTAGAAATCCACCTTGAATAACCCTCCCGAAAGCGTCTCTCAGGGGCCGATCTGGCGTGCTGATTGAGGTTTTGGGTAGTTTGGCTTACACCAGGTTATGGTAGATGCCAAAGTGGGCAAGACGTGGGGCGATGGCGCCGCACTGGCGGCAAGCCATTTCTGTCATCAGTGTGCCGGCAGATCGGCGTGCGGCCACCTGATTTTTGGGCGATAAATCGGGCAACCCCAACCGTGGACGGGCAGCAGGCGCTGGCAACGATTCGTGGAATTCTCCTTAATGTGACGCATATCGCCTTGAATCGTGGTTATCGGTAAATCCGTATTAACGGTGTTCATCACGAAGGCTTGAGGTCGACGACCCTTGCGAAACATTCAGACGGTAGCGTCTTTCAGCCGTGACACGCTGCGCTCGCGCACGGAGATCCAGAGCACGAGTGCGCCAAGCGCCGCTAGCGCGCTCGCCAGCACAGTTCAGCATGCCAGCGAAAAAGAGCAATACGGCAACTACGATAACGGGACGTCATGCGCCCTCCTGTTTATCGATCGATCGCAATGACGCACACGCTTAGTTTTTGGGGCCATCCGTGTAGTGCTTCGAGCGGACCGCCGATACGTTGCCGGCGCATCCATCTCGTTAGCGTCGCGTCTGCGATCAGGTAACCGGCGCGGGATTGAAAAGAACCAGTGCGTTGTGCAGTTTGAGCGCTTCGGCGCAGGTCTTTTTCCGTCCGCTTGCAACCTCGAGCATCAGGTGGAACAGTTCCCAGCCCACGTCTTCGATCGTTGTATCGCCGGTTGCGATCGTGCCAGCGTTAATGTCCATCAGGTCGAACCAGCGGCGTGCGAGGTCCGAGCGCGTGGCCACCTTGATCACCGGCACTTCCGCGAGGCTATACGGCGTGCCGCGGCCCGTGGTGAAGACGTGCAGATTGATGCCGGCAGCGACCTGCAGCGTGCCGCAAATGAAATCGCTCGCAGGCGTTGCCGCGTAGATCAAGCCTTTTTGCGTGGCTTTCTCGCCGGGCGAGAGCACGCCGGAAATCGCCGAATTACCCGACTTGATGATCGAGCCCATGGCCTTTTCAACGATATTCGACAAGCCGCCTTTTTTGTTGCCGGGCGTCGTGTTCGCGCTGCGATCCGCGCCGCCGCGCTTGAGGTAACTGTCGTACCACTGCATTTCTCGGATGATGGCTGCCGCGACATCGGCATTGGCCGCGCGAGCCGTGAGTTGCCCGACGCCATCGCGTACTTCCGTCACTTCAGAGAACATCACGGTAGCGCCCGCGCGAACCAGCAGGTCCGTTGCGAAACCAACGGCAGGGTTGGCTGTGAGTCCCGAAAACGCGTCGCTGCCGCCGCACTGGACGCCGAGCACGAGATCGGATGCCGGACAGGTCTCCCGACGTCGATTGTCGAGCCGCTTCAGGTGCCCTTCGGCCATCTTCATGATCGAATCGATCATCGACTGGAAGCCGATGTGCGATTCGTCCTGCAAGGTGACCACGTCGCCGTTGCCCGACTCTGTCGAAAGATCACCGATATCCGCGACCTCTTCCGTCACGGTCGAAATCGGAATCGTGCCGGGCGGCATGAGGCGCTCGGGCTGCAGCTTCTCGCAACCGAGGCTCACCATCATGACTTCACCGCCGAAGTTCGGATTCAGGCTGATGTTGCGCACTGTGCGGATGGGCACCATCGCGTCGGGTGCATCGATCGCGACGCCACATCCGTACGTGTGCCCGAGACTCACGACATCGTCCACGTTCGGGTAGTTCGGCAACAACTCGGCCTTGATGCGGGTCACCGCGTGCTGGACCACATCCGCGACGCATTGCACCGTCGTCGTGATCGCGAGGATGTTGCGCGTACCGACCGAACCATCAGCATTGCGATAGCCCTCGAACGTGTAGCCCTCTAGCGGTTGCATGTCGGGGGCCTTGATCGTCGCAATGGGCAGATCGTCCAGAGCGGGCGGTGTCGGCATCCGGATGACGTGCTCGTTCACCCAACTGCCCTTCGGGATCGCCTTGAGCGCATACCCGATGACCACGTTGTAGCGCACGACGGCGTCGCCTTCAGCCAGATCCTGAAGCGCGACCTTGTGTCCCTGCGGAACACGCTCGCACAAAGTCAGGCCGCCGGGAAAAACGGCGCCACTGTCCAGACCGCCGTCATTGACAACGATCGCGACGTTGTCATCGGGGTGCACGCGAATGTAAAGCGGAGACTGTTTCATTGCCTTCAACTCGAACGGCTTGACGTCAATATTTCGTCAAACAACTTTAGGTGTCATCGTACAACAAAAGTCAAATATGTGGCTACGTGTAAACCCTCAAAATATCCTGAAACCGTTGATTTTGTTTGATTCAACCGGCTCACAGTTGTACGATCACTCCGCCGATCCAGACAAACATGTCTAACAACATACTCTGACAGACAAGATCATGACGACACCCCGAGAGCTCAAGCAGATTGTTTCCGAAGGCCTGCTTTCCTTCCCCGTCACCGACTTCGACGCGAACGGCGAGTTCCGCGCCGACACCTACGCGCAGCGCCTCGAATGGCTGGCGCCCTACGGCGCATCGGCATTGTTCGTCGCGGGCGGCACGGGCGAATTCTTCTCGCTCACGCATAGCGAGTACTCGAACGTCGTGCATACGGCGACGGAAGTCTGCAAAGGCAAGGTGCCGATTCTCGCCGGCGCTGGCGGACCCACCCGCACCGCCATTGCCTTCGCGCAGGAGGCACAGCGCAAAGGTGCGAACGGCATCCTGCTGATGCCGCACTACCTCACTGAAGCGTCTCAGGAAGGCATTGCCCAGCACGCTGAACAGGTGTGCAAGTCGGTTCCGGACATGGGCGTGATCATTTATAACCGCGCCAATTCCAGGCTGAACGCCGATACGCTGGAGCAACTCGCGGACAAGTGCCCGAACCTGATCGGCTTCAAGGATGGCGTGGGCGACATCGAAAGCATGGTTTCGATCCGACGCCGCCTCGGTGACCGCTTCTCCTATCTCGGCGGCCTGCCGACGGCGGAAGTCTACGCGGCAGCCTACAAGGCCTTGGGCGTGCCCGTGTACTCGTCGGCTGTTTTCAACTTCATTCCGAAAACGGCCATGCAGTTCTATCGCGCGATCGCCGCTAACGATCACGCCACCACTGACCGGCTACTCGACGAATTCTTCCTGCCGTATCTGGCCATCCGCAACCGTCGTGCGGGTTACGCGGTGAGCATCGTGAAGGCGGGGGCCAAACTCGTTGGCCGCGATGCGGGTCCCGTGCGCGCGCCGCTTACGGACCTGACTGAAGAAGAGCACGCGCAGCTCGACGCATTGATCCGCAAGCTCGGCGCGCAATAAGCGCTCGCGGAGGAGACACGCGGGGCAACACTCGACGGTTACCGCATGAGCCGGCAGCCAGGGCGCCTCGCGCACTGCAATCAAGAGGAGACATCATGGCGATAAGCCGTACTGCGAACCCGGCGGACGTCGCGGCACCCACGCGCGTTCGCTACGTAATCCTGCTGCTGATCTTTGCGATCACCACCTTCAATTACGCAGACCGGGCGACGCTGTCAGTCACCGGCTCGGCGATGCGCGCCGAGTTCGGCTTCGACGCCATCCGGATGGGCTACATCTTTTCGGCGTTCAGTTGGGCCTATGTGCTCTCGCAAGTGCCGGCCGGATGGTTGCTCGATCGCTTCGGCGCGCGTCGCGTGTATGCGGCGAGTATCTTCCTGTGGTCGCTCTTCACATTGCTGCAGAGTACGATCGGCGTCCTCGGCAGTGGCGCGGCGGCCGTTACGGCACTGTTCGTCTTACGCTTCGTGATGGGCGCGGCCGAAGCACCTGCCTTTCCTGCCAATGCGAAGGTTGTTGCCAGCTGGTTTCCGACGAAGGAACGTGGCACGGCATCGGCGATTTTTAACTCCGCGCAATATTTTGCGGCCGTCATCTTCACCCCATTGATGGCGTGGCTCACCCATGCATTTGGCTGGCATCACGTGTATATCGTGATGGGTGTCGCGGGATTCCTGCTGGCGCTGACCTGGCTGAAGGTGATGAAGAACCCCGCCAATCATCCTGGCGTCAACAAGTCCGAACTCGAACATATCGAGCAGGGAGGCGGTCTGATTCACGGGCACCAGACAGCGGCAGATTCACGTGGTGGCCATGCACGCTGGTCTGTCATGCGGCAATTGCTGACCAACCGGATGTTGCTCGGCGTCTATCTCGCGCAGTTCTGCATCAACGTGCTCACCTACTTCTTCCTCACCTGGTTCCCGATCTACCTCGTGCAGGCGCGCGGCATGACCATTCTGCAAGCGGGCCTCGTCGCGTCGCTGCCTGCAATCTGTGGCTTTCTCGGCGGTGTGCTCGGTGGCGTTCTGTCAGACACGATGATTCGCAACGGTCATTCACTGACCGTCGCCCGGAAGGTTCCGATTGTCGGCGGCATGCTGCTGTCGGTCTGCATCATTGGATGCAACTACGTCGACACGGATTGGCTGGTGGTCGCGTTGATGTCGCTGGCGTTCTTTGGCAAAGGCCTGGGCGCATTGGGATGGGCAGTCGTTGCAGATACGTCGCCGAAGGAGGCCATCGGTCTTTCGGGCTCCATCTTCAACATGTTCGGCAACATGGCGGGGATCGTCACGCCTATTGTGATTGGCTATCTGGTTGCCCAGTCGGGATCGTTCAACGGCGCCCTCGCGTTTGTGGGTGTCAACGCGCTGATAACCATCTTCAGTTATCTCGTGATTGTCAGGGATATCAAGCGCGTCGAATTGAGCCCGTCGTAGGCGCACAGATTCAGCACGTTATTGAACCTCGCATAGCGTTAGACAATAAGCCCGCGTGGCAGCGGGCTTTTCAAGAGATTCGACTGTGCTCCCTGCGCTCACACCGGATTCAACGCCGGTCGCCGGTCGACGTTCGAGCCAACACGAACCTTACAAAGATATCCAGGCATACCTCCTCTGACTAGACGATAAAATCGGCATACACCTATGAAACGGGCTCATCAATGCCACGCGAAAATTTCAACGACCTGCTTGCGTTCATCGCCGTCGCACGCGAGCGCAGCTTCACGCGCGCCGCCGCGCAACTGGGCGTATCGCAATCAGCGTTGAGCCACACGATCCGGGCGCTCGAAACGCGACTCGGTCTTCGGCTCCTGACCCGAACGACGCGCAGCGTCGCCCCGACCGAGGCCGGCGAGCGGCTGCTCGAGACCGTCGCGCCTCGTTTCGAGGAAATCGAGGCCGAACTGGCCGCCGTCACCGAACTTCGCGACATGCCGACAGGCACGATCCGCATCACTGCAACCGACTACGCGACCAAGACCATCCTCTGGCCAAGACTGTCCAAAGTGCTTCGCCGCTATCCTGAGATCAAGGTCGAAATCATCACGGACTACGGTCTCTCCGATATCGTCGCGGATCGCTATGACATCGGCGTTCGCAACGGCGATCAGGTCGCGAAGGACATGATCGCCGTCCGTGTCGGCCCCGACATGCGCATGGCGGTCGTCGGCACGCCCGCTTACCTGCAAAAGCACGCGGCCCCCAGGACACCGCAAGACCTGATCGCTCACAATTGCATCAATCTGCGTCTACCTACACATGGCGGCTTCTACGCATGGGAGCTAAGGAAAGGAAAGCGGGAGGTTCAGGTGCGCGTGGAAGGGCAGCTTGCCTTCAATGGCACCTATCAAATGCTCGACGCGGCCTTGTCGGGTTATGGACTCGCCTACATTCCGGCAGACATCGCTCAGCCGCATATCACGGCGGGCCGCCTTGTCTGGGTGCTCGAAGACTGGTCGCCGACATTCGCCGGCCTCCATGCGTATTACGCAAGCCGCCGCCAGTCCTCGCGTGCGATGAACATAGTGATCGACGCGCTCCGCTACAGCCCCTGAGCAAGGTCGCTTGATTCATGAATGAGAGGCATAAGAGCTTGCGGTTTTAAGGTCTTTATCGATAGACCGTCAATTCCTATCATTTCACCTGGTCAGCATTCAGGTGAGACGGACATGGTCGGAATGTTTCAAGGCAAGGTCGCGCTGGTGACAGGCGCGGGTTCAGGATTGGGACTTGCCGCAGCACAGGCGTTCGCCGCCGAAGGCGCTTCCGTCGTACTCGCGGATATCGACGAAGGCGCGGTTAAAGCAGCAGCAGCCCGGCTTGTCGCTTCGGGCCACCAGGCCCTCGCCGTGCAATGCAACGTTGCCGACGAGACGCAAGTCAAAGCGATGGTCGATCTGACTGTCGCTACCTACGGACATCTCGATGCGGCGTACAACAACGCAGGCATCAACAGCCCTGTCGCCGAAACGGCCGACGCCAGCGGCGACGAGTTCGAACGCGTGAACGGCGTGAACCTGCGCGGCGTCTGGAACTGCATGAAATACGAACTGCTGCAGATGCGCGAACAGGGAAGCGGCGCGATCGTCAACTGCTCGTCGCTCGGCGGGCTCGTGGGCATTGCGGGCCGTGGCGTGTATCACGCGTCGAAGCATGGCGTCATCGGACTCACGAAAAGCGCCGCGCTCGAGTACGCAGCGAGAGGCATCCGCATCAACGCCGTGTGCCCCGGCATCATCGAAACACCGATGGTCGCGGACATGCTTGAGCGCGAGCCCGAAGCGATGAAAGAACTCATGAAGGAGCAACCCATCGGCCGGCTCGGACGGTCCGATGAGATCGCCTCGGCAGTGCTCTGGTTATGCAGCCCAGGCGCGAGTTTCGTGATCGGTCACGCGCTCGCCGTCGATGGCGGCTACACGCCCGTTAAATCAAAAGGAGCACGGCATGGAATACGGATATCTGGGCCGCAGCGCCCTCAAGGTTTCGCCCTTGTGCCTGGGCGCGATGATGTTCGGCGGCGAAACCGATGAAGCGACTTCGAAACGCATCATCGACAAGGCGTTCGATCAGGGCATCAATTTCATCGATACGGCTGACGTCTATCACGCCGGCCGCTCGGAAGAAATCGTCGGCCGTGCGATCGCCGAGCGTCGCGATAGCTGGGTAGTCGCGACGAAGTTCGGTTATCCGACCACACAAGGTCCGAACGAACAGGGACAGTCGCGCAAGTGGATCATGCAGTCGGTCGAGGCGAGCCTCGAGCGCCTGAGCACCGACTACATCGACGTTCTGTACTTTCACCGCGCGTTGCTCGATGCACCGCTCGAAGAAGGCGTGCGTGCGATTGGCGATCTGATCCGTCAGGGCAAGGTGCGCTACTTCGGCGTGTCGAACTTCCGTGGCTGGCGCATCGCCGAGATCGTGCGGCTCGCGGATCAGCTCGGCATCGACCGGCCGGTTGCGAGCCAACCGCTTTACAACATGGTGGACCGTACTGCCGAGGTTGAACAGTTGCCGGCGGCGGCGCACTACGGCGTGGGCATCGTTTCGTATAGCCCACTCGCCCGTGGTGTGCTGACCGGCAAGTATGCGGTGGATGCTCCCCCGCACTCAGACACGCGGGCGGGCCGCGGCGACAAGCGCATCCAGCAGACGGAATGGCGGCCGGAGTCGCTGGCGATTGCGCAAAAGGTAGCGGCGCACGCCGCCGGGCGCGGCACGACGTCGATCGCGTTCGCGCTGGCGTGGGTGCTCAAGAATCGGCTCGTCAGTGCAGCGATTGCGGGTCCGCGTACCGAAGCGCATTGGGACAGCTATATCGAGGCGCTGAAAGTGCAGCTCGGACCCGACGACGAAAAGTTCGTCGATAGCCTGGTGCCGCCTGGACACGCATCGACGCCGGGCTACACCGATCCGGGTTACCCGGTCGAAGGTCGCCGGGCGCTCTAGGTGCGGAGCCCGTCAGCAGCGATTGCCGAGGTATTCGATTACGCCCGGAGCATCGCGCCGCTTACTTACGGACGCGACTGGCACGTCACGCTTCTCATGTAGCACATACTATTGCCGGATATCGCCACCGCCTCCGATCATGCCAACAGACCATCAATCGACCGCCGCTGCCGCGAAGCATGATGCGCAACATCATCGCGTGCGGACGCTGCTGATCCTCAGTACGCTGATGGCCTTCGCGTCGATCTCGACGGACCTGTACCTTCCCGCGTTGCCGGCCATGGCCGATGCGCTCCACTCCGACCCCGGCACGCTGCAACTCACGATCTCGGGTTATCTCATTGGCTTCAGCCTGGGCCAGCTGTTGTGGGGACCTGTCAGCGATCGTCACGGCCGCCGGTTACCCGTCGCGATCGGCCTTGTTCTTTTTATCTTCGGCTCCGCTGGCTGCGCGATATCGGGGGACGCACACACCCTCATCGGCTGGCGCGTGCTGCAAGCAGTCGGCGCGTGCGCCAGCGTGGTCATTTCCCGCGCAATGGTGCGCGATCTGTACAGCGGTGTACGCGCCGCTCAAATGATGTCGACCCTGATGACCGTCATGGCCGTTGTGCCGTTGATAGGACCGAGCGTCGGCGGCTTGATTCTCCACGTTGCGTCATGGCGGGCGATCTTCTGGGTACTCGTCGCCGTCGGTATCGCGACGCTCGCAGGGCTTTACTGCCTCCCTGAGACCTTGCCCGGCGAGCGTCGCATTCGCGGCCCACTCGGGAACTCAGTTGCCGGTTATGCCAGCCTGTTGCGCAATCGAAGCGTGCTCGGATACTCCGTAAGCGCAGGATTTTTTTACGGCGGCATCTTTGCTTATGTTGCGGGTACGCCGTTCGCCTACATCACCTACCATCACGTGTCACCGCAGCACTACGGCGTGCTGTTCGCTGCGGGAATCGTCGGCATCATGATCACCAACCAGATCAACGCCCGGCTCGTCGCACGTTTCGGCAGCGATCGCCTGATGCGTTTTGGCGCAATCGTAGCCGGGCTCGCGGGTGCTCTCCTCGCGTTTGATGCGGGATCGGGATGGGGCGGCCTGATCGGCCTCGTGCTACCGCTCTTCCTTTTCGTCTCGACCAACGGGTTCATCAACGCCAATGCAATCGCGGGTGCGCTTGGCGCTTGCCCCGCGCGCGCAGGCGCCGTCTCGGCACTGATCGGCTCGATACAGTATGGCGCCGGTATCGCGGGGTCGGCGTTGATCGGTTTCCTCGCGGACGGCACGCCCCGCCCGATGGCGTACGTCATTGCGTTGATGGGCATCGGCTGCTGGCTCGCGACGCGCCTTCTCGTGCCGCGAGAAAACGTGAAGCAAACATGTGCGAATACCGTCGCTTGACGCGCAGCGGATTGGGCGTAGCGATTGATTCGCGATGACGTCCCTACGCTGCCCGCTCAAACGCCACACCACATCGCTGGAGCGCGCGTCGAACTTCGCTAACGAGGCGCGGCCGTGAGGACGATTCGACCTGCCTCTCAGCCGCATTAGCCGCGATACTTCAACGACTCAATGAGCTGCCATCGTCGACGTGCAGTCGCAGTTGGCCAAGCGCATGCAACCGCACGCACCGAATGATTCCCGCAAGCACGGAAATGCGCTATTTCCAGCCCTCAATGCTTCGAACCAAACGAATTCTGATCGCGAGATACCGCTCCGCAAAACGGCATGCGGTACGCGTGGTCTTCCTCATCGACCTGCCGCATGCGGCGTTCGAGATCAGCCAGATCGCTCGACGACGCGAGATAGTCGCTGTGCGAAGAAACGTCGTGGCCGGGAACCATTTTTCCGAGGAAGTGGGAAAGACGTGCAAACATGATGTGCTCCTTGTCGTGTAAAAGGCGGCGTTCGCCGTATTGCGTCACCACCCGACACAGCGCACATGACATGGGGTGGGTGAACCCGCTTCACATGCACCGCTGATGTGAAGCAGATTAAGTCCCGTGAATTAGCTTCGAATGAGCATTGCGAAGGACGGAAAGGATTCAGCGCCCTCATCCAGCGCTAATTCTCATACTCGATCATGGACACAGATGGGCGATTGATGCGAAAGCGCCCGACCGTGACCGTGACTGGTATGAGAAGCACCCTGGAGACACATCAAATGAGCACTCTCGCTGACAGCATCGCCCCCACCCATTCGAGATCCAAACGCTATGGCCTCTTCGTCTGCCTCATGGCAGCGCTCGCCGGCCTGCTGTTCGGTCTCGACATCGGCGTGATTTCAGGCGCCCTGCCCTTTATCGCGAAGCATTTCGTTCTGAACGACCGTTCGCAGGAATGGATCGTCAGTTCGATGATGGTCGGCGCGGCGATCGGCGCGCTGGGTGCGGGCTGGCTGTCGTGGCGCCTCGGCCGCCGCTACGCGCTTGCGCTGGCGGCAATACTGTTCATCGTGGGCTCGCTATGGTCGGGGTTCGCGGGCAGCCCGACCGATCTGATCGGAGCGCGCTTGCTGCTGGGCCTTGCGGTCGGCATGGCGTCCTTCACGGCGCCGCTATACCTTTCGGAGGTGGCGCCTCGACAGGTGCGCGGGGCCATGATCTCCACCTATCAACTGATGATTACAGTCGGGATTCTGGCGGCCTTCCTGTCGAACATCGGGCTTTCTTACGTGGCCGACTGGCGCTGGATGCTGGGCGTTATCGCGATCCCCGCCGCGTTCTTCCTGGCCGGCGTTCTCGCCCTCCCCGACAGTCCGCGCTGGCTGCTTCAGCGCAACCGGGCAGCGGAAGCTCGCGCCGTCCTTGAGCGCCTCCACGGCAATCCGGCTGACGTTCAAGCCGAACTCGAACAGGTCACCGAGGACAACACGCGACCCCAGCGGGGATGGAACCTGCTGCGGAAGAACCCGAACTTTCGTCGTTCCGTGCTGCTCGGCATCGTGCTGCAGGTCTTCCAGCAGCTCACCGGCATCAACGTCGTGATGTACTACGCGCCGCGCATTTTCGAACTGGCCGGTTTCGGCACTCATGAGCAGCAATTGTGGGCTACCGTCATCGTCGGCCTTGTCAACGTCGTGGCAACGTTTGGCGCGATCGCCTTCGTCGATCGTTGGGGCCGCAAGCCGATTCTCTATGCGGGATGCGCGGTCATGGCATTCGGAATGTGCTCTCTCGGGTTTCTGTTGCATGCCGGTGTGGCGGGTCTCACGGCACAGATTCTGGCCGTCGCGGCGCTGCTGCTTTTCATCGCAGGCTTCGCCATGTCCGCTGGTCCTCTCGTGTGGATTCTCTGCTCGGAGATTCAACCCCAGCAGGGACGGGACTTCGGCATCGCTGTCTCAACCCTGGTCAACTGGGTGGCCAACATGGCCGTCGCGGCCACGTTTCTCAGCTTGTTGTCCACGGTTGGCGAAGCGAACACCTTCGTGCTGTATGCCGTCCTCAACGTGATCTTCGCGATCGTGGTGTTCTTTTATGTGCCCGAGACTCGCGGTGTCTCGCTCGAGAAGCTGGGTAACGACCTGATGGCCGGCAAGCGTCTGCGTGATCTGGGCAAGGGGAACTGACGAGCGGTTCGAAGCGGCCGCCGGGCACTCACCATTGGCGTGCGTGGTCATCGTCCGGCGGTCAGATCCTGGTGAGGTAGCGTCTGAACTGGCATCCCGTCGATCTGCGCCGCGCGAAGTACTAAAGTAAAGGAAACAACGCGCGCGCCGCGCCACATGACGCGGACACCGACCAGGAGCGACGCCATGAAATTCATCGTGCATTGGGTCAGAAATCCGGGTGTGACACTGTTCGAATCAGACCAACGAAGAAAGGAAGTCGCGGCGCAACGTCCCGCCGGGTTGAAGGTACTTTACGCATGGTATGCGGTTGGTGAACCCGAAGGCGTCGGAATCGTGGAAGCCGATGACGCGCGCGATATCGCGGTGCAGATCGCCAGATATGGCAATCTCGTCCGATTTACCGTGACCCCGGCACTGTCCCGCGAAGAGTGGGAGGCAACGCTCGCAACCGTGCCCGACGACGCCCCGCTATGACATTGCCAGGCCCGGCGGCAGTGCAACACTCCGATCGCATTGCAATCCGATGAGGCGCACCATGATCCGCATCCTCCTCGCCGACGATCACGCGCTGATACGCGAAGCCCTTCGCCAGATCCTGAACAGCTGTTCGAGCTTCGAAGTTGTCGGCGAAGCGGCCAATGCCGCCGGCACGATCGAGCTGGTGCGTTCGACGCAAGCGCAGATCCTGATACTCGACCTGTCGATGCCGGACCGCAATGGCATCGAGGTGATCCGCGTTATCAAGGACATCGAACCCACGCTGCGCATTCTCGTGCTGACGATGCACGGCGAGCACCAGTACGCGGTCCGCGCGTTCAAGGCCGGCGCATCCGGCTACCTCACCAAGGAAAGCGCGAGCGGCGAACTCGTGAGCGCATTGACCAAGATCGCGCACGGCGGCGTATACATGAGTCTCGCGATGGCCGAGCGGTTTGCACTCAATCTTCATGAGCCACCCGATACGCTGCCGCATCAGTGTTTGAGCGACCGCGAACTCGACGTATTCCGGCGCATCACGGCGGGCGAAACGATCGGTGAGATTGCAGCCCAGCTATGCGTGAGCACGAAGACCGTCAGCACCTACAAGGCGCGTATCCTGGAGAAGATGCGCATGCCGCACGCCGCGGCGCTGGTGCGCTATGCGATGCGCCACAAACTTTTCGGCGACAGCGAAGAACTGTGAGTGCGACGCGTGCGCTGTCCGCTTACCTGCCCTGCCGAGCTCGACGACATGCCGCAGCTGCCTGCGCGCGCCGCCGGATCAGCGCGACTTACTGCCCCGACAGCTGCTTCCTGATAAACGCGACATACCCATTCTGCGTTTTCAGGATCTTGGTTGCGCAGTCGTCATAGTCCGAGCCCTTCGCGTTGTCCGGACCATACATCCCGCGACACTGCGCAAACAGCGTGAGCGTCGCACCACCCGGTCTCGCGACGCGCGTCGCCGAGAACGACACCTTGCCCGAACTGTAGGGCACATCGGTTTCGATCGCCACGGCGTCCGCGCGCGTGACGGATGTATCGGAATGCTGCTCGACGTAGCGCTTCGTCGCCACCCACGCGGTGTCGCACTGCGCGCCGTCGCAATTGACGGCCGCATTGCGCTGCGCAGCGGCAAGGCTGGTTTCGTTGTGCGAGTACTCCTGGGCCTGGCGCGCCTCCTTTTCGGCAGACGAGCATCCTGCGAGCACGAGCGCGGCGAGCGCAACGACATGGATTTTTTTCACGAGCGGGGCTTCCTTTGCGACGGTCGAGCGCGATTATAGCTGCGTGCCCTGAGCAATCGCAGATCCGTTCGGCTGCCCACCCAACATGCAAGAACGCGCGCCCCACTCTACACGGGACGCGCGTTCGCAGATCGGCCGGCGAAACCCGGCGCGCAATATCACGGCGTCCCGTGCATCGCGCGCAGCGAATCTCGCCTGGACGTTGCTCCTTAGAAGCGGTGACGGATGCCGACGGTGCCAACCACTTGCGAATCCGTCGACGAAGCGCTCACGCCGACGATATGCGCGGTAATGCCCGAATTGCCCGTGCTGCCGACGTGCTGATACGCCGCTTCAGCATACACATCGGTGCGCTTGGACAGTGCGTAATCCGTTTGCAGCGTGAGCTGGTGGTACTTCGGATCGACGCCTTGCAGGCTTGCATCGGTGTACGTGTACGCACCCGACAGCGTCAATGCCGGCGTGAGCGCGTAACGGCCGTTCACTTCGAAGTTGGTGAAGTGCGCGCCCGTGCCGTTCAGCGTGAAGCCGCTCGACGTGCCCGACGCCGTTGCGCCGATCGACGTCGCATTCGCGAGCTGCGTCTGCGTGAACACGAAGCCGACGTTAGCCGGGCCGAACGCGTAGCTGACGCCCGCGCCATACGTGCGTTGACGCGAAGCCGTGAAGGTCGCGTCGCTGCTGACGGCGCCGCTCGAGTTGCTCGTGCCTGCGCCGTTCAGTTGCAGGTAAGCCGCCGCAACCTTCAGGCCACCGAACGTATACGTCGCGCCGACGCTATACGCACGGTTGTCCGAGAAGCCGTCCGCTTCGTTCGAGAAGCCATACATCGCGCCGACCTTCAAGCCCGCGTAATCGACGCTCTGATACTTGACCGAGTTGCTGACGCGGAACGAGTTGTTCAGGTTGTCGTTGTCGTACGGGTGCGAAGCGAGCGTGCCGCCGTATTGCGTGCCGTTCAGCGACAGCGGGCCCAGGTTGTCGACGAGATTGTCGTACTGGCGGCCGAGCGTAACCGAGCCGTACTGGTTGCTCGCGAGGCCAACGAATGCCTGACGGCCGAACAGGCGGCTGTTCTGGCCCATGTTGCCAGTCGACAGATTGAAGCCGCTTTCCAGAGTGAAGATCGCCTTCAGACCGTTGCCGAGATCTTCCGAGCCACGCAGGCCCCAGCGGTTGCCGTTCAGGATGCCACTGGCCTGCTGGATGTTGCTATGACCGCCGGAATTGCTGGAGTACGTCAGGCCCGTATCGAGCAGGCCGTAGAGCGTGACGGAATTTTGAGCGTGCGCGGCACCGGCCGTGCCGAACAATGCGAGCGAGAGGGTCGAGAGTACGAGCTTTTTCATCTTTTCTCCATTTTTCGATAACGAATGCTATCGTGGCGCGGAGAATATCTGATTGAATCGGCTTTGCGACTTTGTCGTTGTGTTTAAACCACCCTTTAAATGCTTTCTCAATCTTCCCTGTAATGGCATTGGTAATTTTGATGATGCAGTACTTCATATGAAATGGGGCGCATCCCTCTCGCGGATGCACCCCAAGTGCCCAATTCTAGCTGTTCTCGGAATACAGGCCTGCGGATTTTATGGGATCAACTGTTAAAGTCGCAAGCTGTGAGTTGCATATTTATCTTTCCCATTCTTATAATGGTAAGACAATGCAATTGGATCGCCACATTTCAATCCAGTTTAAATCGGTCAATAAATAATTGATAAATCCACGTATTGATTTTTTCCTGGCATCAAGACATTGCGCTCATCGATACTTAACGCCTTTGCCCGCCAGCAGGCATCTGAAAGCAGCCGCTGTTACCATCGGTCGCTCTGCGCCAGCCGCCGTGCTTCCAGCACGCACCTTCGATTCCGCTAACAACATCACCTACGCTCGACCAGAAAGAGACATCCCGTGCATCCCACCGCTGCCCTGACTCCGTGGTCCGCCCACGACACACGCCTCATTCTCTCGTGCGCGCTCGGCCTTGCGCTCATCATCGTCTTCATCAGCGCGCTCAAGCTAGCGCCGTTCCTGTCTATCCTGATCGGCACGTTCGCCGCGGGCTTCGCCGCGCAACTGCCGCTCGAAGTCGTCGCGAGCTCTTTCAGCAAAGGCGCAGGCGCGCTGCTCGGCGACGTCGGCATCATCATTGCACTCGGTGCGATGCTGGGCGCGCTGATGGCCGATTCGGGCGCGGCCGACCGGCTCGTGTCGACGATCCTCGAACACTCGACGCCGCGTCGCCTGCCCTGGTTGATGGCGCTCGTCGCGATCATCATCGGCTTGCCGCTGTTCTTCGAAGTCGGTCTCGTGATGATGGTGCCCATCATCTTCGTGATGGCACGCCGCTCGCAGCAGCCGATCCTGCGTATCGCGATTCCCGCGCTCGCCGGCATGACCACACTGCATGCGCTATTGCCGCCGCATCCGGGTCCGCTGATCGCCGTGAGCGCGCTGCATGCCGATCTCGGCATCACGCTCGGCCTTGGGCTGATCGTCGCGATTCCCGCGGTGATCCTCGCGGGTCCGCTCTATGGCATCGCGCTGTCGAAGCGCATGCAGATCGCCGAACCGGAAGAAATGGGCAAGCTGTTTCGCGCAGGGTCGACGCAAACCGAACTGCCCGGCTTTGCCATATCGCTGGTGACGATTCTGATGCCTGTCGTGCTGATGCTCGGGCGCACGGTGGCGAAACTCGCGCTTGCAAAAGACACGCTGCTGTTCGACACGCTCGACTTTCTCGGCGAGCCGATCATCGCGCTTGGGTTGACGGTGATTTTCGCGATCGTTGCGCTCGGCTGGTCACGCGGGATGTCGCGCGATCGTGTTGGCGGCATCTTGCGCAAGAGCCTGCCGCCCATCGCGGCGCTGTTGCTGACCATCGGCGCGGGCGGCGGCCTGAAGCAGACGCTCGTCGCCGCGGGCATCAGCACGACGATCGGCAAGATCGCCGTCGGCGCGCACATGCCGCTGCTGTTGCTCGCGTGGCTGATTGCCGTCGCGCTGCGTCAGGCGACGGGCTCGGCCACGGTCGCCACTACGACGACGGCGGGCATCGTGGCGCCCGTCGTGGTGGGGCTGTCGGCGACGCACAATTCGTTGATGGCGCTCGCCATTGGTGCGGGTTCGGTGTTCTTCTGCCACGTCAACGACGCGGGCTTCTGGATGGTCCGCGAATACTTCGGGCTGCAACTGAAGCAGACGGTGTTCGTGTGGTCGATTTTGCAGACTATCGTGTCGGTGGTTGGGCTGGTGGGGACGCTGGTGTTGTGGGGTGTGTTGAGCTGACGCGATGGCTCAATCCACCACCTCCGGCGCCTCGATCGCCCGCATCAACAGCTCGAGAAACGCCTGCATCGTATGCGGCAGCGTACGGCCCGCCATCGTCTGAACCTGCAGCGTCCGCTGATGCAATTCCGCATTCGTAATCGGCACAGCGGCAAGCCCATCGACGTCGAGCCGGCTGCGCACCGTCAGATAGCCCGTCAGCGTCACGGCATCCGTGTGCCGCACGAAGCTCTGCAGTGCCGCGTGATAGTTGCTGACGAACACCGGCTCGAAGATCAGCCCTTCGAGGCTGCATGAAATATCGAACAGTTGCCGGATCGTCACGCCCTGGTTGTCCATGGCAAGCGGCCACGGCATGAGATCCTTCAACGACACCGACTCGCGCGCGGCAAGCGGATGACCGCGCCGCACCAGCGCGAAAATCGGCGCGCGCTGCGAATAGTGGACGTTGATCTCCTTCTCCGGCGCGAGGCTGAAACACACGGCGATATCGGTCGTCCCCTCCCTCACTCGCTGCGTCGCCACGGAAGGCGCGGAGACGTCGAGCTGAAAATGCGTCGACGGATATGTCTTCAGAAAATGCGCAAACACCTGCGGCAGAAAATGCGGCGCGACGCCTTCGGAACTGGCGACGCGTATCGTCGCGCGGCCCTCCTCGGCCAGCCCGCGAATCTCGCCGACCACACGCTCGGTTTCGAGCAGGCTGCGCCGCGCATAGTCGGCCAGCAGCCGTCCCGCATCGCTCAGCACCATGCCGCGCGGCCGCCGCTCGAATAACGGGGTGCCCAGTTCCTCTTCGAGCTTGCCGATCTGCCGGCTCAACGCCGACACAGCGACGAAGAGCCGCTCCGAAGCCTTGCTCAGCGACCCACTGCGGGCCACTTCCAGAAAGTAACGCAGTGCAGTGTTGTCCATGTCCGCTTTGCCGTTTCGGCAACGATTCGTGGCAAATATTGTAATTGTGCAGAAATATCGGCGACCGCACGATCGATTCGACTACTACCCCACGAATGCGCGCATACCACCGCGCGCGAGGAATAGGTGCTCAGTTGACTCGTGACATCGCCATTCAAAACGCGGCCAGCCAGTACGATTCCGGCCGATTCCTCGACGACCTGCGGCGCCGCGTCGCGTATCGCACGGAGAGCCAGGAAACCGACAGCGGCGCGCGCCTGCGCGGCTATCTCGACGACGAACTGACGCCGCTGCTCACGCAATGGGACTTCACCTGCCGCGTCGTCGACAACCCGGCGAAGGGCGCGGGCCCGTTCCTGATCGCGCATCGCCACGAAGACGACGCGCTACCGACGGTGCTCAGCTACGGCCACGGCGACGTCGTACGCGGCTACGACGCGCAATGGCGCGACGGCCTCACGCCGTGGGACGTGACCGTCGACGGCGAGCGCTGGTACGGCCGCGGCACCGCCGACAACAAAGGCCAGCACAGCATCAATCTCGCCGCGTTGAAGGCCGTGCTCGACGCGCGCGGCGGCAAGCTCGGCTTCAACCTGAAGCTGCTGTTCGAAACGGGTGAAGAAGTCGGCTCGCCCGGTCTGCACGTACTGTGCACGCAACTGCGCGACGAACTCGCCGCCGACGTGCTGATCGCCTCCGACGGCCCACGCCTGTCCGCGCATCGTCCGACGCTCTTTCTCGGCTCGCGCGGCCTCGTCAATTTCAAGCTCGAACTGACGCTGCGCGATGGCGGCCATCATTCGGGTAACTGGGGCGGCCTGCTGCGCAATCCAGGCGTGGTGCTCGCGAATGCGATTGCGTCGATGGTCGATGCGAACGGCAAGATACTCGTCGAAGGGCTGCGCCCGCCGCCCATTCCCGACTCGGTGCGGCGCGCGCTCGCCGGCATCGCCGTGGGCGGCAATCCCGGCGAACCCACCGTCGATACCGACTACGGCGAGCCCGGCCTCACGCCGACCGAGCGCGTGTTCGGCTGGAACAATCTCGAAGTGCTCGCGTTTCGCACGGGGAACCCGGAGAAGCCCGTCAACGCGATTCCGCCGTCGGCCGTCGCGTTCATGCAGATCCGCTTCGTGGTCGGCACGGACTGGCAGAAGCTGGAACCCGTCGTCCGCGAGCATCTGGACCGACACGGCTTCGCCATGGTCGACCTGGAGGTTGAGCGCGGCGCGCCCGCGACGCGCGTCGATCCCGACAACGCATGGGTCCAGTGGGCGCTGCGCTCGCTGCGTCAGACAACGGGCGACGAACCCGTGCTGCTGCCGAACCTGGGCGGCACGCTACCCAACGACGTCTTTGCCGACGTGCTCGGCATGCCGACGCTATGGGTGCCGCACTCGTATCCCGGCTGCTCGCAGCACGCGCCGAACGAGCATCTGCTTGGTCCCGTCGTGCGCGACGGACTCCGCATCATGGCTGGACTCTTCTGGGATCTCGGCGCGCAGGACACCACCGCAACCAATCCCGCACCGCATGCTTCGACAACCCTTGCATAAGGAAGTCGCAATGAACATGGATTCCGTCACCGCGCATCATCCGGGTCATTCGTCGCATGAAGCGGTTACGCAGCCGATTTCGGGCAAGAGCGTCTCGCGCCTGATCATCGCGACATCGATCGGCAATGCGCTCGAGTTCTACGACCTGATCGCCTACGGCTACTTCGCGACCACGCTGTCGAAGCTGTTCTTTCCGGCGCACAACGCGACGATCTCCCTGCTGCTGACGCTCGGCACCTTCGCGCTGTCGTACCTCGCGCGGCCCGTCGGCGCGCTCGTGCTCGGCTCGTACAGCGACCGCAAGGGCCGCAAGGCATCGCTGACGCTGTCCATTGCGATGATGACCGTCGGCACCGGGATGGTCGCGCTGATGCCCACCTACGCGACGATCGGACTACTCGCGCCCATCGGCATTTTCGTGTCGCGGCTGTTGCAAGGCTTTTCGGCGGGCGGCGAGTTCGGCAGCTCAACGGCGTTCCTGATCGAACACGCGCCAGAGCGCAGCGGCTTCATGTCGAGCTGGCAGTTCTCCAGCCAGGGCGCCAGCACGCTGCTCGCGTCGGCGTTCGGCGCGGTGCTGACGGGCATGTTGACGCAGCCGCAACTGGAAGGCTGGGGCTGGCGCATTCCGTTCCTGTTCGGCATGCTGATCGGGCCTGTCGGGCTGTACATCCGCCGGCGCATCGACGAGACGCCCGAATTCGAGCGCATCGAAAAAGCCCATTCTCCCGTGCGCGAAATGCTCGCGACGCAGAAGTCGCGCGTGCTGGCGTCGATCGGCGTACTGGTGCTGACCACGACGGCCAACTACATGATTCTCTACATGCCGACCTACGCAGCGCGGCAACTCGGTCTGGCGCCTTCGTCCGGCTTCATCGCGACGCTGATCGCGGGGCTGATCGTCACGGTGCTCACGCCCATCGTCGGACACTGGTCGGACAAGGTGGGCCGCACGCGCATCATGCTCGGCGCAGGCGCGCTGTTTTTCCTGACGGTTTATCCGGCGTTCATGTTCATGAACGCCCACCCGTCCCTGCCGACGCTGCTCGCCGCCGTTACTTGGGTCGCGCTGCTGAAGGCCACCTACTTCGCGCCAATCCCCGCGCTGATGGCCGAGCTGTTTCCGCCCCGCACGCGCACCACGGGCATGGCGTTCGGCTACAACATCGGCACGACGATTTTCGGCGGCTTCACGCCGCTCGCGGTGGCATCGCTGATCGCGGCGACGGGCAACAACCTCGCGCCGGGCCTCTATCTGATGATGGCCGCCGTATTGAGCCTGCTGACCCTGGTCTGGGCGCGGGCGCGGCTGAACGCACATTGAATCGAATCACATTGAATCGAATTCACAAGCAAGGAACAGGCACCTATGCAACACGATTTGCCGCAGGAACTCCGCGAGGCTATCCAGTTTTCGATCGACCACGAATCGCAGTGGGATCGCAACGCCGACGGCAAGTTCGGCGTGCATGTGAACGATCCGCCGCCGTGGAACCGGCTGCTCGGGCCGATTCATGACCGCGGGCCGGTGTCGGGTGCCGTGGCCGTCGATGGCCGGCTGCTCGCGACATGGGGCGAGCCGGATCGCGCCGACCTGACGTTCAGCATCGCGAAGACCTATCTCGCGCTGCTGGCGGGCGTCGCGCACGATCGCGGCCTGCTGCCCGATCCCGACGAGGCGGTACTCGTGCGTGTGCCCGGTATCGGCTTCGACGACTCGCACAACGCGTCCATCACCTGGACGCAGCTGTTGCAACAGACGAGCGAATGGCAAGGCAAGTGCTTCAGCCTGACCGATCAGGCCGATCACTATCGCGCCGTGACCTTCGGCGATCCGCCCAATGGCAAGAAGGGCGATCTGCGCCCGTTGCAGCAGCCCGGCACGTACTGGGAATACAACGACGTGCGTATCAACCAGTTGTCGCTCGCGCTGCTGCATCTGTTCGGCAAGCCCTTGCCCGAGGTGTTTCGCGAGACCATCATGCGGCCCGTCGGTGCGAGCGGGAACTGGCAATGGGTCGGCTATGACGACGCGTGGATCGACATCAACGGCACGCGCGTGCAGTCGGTGCCGGGTGGTTCGCACTGGGGCGGCGGCATGTCGGTGAGCGCGAGCGATCAGCTGAAAGTCGCGCAGATGCTGCTCGACGGCGGCGTCGCCAACGGACGCCGCGTGCTGTCGACGGAATGGATTTCGCGGATGCAAACGCCCTGCGCGCTCGCGCCGTACTACGGCTATCTGGTGTGGCTCAACACGGGTCGCCGCGTGTTTCCGGGCGTGCCGGAAACGAGCTACTTCGGCGTCGGTGCGGGCAGCTCGTTCATGTGGATCGAGCCGGAGCGGCGGATCGCGTTGATCGTGCGCTGGCTCGATTCGAAGTTCGCGGATGCGTTCTTCGGCAAGATGCTCGAAGCAATCGATACGGTGTGCACGCGATAACCGCTACGCCCATCGTATCGATCGGTCAATCCGGTGCCGGGACGTTGAATGGCTTGCCCGGCGTATGGACCCAGCTTGCGAGCACCTTCGCGCCGGACGGGCCGGCCTTCGTGACATGCACGAGATTGGCCGCCAGCGCGAACGACTCTCCCGCGCGATACACATGCGCCGCCTTGCCGTCGATCTGCACGGTGACCTCGCCTTCGAGCACGTAGCAGAGTTCCGGCCCCGTCGCCTTGTGGCGCGGCTTGGATGCATTGGGCGGAAATTCGGCGATTCCCATGCCCAACTCGCGATCGGTTTGCAAGACGGGCGCTCGTTGCAGGACGATCGTCTCCTTTGCTTCGGGCGCTTTATCGGCGGCACGTGCAGACTGCGCACAAGCACAACCGCACGTGACAAGCGCCGCTGCGATGAAACGTAAACGGTTCATCGCTGCTCCAGCGACGTCAATATCCTGTGCGCGGCGGCCACCCGGTCGAGGATCGGGAAATTCCGGTTGCCGAGAATCACGATGCCCATGTGCTTCTGCGGCACGAACGCCACGTACGAGCCGAAACCGTTCGTCGAACCCGTCTTGTTGATCCACACGTTGTCCTTCGGCGCTTCCGGCGGCTCGATCTTCGTGACGGGCGTGGCATCGAGCGCCATCGCGGGCGCGTTGCCTTCCATCAGCGAGTTCAATGCCACGGGATACGGGTATTGCTCCCAGATCAGATCCTGCGTCATCGGGCCTGCCTGGAAGTAGCCGGTATGCGTGTCGGTGATCGCGCGTTGCAGTTGCGCGTCGAGCTCAACCTGTTTCATGTTGGCTTCGACGAAGCGCAGCATGTCGGTGGCCGTCGATTTGACGCCGTACGCTTGCGGCGCGAACTCGCCGCCCGCCATGCGGATCGGTTGGCCTGTCTTCGTATAGCCTTGCGCGTAGTCGGGCGCTCTGTCGACGGGAACGTCGATGAAACTGTTCTTCAGGCCGAGCGCAGGAAAAAGCCGTCGTTCGATCAGGGCGGTGAAATCCTGCCCCATGCTCTTCGCCGTGATCATGCCAAGCGCGCCGATGCCTGGGTTCGCATATGTCCGGACCATACCAGGCGCATGGGCGGGACGCCAGGCCTTGAACCAGCGGATCATCTGATCGTCGTTCTGAATGTCGTCGGGCACCTGCAATGGCAGACCGCCCGGCGTATGCGTGCCGAGATTCAACAGGCTCACGTTGCCGAACTGCGTGCCGCGCAGCGTCGGCAGATACTTCGCTACGCTGTCGGTCAACGACAATTGCTTGTCGACCTGCGCCCATGATGTCAGCGTCGCCGTGAAGGTTTTGCTGACCGAGCCGAGTTCGAACAGCGTTGCGTCGGTGACAGGCTTGCCCGTTTCCGTCGATGCAACGCCGTAGTTGAACACCACCGCCCTGCCATCGACGATCACGCCAACGGCCATGCCGGGAATCTTGTCTTTCGTCATCAGCGGTTGAATCGCCGCGTCGACCGCACGTTTGATGTTCTCTTGCGGCGCATCGGCCGCATGGCTCGCGCCCGGGGTCATCCACATCGCGCAGAGCATGGCTGCAACGCGCGCACTCACCGTACCGAACTTCATCGCTTCGTTTCCCCTCGTTCAAATGTTCGCGACCAGCGCCCCGACCTGCGCGATCGCAGCGTCGCGCTGCGTCGAGGTAGCTTGAGTCGCGCCCGTCAGATACGCCACGACCAGAATCGGCGCGCGGCCTTCAGGCCAGATGACGGCGATATCGTTCGACGTGCCCCGTTCGCCCGTGCCCGTCTTGTCGCCGATACGCCAGGCCTTCGGCAAGCCGGCGCGCAGCCGCGCATCGCCCGTCTTGTTGCCGGCGAGCCAGGCCGTGAGCTGCTCGCGCGACGCGGCGGACAAATGCCCGCCGAGCAACAGCGCGCGCATGTCGGCGAGCATCGCGGCGGGTGTGGTCGTATCGCGCGGATCGGCTTCCGTCGCTTCGTTGAGCGTCGGCTCGTTGCGGTCGAGCCGCGTGATCCGATCGCCGATACCGCGTGCAAAAGCCGTCAGCGCCGCCGGCCCGCCGATGCTATCGAGCAGCAGATTCGCAGCCGTGTTGTCGCTGCGCGTGATGGCGGCTTCGCACAACTCGGCGACCGTCATCCCGTCGTCGCCTGCGCGCGGACCGCTGACGGGCGAATTCGCCACCACGGCCTCCTTCGAATAGACGATCGTGCGCCCAAGCTGTTCTTTGCCTTGATCCTTGCGCACCAGCACCGCCGACGCGAGCAGGAACTTGAACGTGCTGCACATCGGAAAGCGCTCGTGCATGCGCCAGCCCTGCGGTTTCGCGCTTGCCGTATCGAGTATCGCGACGCCCATGCGCCCGCCCGTTTGCGCTTCGATCCGCGCGAGCTGCTTTTCCAAAGCGCTCGCGTGCGACGCGCCGCGTTGCGCGGATGCCGCCGCGCTCGCCCCTGCGCCGAACGCATGAGCCGCAACACCAGCTAACCCACTGCCCATCAACGTAAATGTAAATGTCCGCCTCGTGACCATTGCTCCTCCTTGACGTGCCGCCACTATCGCGTTTTCGCAGCCGGGTGACAAACGATGATAAATTGCTCGATGCCCCAGAATTTCTTATGGCTCGAACATGCGACCGTATCTTCCGCTGAACGCGCTGCGCGCCTTCGAATCGTCGGCCCGGCATCTGAGCTTCACGCGCGCCGCGCTCGAACTGAACGTCACGCAGGCCGCCGTCAGCCAGCAGGTGCGCATGCTGGAGGAGCGCCTCGGCGCGACGCTTTTCAAGCGCCTGCCGCGCGGCCTCGCGATCACCGATGAAGGACTCGCACTGCGCCCTGTGCTCAGCGACGCGTTCGACCGCATCGAGGCCGTGTTGCGGCAGTTCGAAGGCGGGCATTTTCATGAGGTGCTGACGGTCGGCGCGGTCGGGACGTTCGCGGTCGGCTGGCTGATGCCGCGCCTGAAGGCGTTTCATGACGCGCATCCGTTCATCGAGTTGCGTCTGCTGACCAACAACAATCTCGTCGATCTCGCCGCCGAAGGTCTCGACTTCGCGATCCGCTTCGGCGACGGCACATGGCCCGGCTCACGCGCGCAGAAGCTGTTCGATGCGCCGCTTTCGTTGCTGTGCACGCCGGAGATTGCGCAACGGCTTCAGGCGCCCGCCGATCTCATCAATGAAAAGCTGCTGCGCTCGTATCGCGCCGACGACTGGGCAAACTGGTTCGCGGCGGCGGGCCTCGCGCCGCGTCCCGTGCGTGGCCCCGTGTTCGATTCGTCGCGGCTGATGGTGGAAGCGGCAATGCAAGGCGCGGGTGTGGCGCTCGCACCCGCTTCGATGTTCGAACGCGATCTGTCGATGGGACGTCTCGCGCGTCCGTTCGATATCGACGTGCATGCGGGCAGCTACTGGCTCACCTGGCAAAAGGCGAAACCGGCGACGCCCGCGATGCGCGCGTTCAGTCTCTGGATCGGGAAGGAAGTGGATGAAGGCGCAGCGAGCGGCGATGCGCCTGGCGAGCAGGGCTTCAGAAAGCCGCCTGCCTCGGCGCAGTGAGCACGCGTGTCGCCGCAACGGCCGCACCCGTGCGCCCGAGGTAGATCACATCTCCGTCAGATGCGCAGCCGCCGATGTTTCGCGCGGCTGTCCGCCGAGCTTGATGTGCGGCACCATCATCACCGACAGCACCGCGCCCACGCAGATCACGAAGATCGACAGGAACGTCAGATGCAGCGAGTGATGCAGCGCCGCGCGCACCATGTCGTTGCTCGAGATCGCCGCTTGCGCAGCGTTGGGCGTCGCATCGAGCAGCGAGCGCAACTGGTCGGACGTGATCGCCATGCCCTTGTAATGGCTCAACCCGAAGTTCAGCACCGCGCCGAAAATCGCCGCGCCGAGCGTGCTGCCCAGATTGCGCGAGAACAGATTCGATGCCGTCGCGGAGCCGCGTTCGAGCGGCTGCACGATCTCCTGGATCAGGATCAGCGAACTGACGCTCACGATCCCCATGCCCAGCCCCATCACGAGCGAACCGACGCCCGCCAGCACGGGCGAGCCGTCCGGTTGCAGCAGCGCAAACGCAATCGCGCCAAGCGGCAGGAAGAAGCTGCCGCCGATCATCGTGCGCCGCAGCCCGAGCCGATGAAACGACCTCGCGGTAAAGGTCGCGCCCGACGGCCAGCCGAGCATCACCATCGTCAGCGCGAGCCCCGCGACCACGGGCGATTGATGCAGCACGCCCTGCACGTACATCGGCAGGAAGGTGGTGAGACCCATCAGCGCCATGCCCGACAGTACGGTCGCCGCATTGCACGCCGCAATGGGACGATGGCTCCACAGCTTGAACGAGATCATCGGCTCCGGCACGCGCCGTTCATGCCACACGAACAGCGCGGCGCAAACCACGCACAGCGCGAATTCGAACAGCGCGCGTGTGTCGTTTTCCGAGCCGGCATCCGTGAGCGCCATCATCAGTGCGCCGATTGCGATGGTGAACAGCACGGCGCCCATGATGTCGATAGACGGCCGTTGATGGCGCTTCTCTTCGTGCAGGTACTTGATGAAGCCAAACGCGGCCAGAATGCCGATCGGCACGTTGATCCAGAAAATCCACGACCACGACAGATCGCGGATCAGGAGACCGCCCGCCATCGGACCGATCACCGCAGAGATCGCCCAGACGCTCGCGAGATAGCCCTGGATCTTGCCGCGCTCGCGCGCCGGATACAGATCGCCGACGATGGTCAACGTAACTGGCTGGATCGCGCCCGCGCCGATGCCCTGAATCAGCCGGAACACGATCATCGCGGGCATCGACCACGCAAAGCCCGCGCCGAGCGAGCCGATCAGGAAGATGACGATGCCCACCAGCACGGTCGGCTTGCGGCCGTAAAGGTCGGCGAGCTTGCCGAACACGACGGTCATCGCCGTTTGCGCCAGCAGGAACGATGAGAAGACCCAACTGTAAAGACGCAGGCCGCCTAGCTGGGTGACGATCTGCGGCATGGCCGTCGATACGATGGTGGCTTCGATGGCCACCATCGCCATCGATGCCATCACCGCCGCGATGACGAGATGACGCTTCGTCTGAGGATGAGTCGACATGGGGGGATGTAGTTGTGTGCGGCGCTGGAACGTCGAAAGCTCGCTGAAACATGATGTTTCAGGCGAACCAATCGATGCGCGCAAAGAAATGTATGCTACCGCTTAATTGCGCTGCTTGCACTTGGATTGTGCGCGCATTCACGCCGCGCCGGCGCGTGTGGGCGTCATTCGCACGCCGTTGCGAGCCGCCGCGCCAACGCCTGTGCGCCCGGCATGTCGAGCCGCAGCGACGCATACGCGTTGCGCTTCACGTCGTCGGGCAAGGTCCAGTCCCACTTTTCATTGTCGATGTTGCCAATCGCGCGCAGTGCGTCCGTGGTCTGCGCGGGCGTCAGCGCGGCGATGCGTTGCAGCGTGTCCTTTACCGAACCCGCTACGCGCACGCTAATCGTCGGCCCCTGATTCCACGCGTCGAGCCCTTCGGCGCGCAGCAACACGACCAGCGCATCGTTGATCCAGTCGCCGGACCATGTCGCCAGCACGGCGCTGCCGCCGTGCGTGAACACGGAGCGCGTAGCCAGCTCGTTCGACGCGAAATAGCGGCGTGCCTCTTCGAGTAGCTCTCGGCCCGTGGTATCGAGAAACACGACGGGCGCGCCATCCTTCAGCACATTGAACATTTCGCGCCGCACCTCGTCATGCACTAGCGAGCCGCCGCCGTCGAACACGGGAGGCACACCGCCCTGATCGGGCGTCACGTACACGGTCTTTTTGCCCGCATCGACGTCCTGCACGCGCCAGCGTTGACCGCCGAACACGAGCCCCTGTCCGGGCGCGAGTGGGCGAGAGACGGGCACCGACCCGAGCACCCTCGCCCCCGCGACGATGCGGAACTCATCGTCCGTCGAAAACGATGCATAGAACTCGTAGTGATTGACGAGCCGCTCGCCCGCCACGCCATGCAGCAGCAAGCCGCCCGCTTCCTGCACGAGCAGGTCTTTCGCGCCGAGACTGCGCAGGATCGCGGCGAACGTCGGCTTGTCGATCGTGCCGAACGGGCCTTTGGCGACGAGCGTGTCCCACAGCTCGCCTGCATTCGCGCCGCCGCGTTCGGCGATGATCGACAGAATCTGCTGCACGAGCGTCGACGGATGCATGCCGTGCGCGCGCGGCGGCTCAAACCAGCCGCGCAGCAGCAAGTTCACCATAGCCACCGATTGCACGAGACTCTCGCGCAGCCGGTCCGACAGATCGGAGCCGCTGTGCAGTTCCGCTTCGATGCAGTAGCAGCGAAGAATCGCCGCTTCGCCCTTGCGCCGACCGGAGCGCCCGAGCCGCTGCCGCAAGCTCGCCACCGACGGCGGCGCCCCCACCTGCACGACACTTTTCACCGCGCCGATGTCGATGCCGAGTTCGAGCGTCGTCGTGCAGACAGCACTTGCGGGGCGATCGCCCGCCTTCAGCGCCTGTTCCGTCTGCTCGCGCAGTTCCTTCGACAGGCTGCCGTGATGCGGCCAGAACTCGTTCGGATACCCATCGCGCTCGCAGGCGCGGCGCAACAGGTCGGCGTAAAGCTCGACCTGTCGGCGGCTGTTCGGAAAGATCAGATTGTTCGAGCCGCGCAGCACCTTGTACATATGATTCGCGACATCGACGGTGCTCGCGGGCACGACGTCTTCGAGACCCGGATTCTCGATGCCCGGCTCGAACTGGATGCGCGGCGGCTTCTCGACATAGCCCTTGATCAGAATCTTCAGTTCCTGGCCCGCGCTGCCGGACTCGATGATCTGCACGTCCTGCGCGGCGCGTGGGCGCAGAAACTCTGCCGCAAGGCGCATGTCCCCAAGCGTCGCCGACAGACCGACGCGCGGCACCTTGCGCCCGCACGCGCGATCGACGCGCCGCATCAGCGACTGCAACTGCATGCCGCGCTCGGAACCGATAAACGCGTGCAACTCGTCGACGACCACGTAACGCAACGCGGCAAACGTCGCTTCGAGCGACGCACCGCGCGTGACGAACATCGCTTCGAGCGATTCGGGCGTGATCAAAAGCACGCCCGTCGGCTTTTTTATGAAGCGGTGCTTGCGTCCCGACGATACATCGCCATGCCAGCCGGTGACGGGAATCTCCAGCGCATCGCACAAGTTGTCGAGGCGCGACCATTGATCGTTGATCAGCGCCTTCAGCGGACTGATGTACAGCACCGAGCCGCTGCACGGATCGTCGCGCAGCAGGTTCGACAGAATGGGAAGGAATGCCGCTTCTGTTTTGCCCGCCGCCGTCGCGGCCGCGATGATCACGTCGCGGTCAGCATCGATCAGCGCGGGCACCGCGCGCTCCTGCGCGTCGCGCAGCTCGGTCCAGCCCTCGCGCCAGATCCAGCGACGAATCCGCTCGTCGAGCAGATCGAAGCTGCGCGAATCAGTTGAGCCGGAAGCTTGCCAGCTCATCGTCGCTATCGGGAGCGGCGTCGTTGACGATGTCGGCCGCGCCGCCCGTGTCGCGCTCGATGTCCATGCTGCCGATCAGCTCGCGCCAGTCGGTCGACGGGTTTTGCTCCAGCACCGCGAGAAAATTGATGAACGCGGTGATCGTCGTGCGCGGCGTGCGGAAATACGCTTCGCCAAGCCGCGTCGCGCAATGCGCCATGAACGCGGGAATTGCTTCCTCGGGTACGAGCGCCTTGCTCGCGTCGCCGAATGCGTAGACGATGCGCAGCTTGTCGAGCAGCACGTAGAAGTCTTCCGGCGTCAGCGCGGCGAGGCGGATCACGGGGCCGCTGTAGTCGACGAGGCCGTTCGTCGCGAACGCGTTCTCCGCCAGCCGCGATTGCAGCGCCGCATAGCTGTAGAGGCCACGGCGCGTATCGAGCAGAAACTCCGGCGTGCCGCCGAGCACGAAGCCGACGCCTTCCGCCGTGCCTTGCAGCGAGTCGTTCAGGATGCGCAGGATCTGCTCGTAGTTTGCGTTGCGCGCCTGCACGTTCGCGAGCTTGTACAGGTTCACCATTTCATCGAGGCAGATCATCAGCCCGCTATAGCCCGCGAGCCGCACAAAACGCCCGAGCAGCTTCAACTGATCGTACATGCTCGCGTCGTCGACGATCGTCCGCACGCCGAGCGCCTGGCGCGCGTCGGTGCGGGTCGTAAACTCGCCGCGCAGCCAGCGCACGGCATCGCTCTTGAGCTTCTCATTGCCTTCTTCGAAGCCGCGGCAGTAAGCGGCGATCACGTCGGCGAAATCGTAGCCGTTCACCATCTCCGTCAATTGCGACAACTGCGCGCGGATCACTTCGTCGCTGGTGCGGCCCGTCGCCTTCGCTTCCGTCTTCGCCTGGCCGATGAACTTCTCGACCACGCCGGCCAACGCGCCGCCTTCGGGCTTCGTGCGCGTCGCCATGTTCTTCACGAGTTCCGCGTACAGCGAGCGCGCCTGGCCGCCCGACGCATGCAGCCGCCGGTCGGGGTTCAGGTCCGCGTGAACGGTGACGAGCTTTTTTTCGAGCGCGATCGCGCGTACGAGGTTCAGGAAGAACGTCTTGCCCGCGCCGTACTCGCCGACGACGATGCGAAACGACGAGCCGCCGTCCGCGACGCGCTCGATGTCCTTCAGCAACGCTTCGAGTTCGTGCGCGCGCCCGACCTGAATCAGATGTTGCCCGATGCGCGGCACCACGCCGGCGCGCAGGGATTGCAGGACCGCGTCGCGGTCCCTGGGGCGGATCGTTGTCATGCAGCCAACCTTTGTGCGACTTCCTGATTGATTTCGACGGGATCGTCTCCGTCCGTGAGCGGCTCGTCCCAACGGTCGAGCGACGCCTCGTTTACCTGTTCGATCGCGCC
Organism: Paraburkholderia hospita; assembly: GCF_002902965.1. Classification (GTDB taxonomy): domain Bacteria; phylum Pseudomonadota; class Gammaproteobacteria; order Burkholderiales; family Burkholderiaceae; genus Paraburkholderia; species Paraburkholderia hospita. The sequence continues at coordinate 1,701,877 of NZ_CP026105.1, read as the reverse complement.
GTCCAGCATCAGTTCGAGATGCGACGCGGCATCGGCGAGTTCGGCGCGCGTCCACGACTCGCGCGTCACGAGCAGACGCAGAAAGGACGAATGCGCGTCGTCGAGGCCGAGCAGCGGTTCGGCTGCTGCAGGCGTTTGCGGCGTCGGCTCTGCTTGCGGTTCAGGCGCAGGCTCTTTGTCATGCGTCGCGGCCGTTGCCTGTGCCGCAAGCATGTCCTGTTCCTCGACGGCGGCCGGTTGTTCCGTTTCGGGGATGTGCACGGCTGTCACTGTCCCATGCGCTTCGTCGACGAACACATCGGCCAGCATCGACGAGACACGCGCCGTCTCTTCCTTCAGCGCGGCGATACGCGTCGCGTCGAGCACGAACTCGTGCTTCACCGCGACGGGCCTGGGCGAATGCGCGTGCTTCTTCGCCGGCTTCACGCCCGCTGGCGTGATGGCCGCGCCGCTCGCATGTTGATGCAGGTCGGTGTACAGGCGCTGCGGATCGATGCCGAGCATCCGGTACACCTTCTCCAGCAAGCGCACTTCTTCGCGCGACACGACGCCATCGGCATTCGCGGTGTGCACGAGAAACGACGCGATCGTCGCCTTCACGTCGTGCGCGAGCGGTTCCAGCTTCTTCTTCAAGCCGGCGCTCGCCGTCGGCTGTGCGAGTTGCGCGAGATTGCGCGCTTTCAGCCGCGCACGCTGCGCATCGGACAAGTGCGGCCACTGGTCGATCTGCCATTCGATCACGGCCGTCTCGCGCTGCGTCGCGTCTCCGTCCGCGCGCGCGACCGTCGCCGCCAGATCGACGATGATCGTCGCGACGTCGTACGCATCGTCGACGGGCAGTGGGTTCGCGCTGGGCGCCACGGCGAACAGCGCGATGGCGTCCGTCGGCTTCGGCGTGCGCGCGCCCAGCCGCACATCGGGTTCGACGGCGATGCCGGCTTCCGCGAGCGCGGTCGTGAATACGACGGCCTTGTCACGCGTCATCTTGCCGCCCGACTTGAAGCGCGCGAGCACCGCGCCGAACGTACTGACGGCCGTCTCGCGCGCGACTTCGGCGGCGAGTGCGTCGATCGCGTCGTGCGTCGCCTGCGGCCACAACGCGGGCGGCAGCGTCAGCGTCGCTTCCAGCGTGCCCTGCGCCTCTGGATAGCGGCCGAGATACCGGCTGTACGCGTCGAGCGCGACGGCGCTCTCGTGCATCAACAGTTGCAGCTTGTTGCGCGTGCCGTTCACAGCCGCGATATCGGGCAGACCGACCAGAAAGCCTGGCACGGGCACGTTCTTCAACGCGCGGAACGATGGCTGCGGCGACGCGTCGAGCTTCGTGCGGTTCGCGGGCAACAGCATGCCGGCGCCGAAGCGGTCGCGATACTGCCGCATGAACACGCGGTCGAATTCCTCGGGACAACGCGCAACGGCCGTGCGCCGCACCATCATCGGATCGAGCTTGACCCATGCGAGCGCCCAGTCCGCCGGCAACGGATGCTGATCGAGCGCCGCCTGGCCGAACGCGACCCGCACGTTCAGCGGCACCTGATAGCCCGTCGCGAGCCCGTCGGGCGCGGGCTGCAGATACATCCGCGTATGCCGCGACGCCACCAGCGCCAACGCGTCGATGAGCGCGCGCACATGCTTTTGCCAGCCGTAGTTCGCGTCGAGATTGAGCAGACGGCGCAGTTCTCTGGCGATCGCGTCGAACTCGTCGCCGCTCAATTTGCCCGCCGCGCCGTCGACGAGCACGCGCCGCTCCAGCCCGTAAAGGTAAAAAAACAGATAGCCGGTGTTGATGTCCGATTTCTTGCGATCGGAGGCGAGCCATTCGAGATACGTGCGGCGTTGTTCCGGCGTGAGCCCGCTATAGCTGAGCGCGACGCTGCCAAGCCCGGCTGCCGGGTCCGTGCCGTCGCGGGCGACGTCGAAGCGCGCGTCGATCACGCAGGCTTCGATCGAATCCGCGTGCAGGCGCTGCGCGTCGCCCGTGTAGAAGAAGCCTCCCGAGACCGTCAGGTCGTGGATATCGATGCTTTCGCCGGGCGCGACAAAGCGCGCGGACGAGCGCGCAGCAGGCCGCGCGCCACCGGGCGCGGGGCTGATGCGGTAAGCGTCGGCGGCTGAGCCCGCCATGTCTATCGATACCAACGGCTCGTCGTCATATGAGCCGGGAGAGCTTGTCATGAAATTGCCTGGCTCCTCGGGAGCCCTGTGAGATCCGGATGAAAACTGCGAAACAAAGCGCAATGGCTTGCCGACACGCTGCATACCGCACAACGTGTCTTTCGATGCAAGCTTGAAGGGGAACCAACGACAGCCAGCCCGGACGGGCCAGCCCACACAGCCGGCGCCAGAACGATCAGATGGCGGACATGCGCGCGCGCATCCGACGCAAGAAAGGCAAGTCCCATCGATACGCCGATGACGACAACCACGCCCCTCCCAAAACTGCTTCGCCCGCGGCTCATTGTTCTCCCGTCCACGTCGCCGGGAATCCGTTGCCCGGCGCGGTCGCGACCTTTGATTATATGTTCTTTTTCAGGATCGCTCCGATGGCGCAAAAATGGCGGTTCGGGCCTTGTCGAACAGGTATCGAAGCGAGTAATTTTGGAGTTTTGCTTACAAATGCCTTGGTGCGCAAACACACAATCCGACCCCAACTAAATCGCATATTTTGCAAGCTCATTTTGCGAACTGGAGTTACACTCGGCGACATGCGTTTAGCGCGCCGGATTCTCAATCGGGCGCGCCGAAATCTGAAATTCGGTCTTCGACGCCTTTATGCGTCAGACTTTTCGCACCGTCTCTCAGGTTCTGGACGGCCCTCGGAATGCCAGAACCTATTCACGCCAGCGGAAGCTGGCGTCTTTTTGTGCGACGTAAGAGAGGACACGTTCTGTCCTGCAACGCTCGCACCTTGCACGCCCTGCACACTTTGCGTTCCCTGCGCCGTTCCTGGCGCTGCGACAGCGAGCACGAGCGGACGGCGCCGGATCGACGCATAGGTCGCGAGCGCGAGGCCGCACCAGATCAGCCCATAGCCTGTCAGATCGACGGTCGTCAGCCGTTCGTGGAAGACCGTGAGCGCGAGGATGAACGTCACGGTCGGCGTTACATATTGCATCACGGCCGATTCCGTCATCGAAACGAGCGGCATCGCGTACGCGTAGAGCGCGAGCGGCACGACGGTCAGCGGCCCCGCCAGCATCATCAGCACGGACGCGTCGACGCCGAACGACGTAAACGCCAGAGCATGATGCGACGTCAGATAGCCGAAATAGCCGAGCGCGAACGGCATCATCACGACGGTTTCGCGCCATGTGCTGACGATCGCGTTCCGCGTCGGCCACACCTTGCGCGTGAGTCCCAGCAGCGAGAACGTCACCGTCAGCATCACGGCGAACACGGGTACGCCGCCATGCGCGTAGCACTGGACGAAGGTGCCTGCCAGCCCGAGCGCCAGCGCCGCCGCTTTCAGACCGTTAAGCCGCTCGTTCAGAAAAACGATGCCGAGCGCAGCCGACAGCAGCGGATTCAGGAAATATCCGAGACTCGCCTGTAACGCGTTGCCCGTCACGGAGGCGAGGATATACACAACCCAGTTCGCGGACAGCAAAATCGCCGGCAACAGCGCGAGCGCGAACGAGCGCCAGTCGCCCATGTGTTGCCGCAATGCGGGCTTGAGCGCTATCACGGCCGACAGCACCACGAACGACCAGAACACGCGATGCGCGAGCATCTCCGGCGCGCTCACTTCCTTTAGATGCCAGTAATACAGCGGCATCAGGCCCCACCAGCACAGCGCCACGAGCAGCGCAGCGTAGCCGGCGCCCTCCTTCTGCTTCTGATTGTTCGCGTTCATGGCTGTAGCGCCTCGTCGAGTCGGTCGATCAGAACTTCCACTTCATCCACGCCGAAAATCAGCGGCGGCGACAGGCGTAGCGAATCCGGCGCTGCGGAATTCGGCATCGCCAGCACGCCGCCGTCGATCAGATCCAGCCACACGTCGGTCATGCTCAGGTCGAGTCGCGGGTCGAGCTTGAGGCTGAGCGCGAGGCCCTTGCCGTGCAAGGTCACGCGCGAATCGAAACGGGTTGCGATGCGCTCGCCGATCAGCGCGCCCATCGCGGCCGCGTTCTCGACAAGCCGTCCGCGTTCGACGAGGTCCAGCACGATCAGCCCGCACTGCATCGCGAGCCGGTTGCCGCCGAAGGTCGAGCCCTGCACTTTCGCCTTGCCGGGCGCGCCGAACACGGCGTCGAAATCGCCGTCGTTCATCAGCACGGCTGAGAGCGGCACCAGCCCGCCCGTCAGTCCTTTCGATACGACGAGCATGTCGGGCGCCGCGGGTGCCTCGGGTGCCTTAGCGTCCATGCCGATTGCGTCGATGCCGAACCAGGTGCCCGTACGGCCGAGGCCGCAATACACCTCGTCGGCGATCAGCTTCGTTCCCGTCGAGCGGCACAGCGCCGCAAGCCGCGACGCGGTGTCCGCCGTCCAGTGCTGCGCCGCCGACGACCCCGCCACCGGCTCGAACACGACGGCAGCGATCTTGCGGCTCGCGAGTATGTCTTCGAGCGCGGCGAAGTTCTGCGCATCGACGTGATGGACGTTGCCCGGCTTCCAGCGCAGCGCCTCGGTCCAGAACGGATTGCCCGTCATGAACGATGAGAACATCGACAGGCCATGGAAGCTGTCGCGGAATGCGACGACGTCGGTGCGCCCCGTGCTCGTCATCGCGAATTTCACGGCGCTTTCGACGGCCTCCGCGCCCGTGGTCGCGAAGAACACTTTCTGGAAGCGCTGGCCGCTGAGCGTGAGCAACTTGTCGGCGAGCGCGAGCTGAGACTCGGCGCATTCGAACGGAAACACATTCACCGACGTACGCTGCAGTGCATCGGCAAAACGCGCGAGCAGCGACTCATGCGCGTGCCCCAGATTCGCCGTGCCAAAACCGGCGAGACAATCGAGCAACGCGCGGCCGTCGGCTGTTTCGATATAGCAGCCGTCGCCGCGCGCGCCCGTCATGTCGAGGCCCGCTTCGTCGAGGAACCTTTCCCAATAGGGATTGACGGGATCGAAGCGCTCAGTGCGACCGGCCCCGCGTTCAACCCCGCGTTCGTCTCCTTCGTCTGCACCGTCGTCAGATTTCAAGCGGCCTCCTGCCTTCACGAAGCCCATGAAACTGGAGTTGCGTCTGATCGCCGTAAAAGTACGCGACCGACTCCAGTTGCCGCATGTTCACTTCGAGCATGAAGAGCGCCGCTTCGAGGCTGTAGCGCTGCTCCGCCGCGCTCACGTGCGGGACGTCGGCGAGGAACAGGCGCGACAGGCTCGGATGATTCAGTTCGTCGTTCGTTTCGCCATGCTTTGCGACGATGTCGCCCGCATGTAGCGCGCTTTCGACCAACGCGGCAATGTGCTCGTGAACGGGGCTGTGCTGGTCGCGCAAACCTTCCGTGACCATGATCGACGTGAAGAATGCGGTGGGCAGGCGATGCGCCAGCACCGTGTACGCGTCGATATAGAGCGCGGTAAGCGGCAGCGGCACCGATACGCGCACCTCGGCTTCGTTCATGCCGAGCGCGACACAGGTGGCGAGTTCGAACGCTTCGTGACCGTATTCTTCCTGGAAGTACTGAAAGAGCCGCGCGCGCAGATTGCGTTTGAGGCGGCGCGACAGCAGCGGTCCAAGTATTTCGACGAAGCGGTCGGTCACGTGATACTGCTCGATGTACAGCCCCTTCACGAGCGGCGTGATTTCATGACTCGCGAGCGCGGCCGATGCATACGCGTTGCTGCCCAATTGATCGAGCGCGCTGAGCAGCAGGCGCTCGGCACGCGCGGCGAGCGCGAGACCGCTGCAGGGTTCGCTGAAACGTTCAGTATCCGCCGACGTCATGCGCCTGCCGACACGCAGCGGCGCGATCTCGACGAAATGCGCGAACGACAGCAGATACATTTCCAGATCGACGGGATCGAGCGATGCGACGCTGCGGAAATGTTCCTGCGAAATATCGTCAGAAACGGCTGTCGAGGGATGCCAGCCCACATGCCGGAACACTTCATCGAGCACGCGTTGCCACGCGAACACAAGTTCTGGCGCGTTCTGGCGCGCATACTCCAACTGGAAATGGAGCGACTGAAGCGCGAAGTTATCAGCGAACTGCGCGCTCTCCTTGCCCGAAAACGGGAACGCGCCAGGCGTCGTGTCGCGATCGTGTGCGTCGTTCGTGAGCATCTGATGGACGACGCTCAACATATGCTCGTACATCCCAAGCCGACGCCCGACAACAGCGGCGAGCCGCTGCCCGACTTCACCGCACAACGCCATCGCACGTTGCGCATCCGACGTGACACGGTCGATGCCGCTATCCGTCTCTTCGATCAGCGACAGCGCATCCAGTTGCACCGTCAGCGTGCGCACCCACCCGGGGCACGCTCCTTCGCCCAAGCGCACCCAGATATCGGACGAAGGCCGCATCAGTTGCGTGACGACCTCGGCCACCTCGTCGCGCGCGACGCCTTCGAACGACAGGTCGATGGCATCGTCGCCGACGCCAATCGTCAAGCCGTCGTAGCCCGCCGACACCTCGCACGGCACCAGCGCCGGCCGTCTGTATCGATCGATATCCCAGCGTTCCATGACGGCTCTCAGGCGAAGATGCGCGGTTTGACGACGGGCTGGCGGCCGTAGAAATCGAGAATCTGGTTCTCCTGAAGCACCATGGTTTCGATGGCGAGCATCACGTGCTTCCTGACCGTCATCTGTTCTTCAGGCGAGATGGCCTCGATTTCGGCAAGCAGGCTGAGCGAAATGTCTTCGTGATCGAACTCGTCGTTGATCGTCGCGTGACGGGCGATCGGACGCCAGAAGCCTTCCGGGATGCCCGTCTCGCGGCAATAGTTAGCCAGTTCGATATGAAAGCTCACGCTCGGCTGCTCGAACAGGAACAGCAGCGACTTGAAGCTCAACGGATGCTGGCGCGCATACACGCCCAACGACGCGCACAGCGCGAACGTGGCGGGCAGCGGCACCAGATAGTCGAGATTGTCGGTGCGGATGGAAACGGCATGCAGCGACTGCCGCAGCATGTCGTCGTGATTCAGTTCCGAGGCGAGAAAGCCTTGCAGCAGCTTCTGCACCTTGACGGGTTCGGCATGCGCGAGCGCCGGCGCGATCAAACCCGGCGCCTCGCGCACGATATAGAAGTATTCGAGCGCATAGCCAATCAGCGCGCTCTTCGGCAACGTGCGATCGCAGAGGCCTTGATAGAGACGCGATTTCGAATTCGCCTCGATCGTTTCGGCGGCGAACTTTCTGAGCCGGTGATAGAACTCCTCGCCCGACAGGCAGCCTCGAGGCGCGGGAAACGCACTCTCGGTCAACAGGCCGAGCCGGTCGAACTCCTCCAGCAGCCCGTCGACTTCAGTCGCTAGCTCCGGATGACGGCGCTTCAGTTCGGGGATCGACGTGTCGCCGCGCCGGAGCGAATCGACGAACGCCTTGAGCGCGCCCTGGCTGTCGGCGACGACGGAACACGATTGCTCGCGATAGTCGAGCGTCAGGCCGTTGTGCTCTTCGATCAGTTGCACGCCGGGACGAAAGCGCGGCGCGGCGAAAAGATCTGCTGCGGTCGTGGCCTGCATCATGCCTCCCCGTCGACGTCGAGTGTGCGCAACAGCATCGGGGACGCCGAATAGTGTTCCCAGATGCCCGTATAGAACTGGTCGTACAGTTCGATGAACAGATGCGTTTGCGCGCGCATGCGCCGCACGTCCGCATCGGCGATGGCGGGAATGCGCGAGAAGATCTTGCGCGTGAGGCTGCCGTGTCCGCCGTTCAGGTTGATGTCGGAGTGCGCTTTCACGGGCTTGAGCAAAGCGGGATCGACGCCGATCCGATACGCGGCGTCGAGGAAGGAATCCTGCTTGATGTCCTTGCCTTCGAGGATGCCGAGCGTCGAAAAGAAGAACAGCGGGTCGCTATGTGCCCAGAAAGCAAGCGAGTTACACAGCGCCATGGTTTGCGGCAGCGGCACCGTGCGCGCGAGATCCTCACGCGTGACGCCGAGCGTGGTCAGCGCCTTGAGCAACAGTTCGTCGTGCCCGTACTCTTCCGCGTAGAACTCGTTCATCGACAGCCGCACGCCCGTATTGGCGACATACGACAGAACGGGCGCGTCGAAATAGCTTTCGCGGAACAGGAAATGGTAGTTCTCCACGATCATCCCGTGGATCACATTGAGGGGAATGTCAGCGCCCGAACTCGCGGACGCGCACTTCTCCCAGAACACGTTCGTATAGAGCGTGCGATACAGCAGATCGTTGGCGAGATCTTCGAGTTCGAGCAACACGTCGAGGCCGCTGCGGGCCAGCGCGGGTTTCACCGCGCGCACCAGTTGCAGCTCCTTCAGACGATCGAACACTTTCTGTTCGTACGGCGAATAGCGGGAGATCACCTCCTCCGCCTTGACGCCGGCGCGCAGCGCGCTGATCAGGGACGCCGCGTCTTCACCGTCGACGGCCGCCGGAAATTCGTATTGGTTCTCGTCGTCTTCGATGACGAGCGAAGGCGACGTGCTGAGACACTTCCCCGCCAGCACAAACGCCTGTGGTTCAAAAATGTCGTCCATCACGACAGCCTCCGTTCGTGGCCGGCACGCAACGGTGCCGGCGCGTTCATTACAAGTGAACCGGGATCAGGACGGGACGCGCCTTGCGCGGCTTGACCACGACAGTGATTTTCTTGTCGTCTTGCCTGTCCGTTTGCGACTGCGCCTGCGATTGTTGTTGCGGCTGCGCTTGCTGAACCTGCACTTGGGTCGTCATCTCAATCTCCTTTGGGGTTGGCGTTAACTCTGTACTGCTTAACAAGCTGTCCACCACCGTGGCCAGTTCTTTCACACCCGGAGCCAGAAACCCAAAGCCGTGTGGCGGGCAGCATCGCCTCGCCAATGGCGGCAGGCCGATGAGCGCAACAGGCTTAACTTGTAGCCCCGTTCTCCGCCGTGGATCTGACGCCGGGCGCGGCTTCCCGGCCGCTCCGGCGCAGTCAGACGTGTGTGTTGTTTATCGGCCCGATGCCGCCGATCGCAGCCTCGCGCGCTGTCACCGAATGCGTGCCCGAGTGTCGGACTCACGCCGCAGCCAGACGCTCTCGACGAACAAAACGGGCGCTCCCGCAAAGGGAGCGCGCCTGAAGGTCGATATAGGTCTGGGCGGTCCAGCCGGATTCTCGTCAATGGCCGCCGTTCGTTGTTTCTCTCAGGTTCTGCTTTCTCTCAGGTTCTGCTGGGCCGTATCTTTTTTGCACGGCCTCGGAAATTCAGTTCGTACAGTTCCGTTTTTGCGGAATCAGCTAAAGTGTTCGTTCGTTTTGGCCAGTGTTCGAGGAATTCATCGAATTTCAACTAACCCACTGATTTACCGAGAATTTCACTTTAAAATTCATACAAACAAACTAACTCGTTGGGCCTATTGTTCCGGTAAACTGCGATAACTGGAATGAACACTTTCGATCAATTTGCGTGAAGTGTTCGGCAAACTCGCATGAACACTTTCAGAGCAATCATCTTGATGGGACCAAAGTAAGGTGCTAGCGCGCCCACTCTGGTCGACAGGGAGGCGAATGAAGATCACCCTCGACGTCGCAACGGCTACCCCGCTGACGGAACAGATCGTCGGTCAGGTCGAAGCGCTGATCCTGGCGCGCGAACTGCGCGTCGGCATGCGCCTGCCGTCTATCCGCAAGTTCGCGGCCGAGCACAACATCAGCCGCTTTCCCGTCATCGAGGCCTACGACCGGCTCGCCACGCGCGGCCTGCTGCAGCCCAAGCACGGTTCCGGCTACTACGTCGCCGAACAGTTCGAAAAGGCGCCGCGCGCCACGCGCGGGCTCGACGCGATCCGCGCGACGCCCGAATCCGACCAGATCCTGCGGCAGTTCGAGCGGCCCGACGAGGTGCTGAACCTGTCGATCGGCTTCATTCCCGAGGCGTGGCGCGATGTCGAAGGCATTGCGCAGGCGATCCGCCAGGCGTCCCGCACGGACGCGCGCAGTCTTATCGACTACGCGATTCCACAGGGCGACCCGGTGTTGCGGGTGCAGATCGAACAGCGCCTCGCGTTTGTCGGCGTGGCGGCGGAGCCGCAGAACATCATGGTGACCAACAGCGCGAGCGAGGCGCTCGACCTCGTCGTGCGGATGCTGCTCAAGCCGGGCGATACCGTGTTCGTCGAAGATCCCGGCTACTTCAACCTGTTCGGGCTGCTCAAGCTGCAGGGTATCGAGCTGGTCGGCGTGCCGCGTCTGTCGAGCGGGCCGGATGTCGAGGCCGTCGAGGCGCTGCTGAAGGAGCATCGGCCGAAGCTCTTTTTCATCAACACCGTCTTTCACAATCCGACGGGCACGAACGTCGCGCCGCACGTCGGCTTCCGGTTGCTGCAGCTCGCGCAGGAACACGACTTCATGATCGTCGAAGACGACGTCTACGCGGATTTCCAGGCGATTCCCACGCAACGTCTCGCGTCGCTCGACCGGCTGAAGCGCGTCGTGTACATCGGCGGGTTTTCGAAGAGCCTGTCGTCGTCGCTACGGCTCGGCTATATCGCCGCCGAAGCGGGGTTGGTCAAGCACTTCGTCGAAGTGAAGGCGCTCACCAGCCTTGGCGGCACGCGCTTTAGCGAGCGCGTCGTGGCCGCGCTGCTCGAGCGCGGCACGTATCGCAAGCATCTGGAACGGCTGCGGCGGCGCGTGAATGGCGCCATTTCGACCGCGGTGGAATTGCTCAACGGCATCGGCTGGCAAGTGTTCGACGAGCCGTGCGGCGGCACGCTGGTGTGGGCGCGCGTGCCGGGCGTGCCGAATTCGGATGTGTTCGTCGCCGAAGCGGCCCGCGCCGGCATCACCGTTCAGCCGGGCAGCTACTACCGGCCGCACGGAGAGATGACGCCGTGGGTCCGGTTCAATACCGCGTATCTCGACAATGAGCGAGCGCTGGGATTCTTGCGGCGCGCGGCGGCGATGGGCGATTGAAGCGAAACGGCCGCACCGCGCCCTGCGCGATCAACCGCCCTGCTCCCGCTGAATTCGCGTGCGCGCCTCGCCGAGACTTTCAAAGCTGTCATCGTCTTCGTTGAACACCGAAATGCGCCCATGCCCGATGTCTTACACCCAGCCCTGGAGATCGAGGCGCTTTTGCGCGAGCCGCCCGGCGACGGACGGATGCGTGCGCAGATGCATCAGTTGCAGCCGGATGTTTTCCTCGACGAGCGCCTGCACGAGATGATCGCTGTCGACCTTGCGCGCCTGCACGACGCTGCGCGCCGTCTCCGCATTGCGCAGCCACGCATTGACGGTCGGCATGTCTTCCGCTGTCATCGGCGCGGTGCCCGCGAGGCCGCGCATCGCGCCGCAGTCGCTATGTCCGCATACCACAATCTGCCGCACGTTCAGCGCAAGCACCGCGTATTCGACGACAGCCGACACGCCGCCCAGCATTTCGCCGTAAGCGGGGACGATATTACCGATATTGCGGCACACGAAGAGCTCGCCCGGATGCGTTTGCGTAATCATTTCCGGCGAGACACGCGAGTCAGCACACGTGATGAACAGCGTGTGCGGCGCCTGACCTTGCGCAAGACTTTCGAATAGCGCCTGGGTGGCGGGAAACACCTCGTCGCTGAACTGCTCGACGCCGTCCAGCAGGTGCTGCAGGTCCGACTTCGCCGGGTCGCGAAGCCGTCTGGTGTTGAACATATCGTCCGACATGAGGCTGTCCCCCTTCGCAGCGCGCTGGATCATGGATCAGGGAGTGTACGACGGGAATGCGTCAGCGGGCAGTCACACGCGCTGAGCCACGGCGCGCGAACGGAGAGATGCCATAAAAGAAGCCCCGGCCGGACGTGATCGGAGCGGCGCGGGGCTCGACAAAAAGCTCGCCTGTTCTCAAGAGGCAGGCTCACGTTACGCGCGTCAAAAAAACGGAGCAATCGAAAAAACCCCCGGACGCCGGGTGCGGCGACCGGGGGAAGCTCTCTCGCGCGCGAAGGGAAGCACCGCGCACAAGAGTCACTTTAGCGGTTCGCGCGCCACGGATTAACGGGTCGCGCGGAAACACTCCTTTCCAGCGCGCACAAACGGGCGCGGCGCTGATGTCCCACGTTGATGTTCCGCGCTTATGTCCCACGCTCACTTCGCACGCGGCCTCGGTGGATGTGCGCGCGCTGCGCAATCCGCGCACACCCCGTGCAACGCCAGCGTCTTGCCGACAATGCGCAAGCCGAACTTCTTCGCGATCGCGATGCGCCGGCGATTGATCTTCGGGTCGGAGAACTCTTCGACGCGCCCGCACACGACGCACACGAGATGATCGTGCGCCTTGCCCGAATTCAGTTCGTAGAGGCTGTGATGCTTGCCGAGCGGCACGTTCGCGACGAAGCCCGCCTCCACCAGCTGACTGAGCACGCGATAGGTGGTCGACAGGTTCATGCGTTCGCCGCCCGCAGCGATGCGGCGGTGAATCTCTTCCGCGCTGAAATGGCCGTGCTCCGTGCGTTGCAAATAGTCGAGCACGGCGACCTGCGCAGCCGTGCCTAGCAGGCCGGCTCGTTTGAGCGCGTCGAGCGTTCGGGTCGGAAACGTTGACAAGGGCGGCATGCGCAGCCGTTCTGAATCGAATCGAGGGAACCGGCTTTCAGCCTATGACATCGGCACGAATATTTCCGGAACCTAGTTGATTGCGATTCGCATTCGGCAACGCGCACACGCGACGCACAGCATGCGTGGCATGAAGAACAGGATCATCAGCGAGAACGCTGGCGCCCTAAAGCATCCGCGCGATGCTCGACAGGACTCAGCGCAGGTTTCTCGCGACACCACCACCACGGTTGCGCACGAGCTCTGCCGCCTGCCACGATGCCAGCGCCACACAGCCGAACAGGACTTCGCGCATCCGCTTGACGAGCGCAAGCGACAGCGCCGTCTGCTCATCGACGCCGAACATTCGCGCGAGCAACACGACGACAGCCTCCTGCACGCCCAGCCCCGACGGCACGAAGAACGCCGCATGGCGCGCCGCCTGGGTGAGCGCTTCGATGGCGATCGCGCCGCCAATGGAAACGGGATGTCCGAGCATCCACAGCGCGACATACACCTCCGACGCGCCGAGCAGATAGCCGGCAAACTGCCAGACAAACGCGCGCAACAGCAGACGCGGCTCACGCAGCAACGCATCGATCGCGGCATCGAGCCGCGCGCCGCCGATGCGCTCCACGTTCCAGTGCGCGCTCATCGGCAGACGCGCGGACCAGCGCTCGATCGCGTGAAATAGCCCGCCGCGCCTGAGCAGCAAGAACACGACGACGGGCAGCGGCAACGACAGCAGCAACGCCGCGCCGACGGTCGCGAGCAAACCATCGTGGCCCGTCTGCGCGACGATCATCACGAGCCCGAGCGCGGCGAACACATACTGGACGGCGAGCGTCACCAGCACCTCGACGATCACCGACGCGCACACCAAGCCCGTCTCGTCGACTTTCCAGCGCGCGAGCCGCACGCCGACGAACTCCCCGCCGATGCTTGCGACAGGCAGCAGCCGGCTCACCGCCTCACGCACGGTCGCAACCCACCACAGATAGGCGAGCGACGCACTTCTGCCGAGAAGAAGCCGCCACGCCTGGGCATCCAGCAGCAACGGCAGCGCATGCAGCGGTACGAGCCACAGCAGCGCGAAGCCTGCCGAACGGATCGCGTGCAGCACGTCGTCGATGCCGCTGTGCAACGCCAATGCGATCAGCACCGCGATGCCCGCAGGCAATCCCAGCCATTTGAGCCACTTGATCATAGGTAAGACGGCTGCGCGAACACGTCGGCGAAACCGCCCGTGATCGCCCCGCTCGCGGCTATCGCCGACGCGACACGCGCGGACAGCAGTGCGTCCAGTTCGTCGCTGTGCCGGTACGTCTGCATCGTCGGCGTGATCGCGCCTTCTCCGGCCACGGCGGGATGACTGTAAATCTCGCCGACGCCTTCCGGCAGCCGTGCAAGCGCGGCGAGCAGCGCCGCCTCGTCCATATGCCCTGTCTGCGACATGCCTATCACGTAGTCGTTGTGTGCAATACCGGCATTATCCAGCTGCTTGCGCACGCGTGCCATCCACGGCCTGATCCACGCAGGCGCGCCCGGCTCGTACGGCAGCCGCATCGCCTTCAACCCATATTCGCTCCCCACTTCGATAATCATCGCGAGCACCGTTGGATGCAGATGAAAGTGCTTGTGCGTATTGACGTGATCGAGCGTGAGCCCCGTGCGTGCGAAGGCCTGAAACTGCGCGCGGATTTCCGCCTTCAACTGGCGCCGCACTTCAGGCAGGAGGAAAAAGCGAAAGCCGTTGCGCACCATCCGTTCCCCGAGCCGCCCATGTCTGTCGACGAGCGCGGGAATCAGATGCGTGGCGAGCATGGGGACGCCGTCCGCGAGCACGAGATGCAAACCGACGCGCAAACTCGGATAAAGGTGCGCGCGGCGCACCGCATCCGCCGAGGCGGGCGCGGACACCATCAGGCTCGCCGACGTCAGGACACCATGCAGATGCGCGCGCTCGACGGCTTCGTTGATCCGCACATGCAGACCGAAGTCGTCGGCCGTCACGATCAGCGCGCGTCGGGGAGCGTTTATCGAGCGCTGCGCCGACTGTCGCGTCATGCCTCGCGCGCCCGCAGGAAACGGAAGAACTCGACGCCTTCGCGCAGACGCCGTTTCATCATTTCCCAGCTCAGCAGCATCTCGCGCACGATCTCCCAGATCTTCGACGGACGGAAATAAAACTGCCGGTAGAACTGTTCGAGATGGTGATAGATCTCGTCACGCGACAGATGCGGATAGCCGATGGCCGCCAGCTGCACGCCTTCCTTGCTCACCAGGTTGATTACCTTGTTCTCTTCGAGCCAGCCGTTTTCGACGGCCTGCTTGTAGAGCGTGGTGCCCGGATATGGCGCGGCGAGCGACACCTGAATGGTGTGCGGGTTGATGTCCTTCGCGTATTCAATGGTCTTCTGGATCGTCTCCTTCGTTTCGCCCGGCAAGCCGAGTATGAAGGTGCCGTGAATCTTGATGTCGAGCTTGCGGCAGTCTTCGGAGAAGCGCCGCGCGATGTCGGTGCGCAGGCCCTTCTTGATGTTCAGCAGAATCTGGTCGTCGCCTGACTCGTAGCCGACCAGCAACAGGCGCAGGCCGTTCTCTTTCATGATCTTGAGCGTCGAGTACGGCACATTCGCCTTCGCGTTGCACGACCACGTGACGCCGAGCTTGCCGAGACCGCGCGCGATTTCCTCGACGCGCGGCTTGAAGTCGGTGAACGTGTCGTCGTCGAACATGATCTCCTTCACTTCGGGCATGTTGTCGCGAATCCACTTCACTTCTTCGAGCACGTTCTCGACGGAGCGCGTGCGATAGCGATGCCCGCCCACCGTCTGCGGCCACAGGCAGAACGTGCACTTCGAGCGGCAGCCGCGCCCGGTATAGATCGATACATACGGGTGCTTCAGATAGCCGATGAAGTAGTTCTCGATCTTCAGATCGCGCTGATAAACGGGCGCGACGAACGGCAGCTCGTCCATGTTCTCGAGGATCGGGCGCGCTTCATTGTGCTCGATCGAGCCGTCCGCGGCGCGATAGCTCAGGCCCTTGATCTGCGAGAACGGCAATCCTTCGGCGATCTCCTTGCAGGTGAAATCGAACTCTTCGCGGCAGACGAAATCGATCGACTCGCTCGCTGTCAGCGAGTTGTGCGGATCGACGGCGACCTTCGCACCGACCATGCCGATCAACACCTTCGGTGCGCGCGCTTTCAACTGCTCAGCAAACAGTGCGTCAGTCGGAAACGACGGCGTGCTCGTATGGATGACGACGAGTTCGTATTCCTGCGCGATCGCGAGCGACGCTTCGACGGAAAGACCATCGGCGGGTGCGTCGAGCACGCGGCTGCCCGGCACCAGCGCGGCCGGCTGCGCAAGCCACGTTGGATACCAGAACGAGCGGATCTCGCGCTTTGCCTGATAACGCGACCCCGCGCCGCCGTCGAAACCGTCGTACGACGGTGCCTGCAAAAATAACGTCTTCTTCATATTCGCTTTCCACGAGTTGTAATTGAGCTGAGCGCGCGCGATGCTCTCGCGACGCGCTCAGCGTCCATCGGATACTTCGAGTGCGTTGGCGGGTTCAGGCCGGAAAACCGTCGTGGCGTTGTCCGTGGCTTCGACGGGCACGCGTACGCCGCGCCACACCACCGTCGAGCCGAACGCTCCTGCCACCCACTGCGCGAACAGCAATGCATCGCGCACGGGCATCAGCGCGAGATCGCGCCAGAACTGGCGTCGCTCGCCGCCCATCAGCGCATGCAGGACGACGCGCGCCGACACACCCGTCACGACAGCGACGACGAGCGCGATCGACACGGCGGGATGCTCGTTCGCGCGATGCAACGCGAACGCGAGCCACGCGCCGCAGACTATCCACGGCAGCGTGAATGTCACGAACAGCGACGCGAAGCCCGTGCGGTTCACCGAGCGGATCGTGCGCAGCCAGCGCGTCTCGCGATCCCACAGCGCGGCGAGCGTGCGCTCGGTCACATCCGTCTCGACGACGACGGGCGACAGCACCGTTTGCAGATTCAACTCGCGCACATGACCGGCCAGCCAGTAGTCGTCGGCGAGCGTGTTACGCAGCCGCTCGAAGCCGCCGATGCCCGCCAGCGTCGAGCGCCGCAGCGCGAGCGTCGCGCCGAAGCCGAAGCGCGTCGAGCCAAACGCATGTGCGATGCGCACCGACGGCACGAACCATTCGTTGATGAACTGCGCCCCCACGCGCGACCAGAAGCCGGCAATGCCTTTCGCGCGATACAGGCACGTGACGACGCCAACCTGCGGACCGGCGAGCGGCGCGCAAACGCGCTCCAGGTAATCCGCTTCGACGGCGATATCGCTGTCCGCGATCACGAATACGTCATGGTGCGCCCATTGCGCGAGATTGATCAGGTTGCTCACCTTCAGGTTCGTGCCGTGCACGCGCGGATCGACGACGAGCGAAATCCGGCAATGCGGATAGGTGGCCTGCAGGCGATGGACGATCGCGATAGCGGAATCGTTCGCGCTCGATACGCCGCAGATCAGTTCGAAGCACGGATGCGACTGCTCGCAGAAGGTCGCGAGATTGTCGAAGAGCCGTGGCTCGGCGCCGCACAGAGGCTTGAGCACGCTGACGGGCATCGGCGCACGCGCGGGCAACGATCGCCGTTCGTGCGCGGCGGCACGCGACACTGACACGAGCGAGGCCAGCACGGCCATGAGGGCATACAGCGCTGCGCCGCACACAAGCATCATCGGTAACCAGTCAATACGTAACAGCGTGTCCTGCATGTTGTCGATTGCTCCCGCTGAAATGAACGCAGGCTGGCCGTCGTGTCGACGCGCGCAGCCACGAAGACACAGCCCGCATCACCATCCCGTCGCTTGAACGGGAACGTAAGGCATGCCGATGAAATGCAGATGAAGGATGACGAGTCCGCGCGCGGGACAGATTGCGGAGACGCAAACGGCATCGCGCCGTGGTCCGATGAAATGCGCATGACGTCTTTTCACAGCCGCGCGAAATGCCATGCGCGCTGCACGACGTGTAATCAGAACGGCAGCCAGCAACAGGCCGAATGTCAGCACCCGGAACGTCGCTGTCTCGAACAGCGTCTGTGGAAACTTGCAGAAGAAAAGCAGGCTCACGACACAGACGTCGATGGCCGTCGCGGCAACAGAAGCGGTGACGAGGTGCGCGCGGATCATCTGAACAGTGGTTTGCTTCATGGCGAGCCAGCCCTACGTGGCGCGCACCGGCCCGCTGCTGCTACTTCGCTGATGTGAAGCCTGCGTGACGGTGCGACAGATTCGAGCGTGCCCAGCCATGCTGAACACGACGCACCGATGGTAGCGAGCGGATTCTGAAGGGAATATTAAGCACTTGAAGTCGATACGTGTTTCAGGCGGCTTGCATCACATTGCTTGCGACTTACGGCAGCATCCGCTGCAACACGTTGTCTTTCAGCACGACGCGGTGAAACAACGCGCCGCCTACATGCAGCACGATCAGCGCAAGCAGCACCCATGCAAGCCAGCTATGCACGTCGCCGAGTGCGTGGCCCGTCGGCGAACCGGACGCCGTCAGATCAGGATAGCGAACCATCCCGAACAGCTTCACCGTCCAGCCGCGCGACGACGCGTTCGCCCATCCCGCGAGCGGCACGGCGATCAGCAGCGCGTACAGCAGCGCATGCGTCGTCGATGAAATCACGCTGAGTGCGCGCGACAATTCCGCGGCCTGCGGCACATGCGTCGCGCGCCACGCAATGCGGCACGCCACCGCCGCGACGATCGCCGCACCCACGCCAAGATGCCATGCGATCAAGCCGTTGGGCAACGTATCGCGATGCACGTCAGGCATCGTCCAGCCGATCACAAACTGCGCGGCGACGAGCAGCGCGACCAGCCAGTGGAACAGGCGTGCGACGCCGTCATAGGCGGCGCGTTGGGCAAAAGCATTGAGGTTCATTGTCGGTCTCTTATGAAGTCGTACGGCGGGCCGGATCGAACATGGCGCTGACGCAAGCGCGAGGCACGCGTCAGGCGGCGATGCTAACGGCGGGAACCTGAAGAAATGCTTAACACCCTCAAACGATGGCAAGCGCACGTATACATGCCATGCGGCATCCGCGCTAGACTCGCAGTCAATACGACAGCCAGAGACCAGGCACAAGCCGGACAACGACACCATGCGCATTCTTCTCGTGGAAGACGACGACCTGATCGGCAGCGGCCTCGAAGTCGCGCTGCGCAATGCGGGCTTCACCGTCGACTGGGCGCGCGACGGTCAGCATGCGCAACTCGCGCTCGCGACCACGCCCTATCTGCTCGTGCTCCTCGATCTCGGCTTACCGAAACTTTCCGGCATGGAGCTGCTGAAGTCGCTGCGCGCACGCGGCAACGACATCCCCGTGCTCGTGCTCACCGCGAAGGACACCGCCGCCGACAAGGTGCGCGGCCTCGACGCCGGCGCCGACGACTACCTCGGCAAGCCGTTCGATCTCGCGGAGCTCGTCTCGCGCTGCCGTGCACTGATCCGCCGCTCGCAGGGGCGCGGCAGCGAGCTGATTGCCTGGCGCGACCTGAGCGTCGACCCCGTCGCGCAGACGGTATCGAGAAACGGCGTACGCGTGCCGCTCACCGCGCGCGAATGGGCCGTGCTGATCCACCTGCTCACGCACTCAGGCGTGCCGCAGCCGCGCGCCAGGATCGAGGAAAGCCTGTATGGCTGGCAAGAGGAAGTCGAAAGCAATGCGATCGAAGTGCACGTGTCGAACCTGCGCAAGAAGCTCGGCGGCGATGTGATCCGCACCGTGCGCGGCTTCGGCTATATCGTGGACAAGACATGACGCAGCCGCGCTCGACATCGATCCGCCGCCGCCTGATGTGGCTGATTCTCGTCAGCGTCGGCGCGGTGTGGGCAGTCATGTTCGCGTGGAGCTTCAACAACGCGACGCGTGAAGTCGACGAATGGGACAGAGCTCGCCTGATCCAGCTCGCGCATCTGCTGGCGCGGCTCGACGACCCGAACCTGGCGCGGCTCGCAACTGGCGGTATCGATGTTCGCAACGAGTACTCGCGCGCGTCGCCCGCCCTCGACGACGACACCGACGCGCGGCCCCGCTATGCGCTCTTCGAGGTGCGCGATGCAGCCGGCCGCGTGATCGTCGCGAGCCCCGGCCTTGCCGCGCTGCATCGCGCCGCCCAGCCGGGCGAAGCCGCGCAAAGCGTGCACACGATGACCGTGGACGGCCAGCCTTGGCTCGCCTACGCGTTGCAAGACAGTGCAACGGGCCGCATGGTGCGCGTGTTCGAACCGGCCAACGTGCGCAGTGACCTGACGACGGGCGTGGCGAGCCGCATCGCGCGGCCGATGGCGTTTGCGCTGCCCGTGCTCGCGCTGCTCGTCTGGTTCAGCGTGGGCCACAGCTTCAGGCCGCTGTCGACGATCTCGAAGGCCGTGCGCATGCGCGACAGCCGCAATCTCGAGCCGATTCACGTCAATCCGTCACCCGCCGAAGTCCGGCCGCTCGTCGATGCGATCAACCAGTTGCTCGCGCGATTGCAGCAGTCGATCCTGCGCGAGCGCGCGTTCACGGCCGACGCCGCGCACGAGCTGAAGACGCCGCTGGCCGCGATCAAGGTCCAGGCGCAGGTGGCGCTCGCCGCGCACGACAGCGCGCAACAGCAGCAGGCGATGCGCCGCGTGGTCCAGGGCGTCGACCGCAGCGCGCATCTTGCCGAGCAGCTGCTGCTGCTCGCGCGGCTCGATGAGCGCGACACGGTGGCGACGGCGCCCGTCCGGCTGCATGAGGTCGCCGGCGAGGCGATCGCGTTCCGCGCGCCGCATGCTGAAGACAAATCGATGGCGGTGGTGCTCTCGGGCGAGCGCGACGCCGAAGTCTATGCGGACCGCGCGCTGGCCCGCACGCTGATCGACAACCTGCTCGACAACGCAATCAAGTACGGCGAGGCCGGCGGACGCGTACACATCACCGTGCTGGCCGACGCGCAGACGGTATCGCTGACGGTCTCCGACAACGGCCCCGGCGTCTCCGACGAAGAACGCCTGCGTCTCACCGACCGCTTCTTTCGCGGCGCGTCGGCGTCCGCGAGCGGCAACGGCAGCGGGCTCGGGTTGTCGATCGTCGCGCGCATTGCCGCGCATTTCAACGCGCAGATTCATATCGGCTCGGGCATCGGACGGCGCGGGCTTGCCGTGCAGATCGCGTTTCCGCGCGTGCCGGGCGCGCGCCCGCGTGAGACAGCGGGAACGTCCTGACGGGATCAGCGACGCGCGCCTGCGCGTCTCGCTCTGCTCGAACGTCGGTAAGGAAAAGAAAAGAGAGGTGACGCAAACCGCTCGCCGCGTTGCAGGCGAGGTTCACGCGTACATCAGGGAAAGAGCGGCAGCGACATCGGCTTATCGACGTTCGCCGCTTTCACACGGGCGGGCCGTGCCGCGCGCGGCTTGCGCTGGCGCATCGGCGCCCCGGCGCGGTCGAGGCATCGGCAGACGCGCACGAGCGCGCTCGACAATGACGCGGGCTGCGCCATCAGCGAAGGCAGCGACGCCTCCAGTTGCATCAGCAACATCGGCAAGGTCGGTGCCGGGGAATGCAGGGTCTTCCGTGGTCGGTTTGTCATGGACGCCTCTCGGGAACGCTGCGGGGACTGTATCACAGCCCGACGGCAGCCCTTCCCGAACCCGCGCCAGCGTCCAGAACCCGCAAGCTCACGCCTCAAGCCAGCGCGTCTTCCCCCGTCGCGAGCATCGTGCCGCGGCATGCAGGCGATCCGCACCGGCACACATACTGGCTGCGCGTTTCCTCGTCTTGCGGGTCGTCGACGGCCAGTCCGTACGAGATGAACAGTTCTTCGCCCTGCTGGATATCGACGGCGGCTTCGATGAACACGCGGCCGTCGATCTCGACCGCCTCGCAATTGGCCCGGCACGCGTGGTTCAGCCAGCGCGCGCTATTGCCGCCGACGCTGCCGTCGATCACGCGTCCATCCGACAGGCCGAACACGAATGTGTGCCCGTAGTCGCCCGTGCGTTCGATGCGCCGCGCGGCACGCCGCCATGACGTCACTTCGCCTTTGTATTCGATGATGCGTTCGCCCGCCGCGAGCATGCATAGCGCGAACACACCTTTGCCGTGAATCGGCGACCGCCTGACTGATAAACGACGCATGGCCTGCTTTCGAAGAAGAATGATCCCTTCAGTATAGAGCGCGAAAAAAATGCGCTGTTATCGATGTGCGTATGTTCGTCCTCTTGTGCGCATCGAAATCGCGACAATGCGCTTCAGCGCCCATGCGCGAACGATCAGAAACGCGCCTGCGTGCGCTTCACGACTGCGACGCTCACGGCCACAGCGCCGCGCGCATTCGCGCTGCGCGGCTCGAAAAGCTGCGCGCCTGAATACGGTTCATGCGCGAGCCGCGCATACAGGTCCGGGCGTCGCGCTTCGAGCCAGCGGTGCGCCGGACTCGCGCCGATCGAAGCGGGATCGAGATCCGCGGCGATCATATCGTCGCCGGATGCGCGTTGGGCGACGACCTGACCGCAGGGATCGACAATCGCGCCGTCGCCCGCGTCGCTGTAGACGACGAACATGCCGTTGTCGAGCGCACGCGCCGGCAGCGCGCGGCGCATCCATGCGCCCGCCTCGTCGCTTGCGTCCGTCTGCGCATGCGGCGCGACCAGCAGCGCCGCGCCGAGCAGCGCGGCCATGCGCGCGTTCTCCACCAGATAGTTGTCGCCGCCGATCAGCACCGCGAGCCGCCATCCCGCTTGCGCATCGAACACCGTGAAGCAGTCGCCGCGCGCGATATGCCGCTGACCATCGCGTTGCAGCTTGCGATGCACATGCCGCTTGCCGCCCGGTAGACAGACGACGTAACTGCTATACAGATCGCCGTTCGTCGCGCGCTCGATCAGCCCGACACCCGCCGCCACGCCAGTTCGCTCGACGGCATCGGCGACGGCCTGCACGCTCGCGCTATCGACGCTCGCCGCAAGCGCTGCAATCTCCGCGCGCCGCGTTCTGCGTGCCTCCGCCGACGCAGGCGTGTCCATGCCGCCCGTCAGGCAGGCTTCGGGAAACACGGCGAGCCCGACGCGTTCGCGTGCCGCCTGCTCGATCCGCGCGACGACGTGCGCAACGTTATGGTCGATCTCACCGTGCCGCGCGGCGAACGGAATCGACGCGACGCGCAGCGTCGCGGAGGGCAAGGTGGACATGGCGGGTCTCAAAAGATGAATCGGATGCCATCATTGGACCGCTCGCCATTCGATAAGTAAAATGAATAATCCAATCGATACGATAACTTACGAGAATGGAAATCCGTCTGTTACGCGCGTTCCTGACGGTCGCGAACCTTCGGCATTTCGGCCGCGCCGCCGAAGCGCTGCATCTCAGCCAGCCCGCGCTGAGCAAACAGATCGTCGTGCTCGAAGAGAGTCTCGGCGGACGGCTCTTCGAGCGCGGCCGTCACGGCGCCGGGCTGACGGCATTCGGCGAGGCGTTCCTGCCCGATGCCGAAACGCTCGTGCGCGATGCCGACGACATGCTCGCCCGCGCCCGCGAGGCGAGCAGCGGACAGCGCGGCCATCTGCGCATCGGCCTGTGCCTGTCGACGCTCACGCTCGCGCCGCCGTTGATCGCCGCGTATCGCGCGCAGCATCCGCAGATCGGCGTCACGTTGAACGACTTGTCGTCGGCGGAGCAGACGCGGCGCATGTTCGCCGGCAAGCTCGACGTCGGCTTCGTGCGCCTGCCTGCCGCCGCGGGTCTGTCCGCGTTCGCGGTGATCGACGAGTCGCTTGCGCTCGCGGTGCCGCAGCACGCGAAGTGGAAGCGCCTGCCGGCAAAGCTGGACGAGTTCAATGAGTTGGGTTTCATCGCGCTGGCGCGCAGCAAAGGGCCAGGGACGGCGGCCATGATCGACGCGTGGTGCGCCGAGCGCGGCTTCGTGCCGCGCGTAATCCAGCAGGCGGACGATTTCCAGTCGGTGCTCGCCGCGGTCGCCGCGGGTGTCGGCGTCGCGTTCGTGCCGTCGCGCGCGGAACATCTGCTGCGCGACGCCAAGGTGCTGCGTTTGAAGGACGCCTCCGCGCAATGGCGCGTCGGACTTGCATGGCAGACGGAACGCGACGATCCCGTCGTGGCGCGTTTCGTCGACTACGTGCGCGCCGCGACGAAGCACGGCGCGGCGGCACCCGTCACAGCGTGAGCCGCGCTTCCAGCCCGCCGCCTTCGCGGTTGCGCAAGGTCAGCGTGGCGCTCATCGACTGCGCCAGTTGCTTCGCGATGGCGAGTCCGAGCCCCGTGCCTCCCGTTTCACGGTTACGCGAGCTTTCGACGCGATAGAACGGCTGGAATACGGCATCGAGCAGTTCCTGCGGAATGCCGGGACCGCGATCGAGTACGACGACCGACAGTTGCCGCCCGCGCGACGCATCGACGCTCACTTCCACCGTCACCGCTTCGTGCCCCGAATACTTCAGCGCGTTGTCGATCAGGTTGCCGAGAATGCGGCGCAGTGCCTGCGGGCGCGTCGTCACCGGCTGGCCGACGTGCCCTGTCAGCGAGACGGGATCGCCCGCATCCGTATAGTCGCTGACCATGCTTTCGATCAGTGCATCGGGATCGATGCGGCGCGGCTTTTCGTCGGCGCCGTGCAGCGTGCGCGCATAGGCGACGCCTTCGCGCACCAGCAATTCCATTTCCTTCAGATCTTTTTGCAGGCGCGCGCGCTCGGCTTCGTCGTCGAGCAGATCGGCGCGTATCCGCATCCGCGTGATGGGCGTTTGCAGGTCGTGCGAAATCGCCGCGAGGATTTGCAACCGCTCGCGCATATAAATGCCGATGCGCGTCTGCATCGCGTTGAACGCTTTCGACGCGCGCGCCACTTCTTCGGGGCCGTCTTCAGGCAGCGCGGCGGGCGCGAGATCGGGACCGAGCGTGTCGGCGGCGCGCGCGAGACGTTCGAGCGGACGCGTGGCGAGGCGCACTGCGAGCCACGCGCAGCCCGCGAGCAGCGCCAGTTGGGCGACCAGCACGAGCGGCAGCCACGGCGACAGCGGGATGCCGTGCATCGGATGCATGTCGATCGTGAGCGGCGTGCCGTCGCTCAGCGTCAGGTGCACTTCGAGATGCTCGCTCTCGCCGGGGACCTCGTTGGCCGTCACCTTGTACTGCGGGCCGATGTCCTTCGCGATCGACGCACCGATTTCCCGCGAGAGCTTCGCGTCCGGCGGCATGCCGCTCGTGCCCGGACCCAGCACGAAACGATAGCTGCGCCGCGCGAGCTTCGGCAGCCATTCCTCGCGCTCGGCGGGCGTCAGGCGGTCCAGCAGCGCGACGGAGCTGGTTACTTCCTGGCCGATGTAGCCGACCATCACGTGCATGGTCGCCTCGTTGCGCTCGGTCATCGTGAGCCAGAACGACAGCGTCTGCGCGGCCAGCAGCCCGGCCACGAAAATCAGCGACAGCCGCATGAACAGCGTGCGCGGCGGCCACAGGCCGCGCAGACGAGCGATTGCCGCGTTCATCCGCCGTTGTCCTCGGCCGTCACGAGCGACGAGAACACATAGCCTTCGTTGCGCAGGGTCTTGATGTAGCGCGGCTCGCGCGCGTCGTCGCCCAGACGCTGACGCACGCGGCTCACCAGCAGATCGATCGAGCGGTCGAACGGTTCCGTCTGCCGCCCTTGCGTGAGAGTGAGCAATTGGTCGCGCGTCAGCACGCGCTGCGGATTGTCGACGAACACGCGCAACAGCCGGTATTCCGCGCCGCTCAACGCGACCATCGTGCCGTCGCTGTCGATCAGATTGCGGCCGATCGTATCGAGCCGCCAGTCGCCGAAGCGCAGGAAGTGCGCCGCGTTCGCCGGCTCGTCGCTGCCGCCGGGCGGCATCATGCGGGCGCGCCGCAGGATCGCGCGGATGCGGGCCAGCAGCTCGCGCACCGCGAAGGGTTTCGCCAGATAGTCGTCAGCGCCCATTTCGAGGCCGACCACGCGATCGGTCTCCTCGCTCAGCGCCGTCAGCATCAGGATCGGGATGGTCTGAAATTCACCCGCGCGCAGTTCGCGGCACAGGTCGAGGCCGCTTTCGCCGGGCAGCATCAGATCGAGCACGATCAGGTCGGGCCGCTCGTCGGCGAGCGACGCGCGCATTTGCCGGCCACCCGACGCGAGCGTCACGCGCACGCCATTCCTGGTGAGGTACGTGCCGACCAGCTCGCGAATGTCGCGGTCGTCGTCGACGATCAGAACGTGATCCGTTTTGTCCACACAAGGCTCCTTCGCCTGCCAGAGTTCGCTTATCTTACGCGTCCTTTATGCACCCTTCAGGCGGCCTTCAGGCGTCTTCCACCACGGACAGGCTCTTGCCGTCCGACACCGACGACTCCAGCGCATACGGATCGACGTCGTCCAGACAGCCGATATTCACGCGCCACAGGTTCGGGTCCTTGCGTGTCTGATGAAACGGATAGATGCCGCACTGCTTGCAGAAATAATGCTTCGCGACTTGCGTGTTGAACTGGTACAGCGTCAGGCTGTCCTCACCGGACACGATATTGAGCGCGCCCGCCGGAAAGAACGGCGACATCAGCGCGCCCTTGCGCCGGCACAGGCTGCAGTTGCAGCGGACGGCGGGCGCGACGGGCGTTTCGACGGTGAATTTGACGGCGCCGCAATGGCATGAGCCGTGGTGAGTGTGGGTAGTCATGGCGTGTTCCTCGATGCGATGACGGTTTTATACCCTGGCCCATTCCCGGCTATGTGTCCCAATGTATCTGGCCGGTACAGCGATACAAAAAGTGGGGTGCGTGCGGCCCGGAGTGTCACCGCACGCACGGGGAAATTGCTATCCCTTGCACAGATCCTTCGCATCGGGCACCTTCACTGCATTCCCGGCCTTCAGATCGAAGTCCGCCTCCTGCAGCCCTTTCGGGCTCGTCGCGACCCAATGCAACTGGGTCGGCGAGCGCACCAGCCCGACGCTGCCTGTATAAGTCCACGCAATCGGCGAAGGCTGCGTGCCCGCCAGTTCGATCGACGCAGGCGTGAGCTTCAGATGCAGCAGCCGTCCATCCTGCGACGGCGTGAACGCCCGCTCGCCAATCACCGGGATGCCCGCCTCGCGCACTGACGCCGGCATGCAATCGAGCGTCGCCGTGGTCTGGCCGCTCGCGTCGATCAGCTGCGCGAAGCCTTTGCCCTTGTCGCTCGTCGCGACGACGACGAAGCGATCGATGGACGGCACGTACGCCGCCGCATACGTGTAGTACAGCAGCCGGTCCGCGATCACGCGCGGCTCACTGA
Organism: Paraburkholderia hospita; assembly: GCF_002902965.1. Classification (GTDB taxonomy): domain Bacteria; phylum Pseudomonadota; class Gammaproteobacteria; order Burkholderiales; family Burkholderiaceae; genus Paraburkholderia; species Paraburkholderia hospita. The sequence goes on along the minus strand of NZ_CP026105.1, from coordinate 1,674,919 downwards.
GCGCGCCCGTCGACGGATCGAGCGTCGCGACCTTCAGCCGCGCCCAGGTCTCGCCGCTCACGTACTGCTGCCACACGAGCAGCGCGCGCGTCGGCGAGGCGGCAATCATCGGCCACCATTCGCGCACGCGCGGCGCGACGTCAATGGCCTGCAGCAGCGCGCCGTCGGCATCGTAGGTCTTCACATACACGCCGTTGCCCGTGCCGAGGTTATCGACGCCGCCGCCGTTCACCCAGTCGTTCGAATAGAACACGACGAAGCGCGAGCCGACGGCGGCTACATGTCCCGAGTGACCACCCGACAGCACATCGTTCGGATACGGCTTCACGTCCTTCAGATCGGACGTATAGACGCCATAGCGCTGGCTCACTTCATTCGGCGTGTTCCAGCCGTCCTCGAACGACACCATCACGCGGCCCGTATCGTTCTGCGCGACGGACACGGGCTCCTGCGCCTCCGGCCGGCTGATGAACACGCGCGGACGGTCGAGCTTCGGCTGCTGCGGTGTCCAGCGCGCGATGTACACATCGTGCGTCCAGTTGCGGTCGCGCCCCGCGCCGCGCGGCGGCAGGCCCGAGCTGCTGAAGAACACGGTCGTCACGCCCTGCGCATCCGTAATCGCACCGATGCCGTGCATGTAGGCGCGCAGGTCGCCCGTCGGCACGCTCGCGGCTTTAGCGGCTTTGGCAGCCTTCGTTCCGCCCGCTAGCGCGGACGGAACGACGCAGCTTGTGGCCACCGTGGCCGCCACGACGAGCACTGCAATCGTAGTCCGCATGAGCGCCCTTCACTCCACCGTGACCGATTTCGCGAGATTGCGCGGCTTGTCGACGTCGGTGCCGCGTGCGCAGGCCGTGTGATACGCGAGCAATTGCAGCGGCACCACATGCAGGATCGGCGACAACGGCCCATAGTGCTCGGGCAGCTGGATCACGCGCACGCCGTCGCGGCTTTCGATCTTCGTGCCCGCATCGGCGAGCACGTACAGCTGGCCGCCGCGCGCGCGCACTTCCTGGATGTTCGACTTGAGCTTTTCGAGCAGCGCGTCGTTCGGCGCGATCGTGATGACGGGCATCTCGTTGGTGACGATCGCCAGCGGCCCATGCTTCAGCTCGCCCGCCGGATACGCTTCCGCATGCACGTACGAGATTTCCTTGAGCTTGAGCGCGCCTTCGAGCGCGATGGGGTAATGCACACCGCGTCCGAGAAAGAGCGCGTGGTCCTTGCGCGCAAGCGCTTCCGCCCATGCGACGAGCTGCGGCTCCAGCGCGAGCACGCTATTGAGCGCGGCAGGCAGATGATGCAGTTGCCGCAGCGCGTGCGCTTCGTCGTCGGCGCTCACGTGGCCGCGCTCCTTGCCGAGCGTGAGCGCGAGCAGGAACAGCGCGACCAGTTGCGTCGTGAACGCCTTCGTCGAGGCGACGCCGATCTCCGGCCCCGCACCCGTGAGGTACTGCAATTCCGTGAGCCGCATCATCGAGCTATGCGGCACGTTGCAGATCGCGAGCGTATGGTGATGGCCGAGTTCCTGCGCATGCTTCAACGCGGCGAGCGTATCGGCCGTCTCGCCCGATTGCGACACGACGACGACCATCGCGCACGGATTCACCACGCTCTCCCGATACCGGTACTCGCTCGCTATCTCCACCTGCGTCGGAATCCCCGCGATCGATTCGAGCCAGTACTTCGCCGTCAGCGCGGAGTAATAGCTCGTGCCGCACGCGAGCAGCAGCAGCGAGTCGATCTCGTTGAACGCGCGCTGCGCATTCGCGCCGAACAAGGCGGGGGTGATCGAACGGACGCGCTCCGTCGCGTCGGCGACGACGTCCGGCTGCTCGAAGATTTCCTTCTGCATGTAGTGACGGTACGGGCCGAGTTCGGCCGCGTAGTGGCTCGTGTGCTGCGCCTGCACTTCGCGGCGCACGGTCGCGCCGTCGCGATCGACGATATGCACGCCGTCGCACGACAGCACTGCGATATCGCCTTCTTCGAGGAAGATGAAATGTTCGACCGTGCCCGACAGCGCCATCGCATCCGAGGCCAGATAGTTGCCGCGCTCGCCCACGCCGATTACCAGCGGCGAGCCGGCGCGCGCGCCGATCACGCGGTCGGGCTCGTTCTTCGCGAACACGGCGATCGCATATGCGCCGCGCAGACGCAGCAACGCGCGTTGCACAGCCGTCAGCAGATCGCGCGACGGGTCCTGCTCGCGCGTGTGATGGATCAGATGCGCGATCACTTCCGTGTCGGTATCCGATTCGAACACATAGCCAAGCGCTGTCAGCTCGTCGCGCAGCGGCTCGTGATTCTCGATGATGCCGTTGTGCACCAGCGCGATCTCGTCGCGAGAAAAGATCGGGTGCGCGTTGTCGGTGACGGGCGCGCCGTGCGTCGCCCAGCGCGTATGCGCAACGCCGATCGTCCCCGCCAGCCTTGCTTCCTGAACCTGGTCCGCGAGATTCGCGACGCGTTCGACGCTGCGCACGCGGCGCGGCGCGCCGTGTTGCAGGACGGCGACGCCGCACGAGTCATAGCCGCGATATTCGAGCCTGCGCAGGCCTTCCGTCAGCACGCCGACGACGTCGCGCTGGGCCACTGCTCCTACGATTCCGCACATGTTGGTCTCCGTGTTGCGTGTGTTTGTACTGTGAGAACGCGCTCGCTTATGCCGCTTCGCGTTCGAACTCGCGCACGCTCATGACGTGCGAGATCATGCCGTCGGCATCGTGATAGGCGACGAGGCAGCGGCCCGCATCGCCTTCGGGAATTTCATGCGTGGTCTGCGGCGCTTGCACCTCGCTCGTCTGCGGCATGCGGCGCACGCGGTTCGTGCTCATCGCGTCCATCTGGCGGCCGAAGGTCCACAGAATCATCGCCAGAGCGACAATACCGATGCCCATGATGCCGGGCATGAACGCGTCGAGCGACAGCTCTTCTTCACTCGCATTCGCAAGACACCAGCGGATATACAGCGCGGCCAGCACCCACGTGCCGAGCACGAGCGTCGGGCGCACCACGCGATACCACGCAACGGTGCGCATGGCTTTGGCCCTGCTGCCTTCCGTAGCGAACTGCGAGACGGACTGCTTCGAAACATCGATGATCGGAAATTCCATGTTTTTCCCCTGAGACGGTTGACTTGCGTTGTCAATTCGATTGCTTCATCCCACGTGCTTCAATGCTTCATTCCGTTCGCTGCGAGAGCAATGCCGCCGAGGCGTCGGCCGTTACCGCGCCGCTCGAACGGATGCCGCGATCCGGGCTGACCCAGCGCGCGCGTTTCCTGCGACGCTGGCTGACCACGCCCGGCAGCGCAATCACGGACGCGATCATGCTGATCGCCCAGAACGCGGCGGGATACCAGACGGTGTCGACGAAATAGCGCAGCAGGTTCTTGTCGTAGCGGCGATCGATCAGGCAGCCGATCAGAATCTGCGCGCAGCAGGTCGCGAACAGCAGCACACCCGTGCCGCGCGGCACGAACGCGAAGCGCCAGCTTTCGGGCAGCGTGAAGAGCGCGGTGGCCGCCATCATCACGAGCGTGAACAGCATGCAATACGCCCACACGATGCTGGTCGCGTACTCGACGAAGATCGGCCACATCATCATGTTGCGACGGGACAGCACGGCGCCTGCATACTTGAAGAGCACCTGGATGCCGCCCTTCGCCCAGCGCAGCCGCTGCTTGTAGAGCCCGCGGAAGGTCTCCGGCATCAGGATCCAGCTAAGCGCGCGCGATTCGAAATCCACGCCCCAGCCCTGCACCTGCAGCTTCCAGCTGATGTCGATGTCTTCCGTCAGCATGTCGGAGCTCCAGTAGCCCACTTCCTGCAGCGCGCGCTTCCTGAACATCGACACCACGCCCGACACCGTCAGCAAGCGTCCATACATATGCTGCGTGCGCTTGATGAGGCCGACGATCGACGAGAACTCGCCCACCTGCATGCGCCCGAGCAGCGACGAGCGCGTGCGGATGCGCGGATTGCCCGTCACCGCGCCGACGGATGCATCGTCGAGGAAGTGGCGCAGCATCCAGCCGATCGCTTCCTTGTCGAGCAGCGAGTCGCCGTCGATACACATCAGGTATTCGGCATCGGACAGCATCGCGGCCGTCGTGAGACCGATCGCCTTGCCCTCGTTCTGATGCTGGTGCACGACGACGAGCTTCGGATAGACGTTCACGAGCTGGTTCAGGATCGCGCCCGTTTCGTCACGGCTGCCGTCGTTGATCGCGATGATGTTGTAGTTCGGATAATTCAGCTGGTCGAGGCACGCGATCACTTCGCGCACGTTGTCCGCTTCGTTGTAGCAAGGCACGACGACGGACACTTTCGGATACGAGGCGAGCGGCGGCGCCGCCTTGCGCCCGGCGTCGCGGCGCTCGATCAGCAGATAGTGCAGCAATCCCCCCACCATCCACAGATACGCCATCAGCAGCGGATAGTAGAAGACGAAGTTCGAGATGATGTTCATTGCGTTTTTCATTGTGGTCCCCTGGTCCGGGTTGGCATCGCTTTGATCGACATGCGTCGCGCGAGGCTCAACCCAACATCCCCTGATTCGATCTCAGCGTGCTCTGCACCGACATCACGTCGCGCAGCACCGTCGTGTCCGGCCGGTTCTTCAGGAAGTCGTCCGGCCCGTAGCCCAGATGCACGACGCCCGCCGCGTTCAGCCGCTTCATCTGCGCGCGCAGCACGGCCGCCTCGACGGGCTGCTGTGTCTGCCGGTTGATGGCGGGCAGCTCGAACACGGTCTTCGCCACCGCGCCCTGCTGCTGCATCACCGTCTGCCGCAGGCTGTCGAGCCACGCGTCGCTGACGCGCTCGCCACCGGCACGCGGCTGCGCCGCCAGCGCGACGAAGTCATAGTTCGCCAGCGACGACGCGAGGCTCAACGAGAAGTTGCGCTCGGCGTTCGCGTCGAACACGGCCTCGGCGGGCACGGTGCGCGCCGTCAGCACGTTGCCGCCGCCCTGATAGGCGCGCACGCGCTCGGCAAGCTGGTTCGTGAACGTGTTCAGATACGCAGTTTTGCCCTTCGCCCAGCGCTGCATCAGATCGTCGGATGCGTGAATCTGCGCGACGTCGCCGGGCAGGCCCCACGAGCGGTACACGGCCAATGCCGCGGCGCTCGTGTCCTCGTACGCGTTCAAGGTCGCGTCCGCGCCGAACACGACGCCGTTGAAGCTCGAATAGCGCGTGAGATCGTCGTAGATGTCCTGGATGGTTTGACGCGCGACGGGATCGAACGGGCTCAGGCGCGGCGTGCGGCCTTGACGCGTATCGGCCGGGCCGTTGGCTGCGACTTCGACGAAACGTCCTGTCGCCGCATGCCCTGTCGGCAGATCGAACGCGAGCAGCGGCATGCGCGCGTACACCTGCACGCCGGCGCGCGTGATCAGTTGCCACGCAACGCGGTTGAACAGGTCGGCGCGCATCGGCATATGGCGGTTCGGGTAGTACAGCGCGCGCGCGACGCCCGTGTTGTCGGGGTCCCAGTACGCCTTCAGGTACACCGACTTCGGTTCGAGATCCTTGATGCGGTCGAGCAGCCTTCCGAGCTTTTCTTCGCTCTTGTTCGGATCGATGTCATACATCTCGTCGAGCGACACGTTCACCACGCGCTCGACGGGATTGTGCTCGCCGCGATACAGGCGCGACGAACGCATCTGCGCGATCAGCGTGCCTACGTCCCAGTCATACGACACGAGCAGGCGGCGAATTGCCGTGAGCGGCACGTCGGGCGTGTTCGGACCATCGTCGAGCGTGAAATGCACGGACATGCCGAGCGCCTGCGACGCCTTGATGAGCGCCGCGTTGTACATCCCGTACGGCCACACGGCCGAGCGCACCGCCACGCCCGTGCGGGCCTCGATCAGGTCGACGCTCTGCTTCAGGTCGTCGTGCACGCGCGCCTGGTACTCTTCGTCCGTCTCGTAGCGTTCCAGTTGCGGGTAATACAGATGCGCGCTCGCGGCGGGCAGTTCATTGCCTTGCGGATTGGCAAGCGCGCCGTGGTGCATGTCGTGCGTGTGCGACGCCACTTCGACGAGGCCGGAGTTCGCCATCTCGCGCAGATCGTCCCAGCTCATGAAGTAGCCCGGCGGCATCACCGACTTGTGGCTGATGCGCACGGGGTCGCCTGCGGGCGTGTCGGTCCAGCGCGTGACGACGCCGATCAGCGCGGGATAGCCGTACTGCTGAAGCAGCGGAAAGGCGTGCGTGAACTGGCTCTTGTATGCGTCGTCGAAGGTGAGCAGCACAGCGCGCGGCGGCAGGCGCGGACCGCCGTTGCGCGACGCGACGATCTGATCGACGCTCACCGGGCGGAAGTCCTTCGCCTTCAGCCACGCGAAGATCGTGTTGAGCGTGGCCGTGCTGATCGCGCAGGTATCGGCGACCGTCGACACATCGGCGCGCAAGTCGTCGCGAATGTCGTGAATGGCGAGCACGCGGAACGTCAGGCCATCGTCCGCGTCGGGCGGCGGCAAACGGTCGAGCGCGATACGGGCCTGCGCAGCGGGTACGGCGGCGAGACCTGCGGCGAATGCAAGAAAACGTCTGCGATTGAGCTTGTCCATGGTGACCTACAGAGGAATGTTCAGGTTCAGGTAGATGAGCTTGCTGGTCTCGCGCGTGTGATCGAGGCGCTGGCTGGAAAGGCCAATGCCATATGCGAGCGATGCGTGCGCGTTGAATTGCCATTGCTGCTCGAGCCGCACTTCCCACAGCATGCTGTTGCCGATATCCGTTTGACGGTAGCCGCCGACCGTCGCGTACGCGCGGTTCGCAAGCGACTGGTCCGCGTTGCGCCATGACGTCCACTGGTACATCGCTGTGAGTTGCGCCGTCATGTCGCGATGCGGTGCGAAGTACGCGGTGTTCGCGAGCGTGTTGCTGCTCGTGTTCAGTTCCACCCACGTCGCGACGAGATGACTCGGCGTGTTGAGGAGACGCTCGTACCACGTGCCGACCCACGCCTGATTCAGGTTCGTGTCGCTATAGCGCGTCGCGCCGTACGTGAGATCGAAGTAGCGGTAATCGTCGACGCTGTAGCGCACGCCACCCGTTGCCGCGCGGCCCGTGACGCCCGCCTGGTACGCTTTCCACGGCAGCGTGTTGACGTTGCTGTCGACACCTGCCGAAAAGCGCCAGCGATCGTCGGGTGCGTAGCTCACGCTGCCTGCGCCTCCCGTTTTCGCCTGACCGCCCGTCGAGCGGTCGACTTCCGCCGCGGCGTCGATGCCATGAAAACGGAAGTCCGCGCCGATGCCGTTACGGATGCGGCTCACGCTGCTGCCGTCGCCCGTGTTCGCGCGGCCGCTGAACTGATGCGCGAACACGCGCCAGTACTCGGCGAGCGGCATCGAGTAGAGCTGCGTGTCGATGCCCCAGTTCTCGTCGGCGAGGACCGAGTTGCCCTTCTGTCCGTTGCCGGCGACGATCAGCTGTGGGCTCTTGTACGCCGCGTAATCCTGCTGGAACGTCTTGACCGTGTTGTTATCGGGGAAGCGGTCGCTGAAGGTCGCGTTGACGTCGGCTGCGCGATCGTACTGACCCAGTTCGAGCGCCGTGCGGCCCAGACCCGCGAGCGTTTCGATGTCGCCGGGGTGATCGACGAGCGTGCCTTCGTAGACCCTCTGCGCCTCGTGCGGACGCTGCTGAACGAGCGACGCATCCGAGCGCGCGCTGATCAGCGCGGGATCGAACGGCGCCTCGTGACGCAGCTCGTCGAGCGCGGCGACGCCTTCGCGCGTGCGGTCCGTGTAGAGCAGGTACTGCGCCTGCAGCTTCTTCACGCGGCCATAGTCTTCGTTCACGTCTTCCGGATGCTCGGAGAGATCCGCGCGAATCGGCGTGCTGGCGGAAATCTGCTTGAGCAGCTGCTGCGCGTTGTCGTAGCGGCCCGAATCGAGGTACGCGAAGAAGAGCCCTTCCTGCACGTCGATGCGCTTCAACGCATGCGGCTCGACGGACGGGACGAGCGGCTCGATGGGCGTCTGCAACGCGCGCTCATAAGCGGGCGCCGCTTTGCGCGGCTGGTCGATGTACGTGTACGCATCGCCGGCTGCCGCGTAGGTGCGCGCGGGCATCGGCTGATTCGAGCGCGACAGGTCTTCATAAAGCGCCGTCGCCTCCTTCATGCGGCCGACACCCTGCAAAGCCGCGACTTTTTCTACGAGCACCGACCGGCGCACGTCCGCGAATTCATCCGATACCGGCATGCGCGCCAGCATGTCGTCGATGTGCGTGAGCGCCGTCTTCGACTGCGCGAGCCGGTCGGGTTCATCGGATGCAAGCGCCTGTTGCCTTCCCCAGTGCACCTCCGTTTCGACGACGAGCGCTTCGATCTGGAACAGGTCGTGATCGGAGAACGCGTCGCGGCTCGCACGCGCTTCCTGGAGCGCAAGCTGCGCGGCGCCCGCGCCCGCTTCCGCAAAGATGCGTTTGCGGAGCTGGTCGCGCTCCGTGTCTACCTTGCCTTCTGCAACATGCCCTGCTGCGACGTTCCCCGTGCTTTCGGACGCAGTGGTCGGCTGCGCGGCGCAGTAGTCGCGCGCAAGCAGCACCAGCAGCAAGGCGGTCGCCTTGACTGCGGCGTGCTTGTGTCGGCTAGAGCGTTTCGTTTTCATGATTCCTCGCTTGTCGGTGCCAACTTCCAGACAAAGCGAGTCCCTGCACCATGCAAATGGCGCATGGAGAGCAACAACGTCGCGTGGCCTGTGAGAGGCGTGGAGTACAGCGTCTTGTTTCGATGGCCAGTTGTTGCGTCGCGCACTGGCCCCGTCCAATTGCGCGGCGAGGCTTATAGCGAAGTCCGTACCAGCACCCCTCTCAACCTTCCTGGTTAAGGGCTCGCTACAAAATCGCGCTTGCAAGCGAACCGTAAAACGTCAAAAACGTTTCATCGTTGAACTCGACAAGCAATACGAATCAATTTTCGGAGTACGGATTGCGTATAGAAACAATCGCATTCATCGGACGCAAAACCATGCCCAGCAAAGAACATGCTTGTGCGTCGCAACAGGTGCCGGCTTTGATTCAAAGCTGAAACGGCATGCACAGTGAACGGAATTCGTCTGAGGCAAGCGATGCGCGAAAGATTGCGCGGCCTCGCGCAGATCGCGTTGGCGATTCCATATGAAATCGATTGAGACGTGCAGAGAGATTCAACACTTCCAGCTGTACGCGCAAGAAAACGCGTCAATCGCGCATGCCGCAAGTGTCGCAACATGCACACAGCAATGTGCGTTAGCGCACATAAGGCTGTCTGCATTCGATGTGCGCCAGCGCACAGAGCCCGTGTTCGAGCGTCGGGTATTGTCTCGCTGCACAATCAAAGACGAAGACAGACGCGGGCCATGAATGGCACCGCATCGAAATGTGATTAGTAATACTACATAACACGATGACGGGGTAATCGATGGATTCTTCATACCGCTCGGGAAGCGGGCGCTGCGCGTGTGCGCAGACGCTGCTTCCCTTCAAGCCGCGACGCGCGGCGTCATAAGGTCAGATCGAAGGAACGTACGAGGAGACCAGGCAGCTTCATGCCGCCCGTCGCGCGTTCGCCCCATGTCCAGTCGTTCAGGAGCAGTTCGGGCTGTGCGCCGATGCGCTCCAGTTCGCTGCCGAGGAGCCGGTACAGGCTGTCGTCGAAGCGCATCGCATCCACAGGCGCAACGATGCGGCCCTGCTCGACCCAGAAGGTCGCGAAGCGCGTCATGCCCGTCATCCGGCAGTTCATCCGATCCGAGAAGTTCACGTACCAGAGATTGCCGATATAGAGACCCGTGTCGAGCGCGCTCAGTACATCGGCTTGCGCGAGATCGCCACCTTGCATCGACAGCGCGGACGGTGTTTCACTCGCCGTCGCGCCATTTGGTGTGAGGCCGTATTCGCGGGCCGTACGCGCGTTGGTCAACTGGGCAACGGCACGCCCTGCTTCGATGAGCGGAACGCTTTGCCTTTGATAGGCGTCGTCGTTGAAGCGCGGTGTGATGTCGAGCGTCAGATCTTCCGTCAGCGTGACGCGGGGATCGAGCGCAACTTCACCGATGTTCAAACGATAGAACTCGTTGCGCGCCGTCGCTTGTGTGCGCGCGGAGAAGGCGCTGAACGAGGCCGCTTCCATCAGCTCGCGCAACGCAGCGGGGGCGAAGTACGTGCGGTAGCGGCCTGGCGCCAGCGCGCGCGGCGCGCGAGAAAGCACGGGCAAACGCGCAGCGGCCTCTTCCACCTTGCCTGCGAATACGGCATCGCTCCAGGTATCGCCGGCATAGTGGCTTCTGATAGCGCGGCCGCTCGCGTCATACAGCGACCAGCTGATATTGAAGTTCTCGACTTCATACCAGCCACGGCTGCCGAGCGACGAAGCAAAGCCGCGCGCCATCGTGCCGCCCGCATAGAAGCCGACGAAGTCGAGTCCGAGTGCGCACTGTGCGACGATGAGCGGCAGGGTATCGGGCGAAGGCAACGTGCCTGCGCGTTGCGTCGTTTCCGACCAGACCGTCGTGTCGAACAGAAGATGCGGATCGTCGGGCGCATCGCGCAGGCCTTCGCGCAATGCCGCCAGCGTTTCGCCGATCGCGTAGGTGTCCGCGCCGATGTCGCCGCATAGCGTGAAGGTCGAATAGGCCTGACGTTGTCCGTCGATCAGTCGCAGCGTGACGCTGGCTTGCGACACGTGGCCCGACTGGCGCACCTTGCCTTCGTTGAAGCGGATGAAGTCGGAGTGCTCGGCGGAAAACGACGTCAGCGCGATTTCATTCGCCGTCAGCCGCTGTTCGATTTCAATCGCAAGCGTCATGAAATGCGTGCGAGAAGCGGATGAATGGTTGTCATGCATCATGCGCCTCCAAATACGTCGACGTTGCTGAACACACATGCGGGCGACGCATGGCCGACGCGAATGATCTGCATCGGCTCTCCCTTGCCGCACATCGACGTGCCATACACGCCGCGCGTCGCTTCATTGCCGACGGCCACGAGGCTGCGCCAGAAGCTCGCAGAGATGCCGCGATAGTTCGGCTGACGCACGACCTGCGTGAGTTGGCCGTTCTCGATCAGCTGGCCGTATTCGCAGCCGAACTGAAACTTGTTGCGATGATCGTCGATCGACCATGACGTGTTGGTCCGCATCAGAATGCCGCTTTCGATGTTCGCGATCATGTCTTCCAGCGTGCTGCTTCCCGGTTCGATGTTGAGATTCGCCATGCGGTCGATGGGCGGCCGGTTCCAGCTCGACGCACGCGAGTTCGCGACACCCGCGAGCCGCGCGCGCTGCTGCGACAGCGCACCGCCGAGCGGCCGCATCAGCACGCCGTCGCGGATCAGGTACTCGCGTTTCGCGCGTGTACCGTCATCGTCGAACGCATAGCTTGCGGCTTCTTCGCGCAGGTCGGGATCGAACGTGACGTTCAGCAACTCGGAGCCGTAGCGATACGAGCCGAAGTGCTCGCGCTTGACGAAGCTCCAGCCCGCGAAGTTGCGCTCGTCGCCGAGAATGCGGTCGAGTTCGAGCGGATGGCCGATCGATTCGTGAATCTGCAACATCATCTGATCGGGCATCAGCAACAGATCGCGCGGACCCGACGGACAGTTCGGTGCGGCCACCAGTTGCAGCGTCTCGTTTGCGATGCGCGCGCCCGCGCCGTCGAAGCCGAAATGCGCGAGCACATCGACGCCGCCTTGCGCGAGCGTGCCGTAGTCGCCGCCGAGCGTGCGAACCTGCGTCACGCCGTCCGCGTGCGCCGTCACGGAAATCTGCGGCAGCATGAAGCGGAAACGCTGATCGATGCGTATGCCATCGCTCGTCAGATACGTCTGCTCGCTGTGCGTGAGCTGCACGGCGGCTGTACGCTCGACAATGCGGCCGTCGATGTTCGCTGCCGCGCATTCGTGCTGCAAACGCTCTAACCATTCGCGCCGGCCCGGCAACGTTTGCGCGACGGCGGGCGATTCATAGGTGCCGCTTTCGACAGGCCGCGCGATCTGCGCATGATCGATCAACGATACGGACGCGCATGCCTTGGCGCGTTGCGTCGCGATATCGAGCGCGGCTTGCAGGCCGCTCTCCGACAGATCAGCCGTGGCGGCATAACCTGCGCCCCTTCCACACCACGCAACCAGCATCGCGCCGCGATCGCTCGCGATGCGCAGTGGTTGCGCGACGTCGTTACGTACGGCGTGATCGTCGGTCCGTTCGTTCACGATACGCACCGACCAGAAGTCCGCTTCGCTGCGCAACGCGCGCGGCAAGCGGCTCAACAAGGATTCGACCATGGGATTGCCTCACGAATGTCATGCGCCCATGCGAGCATCGACGCGCCGGTGAGGCGCATAGGCACGCACGCGAATGCCATATCGTACGCGATGCGCAATACTCGAGCGGCTCACGTGCTGCGCCGTCTTGTCTTCATCCTCTTCTCGCGCTGTGTCCCGGCGCACATTCATCCCGTTCGATTGTCTGCCACTGCACATTCATCGGCGCCGCCGCATGCAAGCAAAAGCCTGTTTTTCGCGTGCTGCGCGTACATTTCATAGGCTTTCCTCATTGGAAACCTCGCGCAAAATGATGCATTTCTGAACGCGACGAGCGACGTGTGCATGCGAGATTCGCTTGAATGGTCGTACGGGCACGATGTTCTTTGACAAACATCAAGTCACTCAAGAAGGTACTGACCCGTGCCGTTATCACGGACAAGCCGCTCCTCTTACAACGAACAGAGCCTCTGCCCATGCAAATCCAGAACGATCTTTCAGGCAGCACCGCAATCTCCAGCACACGTACGGCGGATACCTCGACGGACACATCGGCTACATCCGCGACGAGTGGCGCAAAACCGGCCTCGACCTCTGCCGCCACGTCCGGCGCACAGGGTGCGCAAGGCGCGTCGTCCGGAGGATCGACGGGCGGCGACAGCATTCAGGAAGCGGCTATCAAGCAACTCAAGGTGCTGATCGAGTCGTTGCAGCAGAAGCTGTCGGCAGTGCAACAGCAGATGGCCCGCGCACAACAGCAGGCGAATACGGATAGCACGGGGGCAGGCGCTGCGATGGTTGCTTCATTGAGTGCGCAGGCGATGTCGATTTCAGCGGCGCTGCAAACCGCCACGGCCGAGCTTGCTCAACTGATTCTTTCTTCATCGGGCAAGTCGACGGGCGGCATCGTCAATACACAGGCGTGAAGCGCTACAGCGCGACGTATCGCTCCTGAAGGGGAACGTCGGCGTACTCGAAGGTCGGGCGCGCGTAGAAAAACCCCTGCGCGAGCACCTTGGGCCATTGCGCGAGCCAGCGCGCGAGCGCCCTCGTTTCGACGCCCTCCACCACCACCGCGACATTCAGCCTTTCGAGCATCGACAGTACGCCCGATGCGACGGCTGACGCGCGCGGACAGTCCGGCACGCCATCGAGCATTTCGCGCGCGACCTTAACCGTATCGACATCGATCGTGCTCAGAAGCGCGAGCGACGAATAGCCGGTGCCGAAGTCGTCGATTGCGAGACGCATGCCTGCTTCGCGCAACGGCTTCGTCAGAGGCGGCGCAGCCAGCAAGCGAGTCGCGTCTTCCGTTTCGACGAGTTCGAGTTCGAGCAGATCGGGTTCGACGCCATGCAGACGCGCGATCTGCATCACAGTGGCCGGAAAGTGCTCGTCGGCGACGACGCGCGGCGGCACATTGACAGCGATCGGACACACCCGTTGCCCCTGGCGCTGCGCGTGAGCCAGCGCCCGGCATGCGCCGTCGATCACGTGATAGGTCAGTTGCAACGCGACGAGGGGATGATCGAGCGCGACGAGAAAGGCATCGGGCAACAGCATGCCGTAGTCCGGATGCATCCAGCGGATCAGCGCTTCGACGCGCGCGAGCTTGCCTGTCTGCACATCGTAGATGCCCTGAAACGCGAGCCGGAATTCACCGGCGAGAAGACCTTCGCTCACGCGTTGTTCGAGTTGGTTCATCAGGCGCGGCGTGTGCATCGTATTGTTCGTGCGCGTCGTCGCACGGGCATCATCATCCTCGCGATCGGCAGCGGTAGCGTGGCGAGCATCCATCGTATGGGAGGACCGTATTTATTGATGTGTGGATGGGATTGGCTTTTCCCCATTCGATGCACGTTTCATACCATGGGTTCGCTGTTTCCTGGCAACCACGCTGAAACCCGCATGGCGCCTCATTCTACGGACGATCGCACGGATTCGCGGTCTGGAAAGAAAGCGTAACAACGTTTCGTGCGCGAAACATGTGCGCTGCGCGTGCGTGGAACGCGGCGCGCGGCCCGACTCGCATTGCAGCGGGATGCTCCGCGCTTACCCGCGCAAAATACCGACTGTCAAAAGTGCTTCATGTGCGAATCGCTTTTGCGCGCGGCATTACCTCAGAGGTAATCGATTCGCCTTGCGACGGCCGATATGCTGGCGTCATTCGTCAACGACCGGGAGAGCAGCATGTCAACGTTTGCCGTCGCGCATCTGCATGAAGTGAAGATGGGTGTGGAGATCGTCGAGTACCTGAAGCGTATCGATGCGACGCTTGCGCCTTATTGCGGCCATTTCGTGCTGCATGGTGGCCGTTGCGAACGGCTCGAAGGCAACTGGCGCGGCGACCTGGTCGCCATTGAGTTTCCGAATCGAGACCTCGCGCGCGCATGGTACCGATCTGCCGCCTATCAGGCGATTCTGCCGCTGCGCACGGACAATTCGATCGGCGATGTGATTCTGATCGACGCGGTGCCGGCCTCGCACGTCGCGACGGATGTGTTGTGCGGATAAGCGCACATACATAAGCGTACAGGGGTAAGCGGGGTGCGCTTCACTGCGTGGAATCGCCACGTGAAAACGCCACCCCTCACCCGGCATGGCGATCAACTGCCGAAGTACACCGAGCAATAGCTGACGGGACCGACGCATGTCGACATGCCTGTGTTCGCGCCCGTGACGGGCATCCGCGATCCCGCGGCGTGCGTGCCCGCCATGCCGGCGCCTTCGCTTTCCTGCGCAACCTTCTGGTGAGCGACCTGTTGCTGATAGATGGGGGCGACTTCGGGATACGACGTGTCGGTCACGAACTGCGAGCCGTTCTGCTCGGCCTGGATCAGTTCCTGACGGACTTCTGCGCGCGTCTTCTCCTGCGCAAATGCGTTCGATGCGAATGCCGTCGAAGCGAGTGCAGCGATCGAAACAGTCAACAGTGCAAGCTTTTTCATTTCCAGCTCCTTCAGTGTAGAGGTGACGTCGATGCGTCACAGGATGTGTGGCGCTTCACTGTGATGAACAAAGCGATGTCGACATCTATTCCCAACTTTTTTTGCTTTCTCACATCGGCCGTTTGCAGATAAAAATTCTCGCGTGAGACGGGAATAAACACCGCTCCTCTGTGTTGGCGGCCTAAGCACGTCACCATCAGAAACGAAAGGAGCATTCGTGATGAATTCAAAGTCCCGAGCGTCGACGGCCCGCTGCATGCCATGCCGATTCGCCGCGATCGGCGCAGCGGTATTCGCGCTCGCTGGCACTTTCGCGTATGCGGCCGGCTGGCTCACGCCTTCACGCCTCACGACGTATCGCATCATCAACCAGTTCCAGGCGAACAGCGGCCCACACCCGGGCTATCGCCGCAATCACGCGAAAGGGCTTTGCGTAGAGGGCTATTTCGACAGCAACGGCAATGCAGCGTCGATTTCGCGCGCGCAGGTTTTCACGCAGGGCCGCACGCCCGTCATCGGCCGCTTTGCGATTCCCGGTGGTAATCCATCAGCGCCCGATGCCAGCGTGCCGGTTCGCAGCTTCGCACTGCTCTTCACACAACGCGACGGCGAGCAATGGCGCACGGCCATGAATTCAACGCCCGTGTTCGCGGTGCATACACCCGAGCAGTTCTATCAGCAACTCGTCGCCGCACAGCCGGATTCGAAGACGGGCAAGCCCGATCCCGCGAAGCTGAAGGCGTTTTATGCGACGCACCCCGAAACGCAGCCGTTTCAGCAATGGGTGAAGACGTATCCGGCATCGTCCGGTCTTGGGAATGCCGCGTACTACAGCATCAACGCGTTCCGCTTTACCGACGCGAGTGGACAGGAGCACGCGGTGCGCTGGTCCGTGGAGCCGGAAGCGTCATATGCGCCTGTCGATCCGGAAGAGAAGAACGATCCCGGCTTTCTGTCACAGCAGTTCGACGAACAACTGAAGCACGGCAACGTGCGCTGGCATCTGATCGTGACGCTTGCGAACGCCGGCGATTCCACCAGCGACGCGACGCTGCAATGGCCCGCCGACCGGCAGCGCATCGACGCGGGCACCGTTGTTATCGAACGTAGCGCGCCGCAAGCGGATGGCGTGTGCCGCGACGTGAACTTCGATCCGACTGTACTGCCGGATGGCATCGCGCCTTCGGACGACCCACTGCTCGCGGCGCGTTCGGCGGCCTACGCCGTGTCGTATCAGCGGCGCACACGGGAAGAAGCGCTGCATCACGCGCCCGCCACTTCGCAACCCTGAACGGAACGCATCATGACGAACACCTCTCGCCATTTCTCTCCGCTCGCGCGCCTGTTGCACTGGACCATGGCAGTGCTGATTCTCGCGATGCTATTCGTCGGCGTCGCAATGGTCGCGACCGTCTCGCACGCACATGCAACGCTTATCGCATTGCATCGGCCGCTTGGCGTTGCGTTGCTCGTGCTCGCCTTGATTCGCGTCGTAGTGCGATTGAAGAACGGCAGCCCCGCACTGCCCGACGATATGCCCGCATTGCAGCGCTTCGCAGCCAAGGCATCGCATCTCGTGCTGTATGGGCTATTCATCGCGATGCCGTTGATCGGTTGGGCAATGCTCTCGGCGGGCGGCTATCCCGTCGTGTTGTTCGGCGCCTGGCATCTGCCCGCAATCGTGCCGCAAGACGTGGATCTGTTCGCGTTGTTGCGCGCGTTGCATACGTCGCTCGCATTCGCGCTGTTCGCGACTGTGCTCGCGCATATCGCGGCAGCCCTCTTTCATCGACTCATTCGTCGCGACGGCGTATTCTCCAGCATGGCTCGCGGCGGACGTTAGACCTTCCGTGCGTCGCGCCGGCCGCATCTGCGACACAAAGGAGGCATTGCGTGTTCGAACAATGCGATTGGTTCAATGAGCCGTCGACCTGGTCGCGCGACGGCGATACGCTCAACGTGACGACCGATCCGAAAACCGACTTTTGGCGCAACACGCATTACGGCTTCACGCGCGATTCGGGTCACTGCTTCGGAGTCCGCACGCAAGGCGATTTCACCGCACAGGTGCGCGTGCGCGGACAGTTTCATGCGCTATACGATCAGGCGGGATTGATGGTGCGCGTCGACGAGTCGACATGGCTGAAGGCGGGTGTCGAATTCACCGATGACGTATTGATGATGAGCAGCGTATTGACGGTCGGTCAGTCGGACTGGGCCATCGGTGCGCCCATTGCGGCGACGGACGGCTTCTGGATGCGTGCAACCGTCGCGCGAGGCGTGTTGCGCGTGCAATATTCAATCGACGGAACAACGTGGCCTCTGCTGCGGCTTGCGCCCTTTCCTTTGGCAGCACACTACTTCGTTGGCCCCGTGTGCTGTACACCCGAACGCGGTGGATTGAATGTCGAGTTCTCCAGCTTCACCGTAGCCGAGCCGTTGCAGAAGGATCTGCACGATCTGAGTTGAGCCTCATGTTCGCGCGGCGAGCCGTACCGTACGCCTCGCCGCACGCAGCGTTGTGCGCGGATCAAGCCTGTTCCGCGAAACCCGCCTTGAGCGCCTGATAAATGCTGCGATAACGCGCAAGCCTGTGCGCAAGCAACGGCGCCTGTGCACGATCGGGCTCGCAGGACTCGAGCGTCGGGGGGGCAAGGCAGACTTCGCTGATCGATTCGCCCGTCACCGCGAGCCGTGCAAGGCGAGCCGCGCCGAGTGCCGCGCCCACGTCGCTGCCTTCGTGACGATGCATCGTGATGCCCGTTGCCGTCGCGCACAGATTGGCCCAGAACGGGCTGCGCGAGCCGCCGCCGATGAACGACGCGCTCTGCAACGTCGTACCTGCGCTTTGCAGCGCTGCGTAGCCATCGGCCATCGCGAACGCAACGCCTTCCATCACGCTGTATGCGAGATCGCCCGTCGTGTGCGCGCCCGTCAAACCCCAGAACACGCCGCGCGCGTTCGCATCGTTATGCGGCGTGCGCTCGCCGCTCAGATAGGGCAGAAAGATCGGCGCAGCCGCGGGATCGGCCGTGCTCGCGAGCTCGGGCAAACTGCCGACTTCGCGGTTCACGACTTTCGACAGCCACCCAAGGCTCGATGCCGCCGACAGAATCACACTCATCTGATGCCAGCGGTCCGGCAAGCAATGACAGAACGCATGCACGCCTTGCGCCGGATTCGGCGCGAAGCGATCGGTGCCAGCGAACAGCACGCCCGATGTGCCGAGCGACAGAAACGCGCTGCCCGCTTCCGCCACGCCCATGCCGATCGCGCTTGCCGCGTTGTCGCCAGCGCCGCCGCATAGCACGACGGGACCGGCAATGCCCCAGTCGCGCCGCAATGCCTCGCTCAACTGCGCAGCGCTCGCGCTGCCTTCGACGAGGCGCGGCATGTGCGCACGCGTCAATCCCGTCGCCGCGAGCATGCGGTCGGACCAGTCGCGCTTCGCGACATCGAGCCATAGCGTGCCCGAAGCGTCCGACATGTCGGACACGAAATCGCCCGTGAGCCGCCACGCGAGATAGTCTTTCGGCAAGAGCACTTTGGACGCGGCACGAAATATATCGGGTTCGTGCTTTGCGAGCCAAAGCAGCTTGGGCGCGGTGAAACCGGGCATCGCGAGATTGCCTGTGATCTCGCGCGATTCGGGCACGAGCGCTTCCAGTTCCGCGCATTCGGCGAACGCGCGCGTGTCGTTCCAGAGTATCGCGGGCCTGAGTACTTCGCCTTTCGCGTCGAGCAGCGTCGCGCCGTGCATCTGTCCCGAGAGCCCGATGCCCCGCAGCGCCGCGAATGCGCCGGGATTCTCGCCACGCACGGCGGCAACGGCATCGAGCGTGGCCTGCCACCACGCATGGGGATTCTGCTCCGACCAGTGCGGATGCGGCTGTGCTACATCCAGACGCACGCCGCTTGTCGCGAGCGTCTGGGACGCGTCATCGGTCAGAATTACTTTTACCTCGGAGGTGCCGAGGTCGATTCCAAGGAAAGTCACTGCACGTTCTCACTATTTGGCATGAGTGGACGCCGCATGCTGAAACATCGACGACGCGCCAGCGCGGCTACGTGTTCACCGAGCAAAAGCTGGAGCCGCAGGCGCGGAGCGCGCGAGCGCGACTCTCCCGTGGGAAAGCATGTCTTCTCCATTGTCCGCCGGCTTGCGACTGCCGGCGCTCGTTCGACTCGTTGAAACGAGACGTTACCACGCTGCCCCTGAAGGGGACGACTGCGAACGATTCGTCCCACATTTGCGTGGCTGATGGCATCTCCCTTTTTCGATGAATTTGACCGATTGAAATGCGCGGCAGACACTCAGCGGCAATCCCCCACCTACATCTATGCGATCCATCATGGCTTCCATCGAAACCACGCACGCAACCGGCCGCGTTGACGCTGTCCGGCCTCTCGAAGACAGGACGTTGCGCAAGATCGTCGTAGCGTCCGTCGCAGGCAACGCGATGGAATGGTACGACTTCTTCGTCTATGGCACGGCGGCCGCGCTCGTGTTCGGACAGTTGTTCTTTCCTGTGGGCGCCGATCCCTTGATCGGCACGCTCGGCGCATTTGCCGCGTTCGCCATGGGTTTCGTCGCGCGGCCGTTGGGCGGCGTCGTGTTCGGCCATATCGGCGACCGCTACGGGCGCAAGGCGTCGCTCGTCTGGACGCTGCTCATCATGGGTGTCGCGACATTCGCGATCGGACTGCTGCCGACGTATGCGCAGATCGGCATCTGGTCGCCTGTTGCGCTCGTCGTATTGCGGCTGCTGCAAGGCGTTGCATCAGGTGGCGAATGGGGCGGCGGCGTCTTGATGATCAGCGAAAGCGCACCGCCCGAAAAACGCGGCTATTACGCCGCGTGGAGCCAGTTGGGCGTGGGCGGCGGATTCGTGTTGTCGTCAGCTGCGTTTCTCGCGGCGCAGTCGCTGCCGCACGATGCGTTTATCAGCTGGGGCTGGAGACTGCCCTTTCTCGCGAGCATCGCGATCTTTGCTATTGGCGTCTATATCAGGCACAGCCTGCCGGAAAGCCGGGATTTCGAACAGACTGAAAAGCGTGGGGAGAAAACCCATATGCCCGTCGTCGAGGTCATCAAGCGGCATCCGAAAGAGATCTTGATGGCGATGGGGCTGCGCGTGGCGGAAAACGGCGGCGCTTATATCTTTCTCGCGTTTTCGCTTGTGTATGGAAAGTTTGTGGGGATCGCCAGCTCGGTAATGTTGACGGGCGTCATGCTGGCAATGGTCGTCGAAATGGGCGCGATGCTGGCCTGGGGACGTCTGTCAGATCGCATTGGACGAAAGCCTGTGTACATGATCGGCGCGGCAGGATTGATCGTGATGGCCTTTCCGTTCTTCTGGTTGCTCGATACGCACCAGACGCCGTGGATCTATCTTGCGCTTATTCTCGGCACAGCCGTTTGTCACGGCGCGATGATCGGTACGTTGCCCGCACTCGTCGGCGAACTGTTCAGCACCGAAGTGCGATATTCAGGCGTGGCGCTTGGGCATGAAGTGGCGTCGATCTTCGCTGGCGGGCTGTCGCCGCTGATCGCAATCGCGTTGCTTGCCCGTTATCACGCTTACTGGCCGGTTTCGATCTTCCTGATGGTGCTCGGCGCGATTACTGTTGTGACGCTCAGGTTTACGCATGAGACGCGTGCGGTTCGATGAAGCGTTGCGTCTCCGTGCTGTCTCTTTTGCCGGATTGAAACGCCTTTATGGGCGCAGGGCATTCATCGCGGCGATGAGACCGCTTGCCGGGCTGGTGAGCGGCTTCATCGCTCGCGTCAATAACGCTGCGGCGCCCGCCATGGATGCCTGAGCCAAGACGACAATCGTGGCGCCGTCCTGGTAGGCGTCTTCCGTTGCGGCAGCGATCTTCGCCAGGTAAGCGGCCTGTTCGCCCGCTTTAAACAGCTGCCAGGCGCCCTGCACCAGCCGGATCTCGACCTCAGCCCCGGATCGCTTCGCTGCGCCCGTAAATATCCGTGCAGTCGGCGCCAGCGTCGTCTCAACAGCGCATAGCGCAATCACTTTGCCGCCGGCACGCGTCGCCTCTTCTGCCAAGGCACTGTCGACTCGTATCATGGGGACAGGGGCATTGGCCGCTTCGGCTGAGATACAGGGCCCCAGAGTGGAACATGTGAGAAGTACTACATCCGCACCACGCCCCAGATTCAACAGGACATCACAAGTCTGACGTTCGATGTCCGGGGTCAGCCCGCGAGCGAGTTCTGCAGCTGCGAGGAGGTCAGCACGCACTTCATGGTGGAGCGAGCCCTGTGGCAGATTCAACTGCTGTGCCACTGTGTCGAACACCGCGACGTTACTTTCTGCCGTGTGTAAGCACGCGATGCGCATCGCTTTCTCTCCAGGTCGAGTCAAGCAGTTTCGCACAGGTACGCGGCAAGGTTGCGGCATTAGCGACGTGGGGCAGTCTCGCGGGAAGATCGGATGGAGAGGAAATGCGGGCACGCTCGTCGCTGTAGCATGCGGCCCGCTGAGAAAGCGACGTTAAAAACGTGATCTACAAACGCCAAGACCCCGCTTTTGAGGGCGGGGTCTTGGTCTTGGGTAAGGAGCCTGACGATTACCTACTTTCACACGGGCAATCCGCACTATCATCGGCGTGGAGTCGTTTCACGGTCCTGTTCGGGATGGGAAGGGGTGGTACCGACTCGCTATGGTCATCAGGCATGAGGGGTTGCCGCGTCGCATCTGGGGTGCGCCACAGCCAATCTGGAAGAAGCGTAAAGAGGGTGGGTTGTGTTGTTTCTGGCACAACACCGATCTCAACCTGTGTGTCCTGTTCACCCCGTTGGGGTAAGACACACCTGTTATAGGATCAAGCCTTACGGGCAATTAGTATCAGTTAGCTTAACGCATTACTGCGCTTCCACACCTGACCTATCAACGTCCTGGTCTTGAACGACCCTTCAAGGGGCTCGAAGCCCCGGGGATATCTCATCTCAAGGCGAGTTTCCCGCTTAGATGCTTTCAGCGGTTATCTCTTCCGAACATAGCTACCCGGCGATGCCACTGGCGTGACAACCGGTACACCAGAGGTTCGTCCACTCCGGTCCTCTCGTACTAGGAGCAGCCCCCTTCAAATATCCAGCGCCCACGGCAGATAGGGACCAAACTGTCTCACGACGTTTTAAACCCAGCTCACGTACCTCTTTAAATGGCGAACAGCCATACCCTTGGGACCGGCTACAGCCCCAGGATGAGATGAGCCGACATCGAGGTGCCAAACACCGCCGTCGATATGAACTCTTGGGCGGTATCAGCCTGTTATCCCCAGAGTACCTTTTATCCGTTGAGCGATGGCCCTTCCATACAGAACCACCGGATCACTATGACCTGCTTTCGCACCTGCTCGACTTGTCGGTCTCGCAGTTAAGCACGCTTATGCCATTGCACTATCAGCACGATTTCCGACCGTACCTAGCGTACCTTCGTACTCCTCCGTTACACTTTGGGAGGAGACCGCCCCAGTCAAACTGCCCACCATGCACTGTCCCCGACCCGGATCACGGGCCAAGGTTAGAACCTCAAACAAACCAGGGTGGTATTTCAAGGACGGCTCCACTGAGACTAGCGTCCCAGCTTCATAGCCTCCCACCTATCCTACACAGATCGGTTCAAAGTCCAATGCAAAGCTACAGTAAAGGTTCATGGGGTCTTTCCGTCTAGCCGCGGGGAGATTGCATCATCACAAACACTTCAACTTCGCTGAGTCTCGGGAGGAGACAGTGTGGCCATCGTTACGCCATTCGTGCAGGTCGGAACTTACCCGACAAGGAATTTCGCTACCTTAGGACCGTTATAGTTACGGCCGCCGTTTACCGGGACTTCAATCAAGAGCTTGCACCCCATCATTTAATCTTCCGGCACCGGGCAGGCGTCACACCCTATACGTCCACTTTCGTGTTTGCAGAGTGCTGTGTTTTTATTAAACAGTCGCAGCCACCAGTTTATTGCAACCCCTTCACCCTCTGCCCGCAGGGGCATCAAGCTACAGGGGCGTACCTTATCCCGAAGTTACGGTACCAATTTGCCGAGTTCCTTCTCCCGAGTTCTCTCAAGCGCCTTAGAATACTCATCTCGCCCACCTGTGTCGGTTTGCGGTACGGTCAATGTGAAACTGAAGCTTAGAGGCTTTTCCTGGAACCCCTTCCGATTGCTTCGCAGCCTAAGCTGCTCGCGCCACGCCCTTGAATTCCGTGCCCGGATTTGCCAGAGCACCTTCTCCAACGCAGCGACCGGGACTTCCAACACCCGGACAACCTTCCGCGATCCGTCCCCCCATCGCATTTCACACTGGTGCAGGAATATTGACCTGCTTCCCATCAGCTACGCATTTCTGCCTCGCCTTAGGGGCCGACTCACCCTACGCCGATGAACGTTGCGTAGGAAACCTTGGGCTTACGGCGAGGGGGCCTTTCACCCCCTTTATCGCTACTCATGTCAGCATTCGCACTTCCGATACCTCCAGCACACTTTCCAGTGCACCTTCGCAGGCTTACGGAACGCTCTCCTACCATGCATATAAATATGCATCCGCAGCTTCGGTATATGACTTAGCCCCGTTACATCTTCCGCGCAGGACGACTCGATCAGTGAGCTATTACGCTTTCTTTAAAGGATGGCTGCTTCTAAGCCAACCTCCTGACTGTTTTAGCCTTCCCACTTCGTTTCCCACTTAGTCATATTTGGGGACCTTAGCTGGCGGTCTGGGTTGTTTCCCTCTTGACACCGGACGTTAGCACCCGATGTCTGTCTCCCGTGATTGCACTCTTCGGTATTCGGAGTTTGCTATGGCGAAGTAATCCGCAATGGACCCTTCAACCATGACAGTGCTCTACCCCCGAAGGTGATACACGAGGCACTACCTAAATAGTTTTCGGAGAGAACCAGCTATTTCCAGGTTTGTTTAGCCTTTCACCCCTATCCACAGCTCATCCCCTAACTTTTCAACGTTAGTGGGTTCGGACCTCCAGTACGTGTTACCGCACCTTCATCCTGGCCATGGATAGATCACCTGGTTTCGGGTCTACACCCAGCGACTGAATCGCCCTGTTCGGACTCGCTTTCGCTACGCCTGCCCTAATCGGTTAAGCTCGCCACTGAATGTAAGTCGCTGACCCATTATACAAAAGGTACGCCGTCACCCCTTGCGAGGCTCCGACTGTTTGTATGCATGCGGTTTCAGGATCTATTTCACTCCCCTCCCGGGGTTCTTTTCGCCTTTCCCTCACGGTACTGGTTCACTATCGGTCGATCACGAGTATTTAGCCTTGGAGGATGGTCCCCCCATCTTCAGACAGGATTTCACGTGTCCCGCCCTACTTGTCGTACACCTAGTTCTTCCTCGCTGTTTTCGCCTACGGGGCTATCACCCACTATGGCCGCACTTTCCAGAGCGTTTGGCTAACAGCAAAGATAAAGAGTACAGGCTGGTCCCATTTCGCTCGCCACTACTTTGGGAATCTCGGTTGATTTCTTTTCCTGCGGTTACTTAGATGTTTCAGTTCACCGCGTTCGCTTCACGTAGCCTATGTATTCAGCTACGGATACTCCATACGGAGTGGGTTTCCCCATTCGGACATCTTCGGATCATTGCTCGTTTGCCAGCTCCCCGAAGCTTTTCGCAGGCTACCGCGTCCTTCATCGCCTGTGATCGCCAAGGCATCCACCACATGCACTTGTTCGCTTGACCCTATAACGGGTGCGTCTCTCCGTGTTACCACGTCAGACCCACTCGCTACAGGTTGAGTTTTAGCGTTGTGCCGTATTCCAAGGCTGTCTTTCGACAACCCTTAAAAATACATTGATACAATCACAACCCTGATTCACCTACTCACGCGCCCATCTCTAAGCACGCTTTCGCGAATCTCTTTACTACTTCTTCCTGATTGTTAAAGAACGACAGCCGATATCGCGATTGCTATAACCGCATATCTTCACTGACTGGCTCAATTGCCAATGCGAAGTCTTCTGCGTTCTGCAGAACACTGTGCATTGGGAATTGGTGGAGGATGACGGGATCGAACCGACGACCCCCTGCTTGCAAAGCAGGTGCTCTCCCAGCTGAGCTAATCCCCCAGTCATACAGTACACAGGAGAATCTTCAGTCAGCCACCGCAGACAAGACGCTGGTGGGTCTGGATGGATTCGAACCATCGACCCCCGCCTTATCAAGACGGTGCTCTAACCGACTGAGCTACAGACCCCTGAGCCTGTCTTCAATTAACAGCCGACAAGTGTGAGCGCTCAACTTTGAGACGCGAAGCTCTGGAAAGGAGGTGATCCAGCCGCACCTTCCGATACGGCTACCTTGTTACGACTTCACCCCAGTCATGAATCCTACCGTGGTGACCGTCCTCCTTGCGGTTAGACTAGCCACTTCTGGTAAAACCCACTCCCATGGTGTGACGGGCGGTGTGTACAAGACCCGGGAACGTATTCACCGCGGCATGCTGATCCGCGATTACTAGCGATTCCAGCTTCACGCAGTCGAGTTGCAGACTGCGATCCGGACTACGATCGGTTTTCTGGGATTGGCTCCACCTCGCGGCTTGGCAACCCTCTGTTCCGACCATTGTATGACGTGTGAAGCCCTACCCATAAGGGCCATGAGGACTTGACGTCATCCCCACCTTCCTCCGGTTTGTCACCGGCAGTCTCCCTAGAGTGCTCTTGCGTAGCAACTAGGGACAAGGGTTGCGCTCGTTGCGGGACTTAACCCAACATCTCACGACACGAGCTGACGACAGCCATGCAGCACCTGTGTTACGGCTCCCTTTCGGGCACCCCCACCTCTCGGCAAGGTTCCGTACATGTCAAGGGTAGGTAAGGTTTTTCGCGTTGCATCGAATTAATCCACATCATCCACCGCTTGTGCGGGTCCCCGTCAATTCCTTTGAGTTTTAATCTTGCGACCGTACTCCCCAGGCGGTCAACTTCACGCGTTAGCTTCGTTACCAAGTCAATGAAGACCCGACAACTAGTTGACATCGTTTAGGGCGTGGACTACCAGGGTATCTAATCCTGTTTGCTCCCCACGCTTTCGTGCATGAGCGTCAGTATTGGCCCAGGGGGCTGCCTTCGCCATCGGTATTCCTCCACATCTCTACGCATTTCACTGCTACACGTGGAATTCTACCCCCCTCTGCCATACTCTAGCCCGCCAGTCACCAATGCAGTTCCCAGGTTAAGCCCGGGGATTTCACATCGGTCTTAGCGAACCGCCTGCGCACGCTTTACGCCCAGTAATTCCGATTAACGCTCGCACCCTACGTATTACCGCGGCTGCTGGCACGTAGTTAGCCGGTGCTTATTCTTCCGGTACCGTCATCCCACCCCTGTATTAGAGAAGCGGTTTTCTTTCCGGACAAAAGTGCTTTACAACCCGAAGGCCTTCTTCACACACGCGGCATTGCTGGATCAGGGTTGCCCCCATTGTCCAAAATTCCCCACTGCTGCCTCCCGTAGGAGTCTGGGCCGTGTCTCAGTCCCAGTGTGGCTGGTCGTCCTCTCAGACCAGCTACAGATCGTCGCCTTGGTAGGCCTTTACCCCACCAACTAGCTAATCTGCCATCGGCCGCCCCTTGAGCGCGAGGCCTTTCGGTCCCCCGCTTTCATCCAGAGATCGTATGCGGTATTAATCCGGCTTTCGCCGGGCTATCCCCCACTCCAGGACACGTTCCGATGTATTACTCACCCGTTCGCCACTCGCCACCAGGGTTGCCCCCGTGCTGCCGTTCGACTTGCATGTGTAAGGCATGCCGCCAGCGTTCAATCTGAGCCAGGATCAAACTCTTCAGTTCAAACCTGTTACTGTTTTTCGGTTGTTTTACCAACCGGTCGCTCACTCAAAATCACTGACGAATGATTCGGTCGAATTTCTCAATCCGTCGAACCTTCCTCAATTACTTCCGTGTGAGACTCGATTACTTTCGCTATTCAGTGACCCGAAGATCACCGCGCGCCGCCATCGAGCACCCACACTTATCGGCTGTTGATTGTTAAAGAACATTCGCTAAAAAGCCGCTGTTTCCTGCTGCTTTCTTGCGTCTCCGTCGTTTGGAGAGGCCGAATTATGCGTAACCCCCAGGGGACTGTCAAGCACTTATTTCGCACGATCTACGAAAAGTTTGCGATGCCACTTTCTTAGGCACGCGCATCTATTCGCAATTGCAATGTACTCGCCTATTCAATCAAAGGCTTAGCACACTTTTGCAGAGAAGATTCCTGCGCCGGACACAACGCAAATCACAGAAACGAAAAAGCGCGCGGAACACCCGCGCGCTTTTCTCAAAAGTACTACCGGCTCGGCGGGGAGCGTCAAGTCCGCTACCCGCATGCGCCGCTTCACTCAAGAACCGACGTAACCCGGCGGCGGGTTCACGTTGCTCTTCGCGACGCTCGCATTCTTCGACACCACATAAACGGGCGCTTCCGTCAGATTCAGCTTCAGCGTGCCGTTCGTGTAGTTCAGCGTCATCGGGTTGCCCATCATGTCGAGCACCTTGACCGTGCCGCTCGTGCCCGGCGCATCGACTGCAAGGCTGTAGGCCGCGCTATACGTCGAGCTGAAGCCCGCGCCTGCACTCCACGCATCGTTGTTGTGGGTCCACAAGGCGGTGATCACCGATCCATTGTTGACCTGCTGGAACGAATAAGCATAGACACCCGACGGCGTGTTCTTCACAGGGCCAAGCGTATTCGTGCCATCCAGAATGCGCGACATCGCACTCACGACCATGGCGGCCGGCTTCGGGCTGATATTGCTCGCACCGAACGAGCCTTGCGCGTTCGACAGATCGAAGAACGTGCCATAGCCCACTTCGCCCGGATAGTCCGCACCGTAGAACACGTACGAAACGTCCGCGCCTTCGCCGAGCAGGATGATGTGCGTACGCGCGACGACGGCGCCCTGCGCGAACAGCACATTACCCGTCGGATAGTTGGGACCGTACTGCGAACCGAGGTCATAGCTGATACCCACTTCCGTCTGATACAGCTTCATGCCCGAGCGGTATTGGTTCAGCATTGTCGTGCGCAGCGTGCGCATCGAGTTGTTGAGCGCGTTGGCTGCATTCGCGGCGACGGGGTCGGTTGCGAGACGCTCAGGCGGATGCGAAGGCGACGTGCCCGCATCGTAGTAGCCGTGCGTCGCCACGCCATCGATGTACTTGCCGTAACCCAGCGAAGCAATGCGTTGCAGACGGTTGTTCGTGAGGCTCGGGAACGCGTCCGCCGGACCCATCACGACAGCGCCCGGATCGGTCGAGTGAATGCCCTGATAGACCGACTGGTACAGCGACACGAAATTGGCATCCGTATCCGTCCAGAACTGATTCGGCTCCCACGTCACCTGATAGTAGTTCGCCGACTGCGTCGGGAAGTACTTGAGGCGAATCGCGTTCGACTCGGTGCCGACGCGGCTCATGTAGTTCTGCAGGTACGACATGTCCTTCGGCAAGGTCGTGAAATCCTCGACGCCACCCGACTTCGACGCCCATCCGGGCGTGCCATCCAGACGGATCAGGCGCATCACGTTGCCCGACGTATAGAACGAGTCGAGATTGTTCGCCGACGGATTGAAGGTGTTCGCGCCATTCGGCTCCATCACCGACATCTGGCGGTCGTCGATCGTCTGCGTGATGCCGAGGCCAGCGAGCACCGCTGCGCGATCGTTTTCACCCTGCATGCCGAAGCGGTGCTGCTCCTGCTTCGTGTACGTCACGGCGGGCACGATGCCACTCAGGTTCGGAATCACGCCGAACGTGGCGATGCCCGTGGGACGCGTGCCGGCTTGCGGCAACGCGCCACCGCCCGCCTTCAGGCTGGCGGCCACCGCGAAGTAGCCCGCGAGTGTCGAATTGCAGGTCAGGGTCGTCGTCGCTGCGCCACCCGGCACCGCGAAGCTGCCACTAGCCGCGACGCGGCCCGTCGTATCGTTGATCGACCAGTTCAGCGTGTCGGCGTTGCTCGCGTTCGTCGTGAACACAAGCGGGAAACTCGCGCCCGACGCAAACATGCGCGTGCCGTCGCTGCTCGCCGTATCGGCGGAAATCAGCGGGCCACCTGCCGACGCGCTCGCCGTCGAAGGCGATACGCAACTGATGTTGCCCGTGGTGTTGCCGTTGGCCGTCGCATTGGCGGCGGACATCGCGGACGTTTGAGAACCGCTATTGGCCGATGCGCCGACCGGGTCGCTGCCGCCGCCACCACCACAGCCCGCGAGAAGGACCGCTATCGATGACGAAACAAGAAGTAAATTGGCTTTCATGGAAGTACGAATGGGCAATCGAAATCCGTCCGAAAACGCCTGGCAAAAATGCCCGCACGCGTACGCTGGATTTCTGGGTTGGCTGTCTTGCACGCGGAGTCGTTCTTACTGCGTCGACTGCCGGTGCGCCCGGGGTGCCGGTAATTTGGAGCAGCGCGTTTCCTGCATGCCCGCAGCTTTTTCAGTGCGAGTGAGGCCGTGCTCAACCGATTGCAACCAGATGTAACTGCAAAGCAGATCGGGATAATGTCTGATTAATAACGCGATATACGCGACCATTAATCAGCTTTAAACCGGGGAGCACCGTGTGGCGGCCTTTCCAGCCTTCACACAAAAACATCCCACTATCCAGACTCTTTTTGCAAGGCCGAATCGTACCGAACGAAAATGCTTACGTCTGCTGAAACGGGGTAACTTTTTGTAACGTATGAAGATTTATCGCATGCATTTTATGCGATTACATTCGCACGATGATAAGCACCGCATTAAACTTGCACGTGACGCACGTTTCACAGGTCAAAATTGCGTGATCTTTCAATGACCTTTAAATAGGGATATATGAATGGCGCAAAACAGCTAGATGGTTTTTTGCCGATTTATTTTCTATTTTCAAAAGGCGCGCATCGCACAATGAATTCTTTTCTGGCGATTTTCCGAATCGTCTGAATCAGTTGCGATTGGCGATTTGCTTGCCCAATTCGCGAAATCCAATCCATTTGTCGCGCTTCACATACACGCACACCGGCTTTTTTCAACCGAATAGCCGAGTTTTATTGACCTCTCGCGAAAGCTGACTCATATTGCATAGCGACCATTGCGATTACGTGCGACGCATTGCGTCGTAAAGGCGATGTCCTACGCACGATGGTTGCCAACGAGAAGAATGTGCGATGCCGTCACGCGTGCCGGCATGGGAGTCTGTCCATGGACACGATTCGCAAGCGTCCAGTGCCGCCGCACGAGCAATGCGACACGACGCAGGAGACAAAACTTGGGGCGCAGCGAGACCATCCTGCGCCGCCGCGCGATCTGCTATTTCCTCTCGACGCTTCAGTGCCTCATGCAAGCGCGAACCGGGCGGCAGATGGTGCGCCCGACCCGTTACCGACTTATCCGCCACTTTTCAGGCGCATCAGGCCAAGGCCGCGCCGTATCGCTGCGCCTACATCAGTGGGTACGCCCGACTGGAAGTTGAGCACGGGCGCCGCTGTCGTGCTGCTAGGCTTCGCGATTGCATTCGGCACGTACATTACGCTGACGCAACGCGATGCGATGCAAAGCCGCTTGCGCCGCATCGTCACCCAGAACGAACTGCGCGCGATGCCGCGTCACGATCGACCGACGATCGCCGATCGCACGCAGGAACTCGCGCGGACCCTGCGAGACCAGATCGAAGCGCTGCGCAGCCGCGACGCAACCGATACGGCCGTCATGGCGGGCGCCGCCGCTCATCAGTCCGCAAACGCGCACAGCAGCACGCTCGCTAGCAGCACGCCGAGCTTGCCGGTAAAGACGGCGCCCGTGTCTCCACCCGCGTCGCCAGCCAAAACGCCAGGCAAGACGCCGGCGAAACAGACGAAACAGCTTGCGGCAAAGCCACTTGCGCCGCCGCTGCCTCAACCCGCACCACGCACGCGGCAGCTCGCCAGCGTCGCTCCCACGCGCGCTCCCAGCACGACGGCTGCACAACAGGAACGCCGAACCAGCACGAAGCAGGCGAATGCCGCGTGCGGCACGCGTTCTCCTTGTGTGCAAGCGAACGCGCAAAGTCCGCGCAAGCCGGTGAAGGTCGCCAGCAAGACGCCGCCGGCAAAGGCCACCACGACCATTGTCGCGGCGCGACGCACGCCAGTCAAAACAGCCTCGAAGCCCGTGCAGCACACGCCTCTTCCCACCGTTCAGGCCTGGTCTCCACCCGAGAGTCCCGCCACATTGCCCGCGAGCGACGACTCGCAAGTCTATCGGCAGCACTAGCTTTCCCGAGCGCCGTCATTAGGCCATCGCGAGAAAAGCCGCTGCCTGGCGGAAAGAAACGAAGCGATGTCGCTTGACCTTGCGCCGTCGTTCTTACCATGGAGAGACTGGCAAGCGCCGCAAAGAACAGCGAAAACGCGCATGCCTCCATGCGAGCACGCTCATTGGGGCGTGGGGAGAGACGAGCATGCATCGACAGCTGCCAGCATCCCTCGCCTCTCCGACGAGCGATACGGCTCGCACGCTTTCGCGCGTCAGCAAGGCCGCCGTCGCACTGACGCTCTCGCTATTTTGCACGGCATGCGGTAACGGCTCGTCTGACAATGCGAGCGCCAGTAACGCCGGCACTAGCGGCACAGGATCAGGCTCAGGCAGCGGCACATCGGGCTCGGGCGGCAGCGCAGCACCGACAGCGTCAGTCGCCACCGACGTGCTGACACATCACAACGATCTCGCACGCACCGGTCAAATGCTCGCCGAGACGACGCTCACACCGTCCAACGTGAATTCGGCAACGTTCGGCAAACTCGCGTTTCTGCCTGCCGACGGCAAGGTGGACGGCCAGCCGCTGTCGGTCACTAGCCTGTCGATCAACGGCACGACGCACAACGTGATCTATGTCGTGACGGAGCACAACAGCGTCTACGCGTACGACGCCGACAACTACGCGCAATTGTGGAAGGTCTCGCTGACGGGCGCGAACGAAACACCCAGCGACAATCGCGGCTGCAATGACATCACGCCGGAAATCGGCATTACGTCGACGCCCGTCATCGACCGCAGTCGCGGCTCGAATGGCGTGCTGTACGCGGTCGCGATGACGAAGGATGCAAGCGGTGGTCTTCATCACCGCCTGCATGCACTCGATCTCGCGAGCGGCGCCGAACTCTTCGGCGGCCCGGCCGAAATCGCGGCGACCGCGCAAGGCACGGGCGGCAACAGCGTCAACGGTGTGCTGACGTTCGATCCTTCGCTGCATACGGAGCGCGTCGCGTTGACGCTCGTGAACGGCAACATCTTCATGGGCTGGCGCATTGCATGGGCGGCGCCTACACGGGCTGGATCATGAGCTATAGCGCCGACACGCTGCAGCAGACAGGCGTCGTCAACGTCGCCCCGAACGGCCATCAGGGATCGGTGTGGATGGCGGGCTCGGGCATGGCATCGGACGGCACGTCCATCTATGTGGTGGACGGCAACGGCACGTTCGGCACGACGCTCGATGTCAACGGCTTCCCCGTCGATAGCGACTACGGCAATTCGTTCATGAAGCTGTCGGCCAGCCCGCTCAAGGTGACCGACTACTTCGCGCCGCTCGACGTCGTGCAGCTCGCGAACGCAGACGGCGACTTCGGCTCGGGCGGTGCGATGCTGTTGCCCGATCAGAAGACTGCCGACGGCACCATCAAGCATCTCGCGGTAGCGGCGGGCAAGGACAACAAGATCTATGTCGTCGATCGCGACGCGATGGGCAAATTCAACGCGAGCGCGAACAACATCTGGCAGGTGCTGACGGGCACGCTGGCAGGCGGCATCTGGGGCTCGCCCGCTTATTTCAACGGCACCGTCTACTACGGCGCATTGAACGACAACATCAAGGCGCTGCCCGTCACCAATGCGATGGTTGCCAGCACGGCTGCATCGAAGAGTCCGACGACCTTCGCCTATCCGGGCGCCGTCCCCGCGATATCGGCGAACGGGACCTCGAACGCCATCCTGTGGGCCGCGGAAAACGGCACGACGGGCGCGCTGCACGCGTACGACGCGACCAATCTCGCAAGCGAACTCTACAATAGCAATCAGGCGGGAACCCGCGACCAGTGGGGCGCGGGCAACAAATTCATCACGCCGATGATCTCGCGCGGCAAGGTCTACGTCGGCGCGACCAACGGTGTCGCCGTGTTTGGCCTGCTGCATTGATCATGCTATGACCCATATCGCGTTGCAGCACGGAAAATGGCGACGAATGGCGTGCTTCTGGCGTGCTGCGCCGCTGTGAGGCGATATGCTGGAATAGCTACCCTTCGGCCTGCGATGGCCTGACTGGCCGCAATGGCCATGTTGCACGTCATGGCTTCATGCGTACCTCGCGACGCGCATCCGCGCCGACAAGACCAAGACTTCGCCAGGGAGTCCGCTCGCTTATGACACGCTTCGCCCATGCCGCAATCGCGCTTTTCGTCGTCAGCGGCGCATCCGTTGCGCAGCAGCCGTTGACCTATCCGGGACGCAGCCAGAGCCCGGGACAACAGGCCGTCGACAACGCCGCGTGCTACGCGGATGCCAACAAGACGACGAAAGTGAACATGGCGCACGAGTCGCAGCGTCCGCCGCCACCCGGCAAGGCGGCGGCCGTTGCGCCGCGGCCTATCGTTGCGCCCTCGCCTGTCAATCCGCCGTTGCCTTCCGCGATGGGTGCCTCGGGCGCGATGGCGGCGTCCGCGCCAGCGGGCGCAAGCGGGGCAGCCATCGCAACGGCCGCAAGCGGTGCGAGCGGGGTCGCAGTTCCGTCGACTGTTGCAGCAGCATCGGGTGCTTCGGGCACGCTCGCGGCTTCGGGCGCGACGCCCGCATCGGACACGCTCGCGGCTTCGGGGGCCAGCATGCCGTCGGCGGCTTCGCTCGCGGCCATGCCGCCACCGCCTCCGCCCGAGCCGCCGATGGTCCGTTACTGGACCGCTTACTCGAAGTGCATGCAGCAGCGCGGCTACTACACACGCTAGCGCACGCCTCATTCATGCGATGAAAGACAAACGGCACGCCGCCGTTTGTTCAATTGCGCCGTCACTCCGCCTCAACACTCCGCTTCAACGCGCCTTTGAAGGCGCCCCCACTCGCGCGTCGAAAGCAACGACCCGCCGTATTGTTGAACACCGCAAGCCGGGCCAGACGGCCCGCGTTCGCCTGGACTCGCCTAGACTAATAGGCACCCACGCAAGGCGAACTCAACGGACGGGACCATGAAAGGCATCTTGATCGAGAAGCAGGACAACGGCAGCCGCGCGTCCATCACCGACATCGACGAAGCGAATCTGCCCGCAGGCGACGTGACCGTACGTGTCGAATGGTCGACGCTCAACTACAAGGACGCGCTCGCGATCACGGGGCGCTCGCCCGTCGTGCGCAGCTTTCCGCTGGTGCCCGGCATCGACTTCGCGGGCATCGTCGAAGCGAGCGAGCACGTGCAATGGAAAGCCGGCGACCACGTGATCCTGAACGGCTATGGCGTCGGCGAAAAGCACTGGGGCGGACTCGCGCAACGCGCGCGCGTAAGCGGCGACTGGCTCGTGCGCACGCCTGCCCCGCTGACTTCACGCGACGCAATGGCCGTCGGTACGGCTGGCTACACGGCCATGCTATGCGTGCTCGCGCTCGAGCGTCACGGCGTCACGCCTGCGCAAGGCAAGGTGCTCGTGACGGGCGCGGCAGGCGGCGTCGGCAGCGTCGCGATCATGCTGCTCGCGAAGCGCGGCTATCACGTGATCGCATCGACGGGACGTCCTGCTGAATCGGACTATCTGCGCGAACTGGGCGCGCAGGAGATCATCGATCGCGCGGAATTGTCCGGGCCGGGCAAGCCGCTCGCGAAGGAACGCTGGGTCGCTGCCGTCGATGCCGTCGGCAGTCACACGCTGGCGAACGCTTGCGCGGGCACCGCGTATGGCGGGATCGTCGCCGCATGCGGACTCGCGCAAGGGATGGACTTCCCCGCCACCGTCGCGCCCTTCATTTTGCGCGGCGTGACGCTCGCGGGCATCGACAGTGTGATGGCGCCGCACGAGCGCCGCGTCGAGGCATGGCAGCGTATCGCGCAGGACCTGAGCACGGCGCGGCTGGCGTCGATGGTCAAGGAGATCAGCCTTGCGGAGGCGCTGGCGGCCGCACCGGACGTGCTCGACGGCAAGGTCCGCGGGCGGCTCGTGGTGGACGTCAACCGGTAGCACACGGTCACGTATTATCGAACAGACTTATGCATCCGAATATTTTTAATCGATTTGCCTGATCCAGACGCGAACCTTAAGCTGAATGCGAATCCGCCAACTGCAACAGACTGGATCGCACCATGCAAGCTCAATCGTTCAAGGTTCGCGTCGACGCCGTGCGCGACGAAGCACACGGCGTCCGCTCATTCGTCATTTCGCGCCTCGATGGCGTGCCGTTCGACGCGTACGAACCCGGCGCGCACATCGACGTCACGAGTCCCTCGGGCGTCACGCGCCAATATTCGCTATGCGGCGACCCCGACTGCCGTGACACGCATCTGTTCGCCGTCAAGAAAGAAACGCAGTCGCGCGGCGGCTCGCGTTCGCTGCACGACGACGTGCAGATCGGCACCGAACTGTCCATCGGTGCGCCGCGCAATCTGTTTCGCCTCGCTGAAAACGCCAGCCAGCATGTGTTGATCGGCGCGGGCATCGGCATCACGCCGCTGCTTTCAATGGCATATCGGCTGCAGAAGATGAACGTGCCGTTCGAATTGCACTACTTCGCGCGCAGCGCGGAACATGCGGCATTTCTTCCGCTGCTCTCGCGCGCTCCGTTCGACGCGTACGCGAAGGTGCATTTGGGCATCGAGCCGGATGCGCTCGATGCCGAACTCGCCGCGTGTCTTGCCGATGTGCCGCAAGGCACACACGTCTACACATGCGGCCCGGTGCCGTTCATGGATCGCGTGGTCGCCGCGGGCGAAGCGCGTCTGCCCGCTGATGCGATTCATCTCGAACGTTTCACCGCCGAGCCCCAAGCGCCCGGCAGCGATGCCACGCTCGACAGCTTCGATGTACAACTGGCCAGCAGCGGTCAGACCGTGCGCGTTGACAGCAAGACTTCGATCGTCGAGGCACTCGCTGCGATCGGCATCGAGGTGGACACGTCATGCGGCGAAGGCGTATGCGGCACCTGCATGGTCGACGTGGTGAGCGGCGAGCCCGAACATCGCGATCATTGCCTGAGCAAGGCGGAACGCGCGAGCAACAGCGTGATCTGCTGCTGCGTGTCGCGCTCCCGCTCGCCCGTGCTCGTGCTCGACCTCTGACGCTACGTCTTGTCGAAGCGCTTCACCATTTCGGCCATCAGATCGCGCATCCACGCGATGCCTTCGTCTTCGTGGAAGTGCTCGTGCCAGTGCATCGTCACGGTGGCCTGTGGAATCGGCACAGGCAACGTGTAGATGCGAAACGCGTCGTTGCCGTTGAGAATACCTGCGAGCCTTTGCGGCAACGTCGCGAACAGATCGGTCACAGCCAGCACGCCAGGCAGCGCCACGAAGTGCGGCAACTGCAGCACGATGTTGCGGCCCACGCCTTGCGCGCGCAACGCATCGTCTAGCGCATGGTGACTGTGCTCGACGGAGCGGACCTGCACATGCGAGGCCTGCAGGAAATGTTCGAGACTCAACGCCGAACCTGCCGGCAGACCGCGGCGCTTGCGCGTCATACACACATACGTCTCTTCGAATAGCAGTTGATGGCGCGTGCGCGCCATCAACATCGGCAGATTGCCGATTGCGAAATCGAGCCTGCTGGAACGCAGCGCATCTTCTATCTCTTCCACGGGCAGCGGCTCGACCGATAGCTTCACGCGCGGCGCGCGCTCGTGCAACGCCTCGCAGATCGCAGGCAAATAAGCCATTTCTCCCGCATCCGACAGCGACAGCCGGAACGTGCGCGTGCTCGTCGCTGGGTCGAAGCTCTCCGCGTAACGCAGCGCCTCGCGCACCGTATCGAGCGCGCGGCCCACGATGCTTGCGAGTTCCAGCGCGATCGGCGTGGGCTGCATGCCCGAGCGCGTGCGGATGAATAGCGGGTCGTCGAACAACGTGCGCAAACGCGCCAGCGAATAGCTGATGGCGGGTTGCGACAGCGCAAGACGTTCGCCTGCTTTCGTGAGGCTGCGTTCATCGACGATCGCCTGAAACACGCGCAGCAGATTGAGATCGACGTGATCGATTGAGGTCATGGTGAGCTTCCGACTGGGTCTTGATTATTTGCCGGACTTATTGGCCGGCACATTTTTAATCGATTTGACGCATGATCGGTGCAAAGCGAGACTGATGTCAACGCGAAAGAAACACCACCTGTGTGCGCTTTCGTTCGATTTCACTTCCGACAATCACGTCCCGACACAACACCGATGAGCGACACTACCTGGCAAACCATCGACACCAGTACGCTGCGCGAGCGCGTCCACGCCGATCGCATCGCGCCCTCGCTGTACTACGATCCGAACCTGTTCGAAGCCGAACTCGAACGCATCTTCTACAAGACGTGGGTCTGGGTCGCGCATGAAAGTGAACTGCCGAACCCGGGCGACTTCCGCACCACCACGATCGGCCGGCAACCCGTGATCGTCGTGCGCGACAAGACGGGCGCGGTGAACGTGCTACAGAACCGCTGCCGCCATCGCGGCGCGACCGTGTGCGAAGAACACAAGGGCAACGCGAAGGGCTTCACGTGCCCGTATCACAGCTGGTCGTATGCTCTCGACGGCACGCTGCGCGCGCTGCCCTATGGCGACGGCTACGAAGGCGTGTGCGAGAAAGGCGACCTGCCGCTCGCGAAGCTGCGCGTCGGCATCTATCAAGGGCTGATCTTCGCGAGCTTCGATGAGAACGTCGAACCGCTCGAAGATTTTCTCGGCGGCGCGAAGCCGTGGATCGATCTGTTCATGAAGCAAGGCGCAGGCTTTCCGATCAAGGCCAATGGCGAACACAAGTTCAAGTTCAAGGGCAACTGGAAAATCCAGCTCGAGAACACGACGGACCTGTATCACTTCCCGGTCGTGCACAAGTCGTGGATGAAATCGATCGACGACGAAACGGCGGCCGCCATCACCAGTTTCATGACGAGCGATGACGCATTCTGCCGCTCGCTCGGCAACGGCCACAGCCTCGCCGTGCTGGTGCCGGAACTCGTCGATCTCGACAAGGACGATGGCGCACCGCTGCCCGAGCGCTTCAACGAACTGGCCGCGCAACTCGCCGAACGTCACACGCCGGAAGAAGTGCGGCGCATCGTGCGCTCGCTGATGGGCGTCGGCTTCAACCTGAATCTGTTCCCCAACCTCGCGCTGTCGATGGCGTTCTTCCGCGTGCTGCGCCCCATTTCCGCCGAAGAGACGGAAATCCGCCACGTCGCGCTCGCAATGGACGGCGGACCCGATGAAGCGAATCGCGTGCGCCTGCGCATTCACGAACACTTCCAGGGCCCGTTCGGTTTCGGCAGTCCCGATGACGCGGAAGCATGGGAACGCGTGCAGCGCGGCTCACATGCAGGCCCCGAAGTGCCGATTCTCGTCAACCGTGGATTGAATCGCGAAACGACGGCCGCGAACGGCGAAAAGACCGCACACGCAACGGATGAAACGGGCATGCGCGAAGCGTATCGCCAGTGGCGCGCAATGATGGAGCAGGCATGATGGACGATCGCAACGCACTCTTCTCGCAACAGACCTTCGCGCGCGCCATCGAATTCATCTGGCGCGAAGCTGAGATGCTCGATCGCCGCGACTATCGCGCGTGGCTCGAACTGTGGGACGCATCGGGCTTCTATGTCGTGCCGATCGGTCCACAGGCGACCGACTTTGCCGCGACGCTCAACTACGCGTACGACGACCAGCACATGCGCGAACTGCGTGTGCAGCGCATGGTGTCCGGCTATTCGGCCTCGGCCTCCGATGCGGCACGCACCGTACGCACGGTGTCGCGCTTCACGTTGACGAGCAATGCCGCCGATGTGGTCGAAGTGAAATCGGCGCAGGTGATCGTCGCGTACAAG
Source organism: Paraburkholderia hospita (assembly GCF_002902965.1). Lineage (GTDB taxonomy): Bacteria > Pseudomonadota > Gammaproteobacteria > Burkholderiales > Burkholderiaceae > Paraburkholderia > Paraburkholderia hospita. The sequence continues at coordinate 1,635,655 of NZ_CP026105.1, read as the reverse complement.
CGCGGCGCGTCGACGATCTTCGCCGCCGATCTCACGCACAAGATCAGCTTCGCGACGGGCGAACCGCGACTCGTCGAAAAGGTGATTCGCCTGATCGACTCGACGGAAGCGTTGAGCGCGATCGGCTTCCTGCTGTGATCCTTTGATGCGCGATGCGCGCAGCGGCTACGCAAGGCCGCTGTGCGCGAGGAGCGAACCCCGATGCCTACACTTGAAGTCTATCTGCCGCATGGACACGACGAAGCGCGCAAAGCGTCGCTGATCCAGGGTCTCACGCAAGCGACGGTCGCCGCGATCGGCGCGCCTGCCGAAGCCGTGCGCATCCTGCTGAGCGAAATGCCCGGCACGCATTTCGGCCTGGGCGGCAAAACGGCGGCTCATGGTGCGCCGCCTTCGCTGCCCGTGATCGTCGCGATCCTGATTGCCGGCCGCACCGATGCGCAAAAAGAAGCGCTGATCGCCGCGTTATCCGAAACGGCCGCCGCCGTGCTCGATGCGCCGCTTCAGGCGACGCGCGTGATGATCAAGGACATTCCCAACACCGACTTCGGCATTGGCGGTCAGACGGCCCGCTCGCTTGGACGCTGAGACGAAGCTAGACGCCTGCATCGGGCGCGGGCGCGAGCTCAAGTGGCAACGCGACGCGGCATTCGAGTCCGCCGCCGTCTGCCGCTTGTGCCCAGATGCGTCCGCCGTGCCGCGTGACGATGTTCTTGCACAGCGAAAGGCCGATGCCGTTGCCGCACGCCTTCGAAGAAGAAAACCCGTCGAAGAGACGTTCGTGCGCGTCGGCGGGCACGCCGGGTCCGTTGTCGATCACGCGCAATTCGGCGCGCCCCTCCGCCATCGCTGTCGCGAGCGTCACGACGCCCGTCGTGCCCTTCGTTTCCGTCAATGCTTCGAGCGCATTGAACGCGAGATTCAAAATAACCTGGCCGATCAGCACGCGCTCGCAAAACACGGGCAATGCTTCGCTCGCCTGTTCGATCTGCACACGCACACCTGCTTCTTTCGCGCGCAATTCGATAAAGTACGCGACATCGCTGAGAATGTCGCGCAGATCGGTGTGCGTTTCAGTCGGCTCGCGCTTGACGATGTACTCACGCACGCTCTTGATGATGAGCGCCGCATGCTCGGCCTGACGGTCCGCGCTGCGCAGCCCCCAGATCGCGGAGTCGACGCTGCCCTGACTCAGCCGCTGAATTGCGCCTTCGATGAAATTTCGCACGGCGGCAAGCGGCTGACTCAACTCGTGCGCAATGGCCGTCGCCATCTCGCCCATTGCGTTATAGCGGCCCGCATATTCGAGCATGCGCGCTTCCGTGCGGCGTGCTTCTTCCGTCGCGACCTCGTCGCTGATGTCGCGAAAGTGAATCAGCAAGCCATTCAGGTCGTTTTCGATCGCAACTCGCCGGCACGTGATGCGCAACCAGCGCGTCGCACTGTCGCGGCGCCTGATCCGGTAGCGCTGCGCATGCGTCGGCTGCTCGCTCGTCGCGTGCCGCAACTGCGTGACGAGCCGGTTGCGATCGGCGGGCGTGCAGTAGTCGGACACGCCACCGAGCGCTTCACCCGGCCCCACGCCCAGCACGCGACGCCCCGACTCGCTGATGTATTCGAGCTTGCCACGTGGCGTCAGCACCGCCACGCCTTCGCCGAGATCCTGCATGAATTCGCGCAGGCGCGTTTCATAGCGGCGCAGCTTGCGCCGCGTCGCCTCTTCTTCGCTGATGTCGCGGAACTGCACCATCACGACGGCACGCTCGCGCAACGGCACATACGTCGCAATCGCTTCCGACAACATGTCGATACCCGCACGCGAGCGGTAACACCATTCGTACACCTGCGGCCCTTGCGTGATCGCGCGATCCATCGCGGCCACGCCGATCTCGCGCCGGTACTTCGGCTCGGGACGCGTCATGTCGGGCGCCTTGAGCGGCAGCAGTTCATCGAGAGAGAAACCCAACGCGACGCAAGCCGCGCGATTGGCCCACACGATCGCCTTCGTCTGCGCGTCGTGCAGCAGCACGCACAGCGTCAATGCGTCGAGCAGACGGTGAAAATCTTCTTCGGCGGGAAAGTTCATGATGCGCGAGCGACGGGGCTGGAGTGCAGGTGTAACCATAACATCGGCCTTATCTGTCACGTGTCTAAAGATTTCTTTAGGCGAGCGGGCGTCGATACCAGGAGACGCGGACCGGCGCCCCAATTGCTGCCGCCTTTTTGCATTTCTAGACTGGCCTGAACGTCAATAACGTCAAACGCGCTCAGGAGAATCGACATGTCAGCCGCCACTGCCCTCGCCACAAGCAACGTCCACACGCTGCAATCGGAACCCGCCGATGCCTTGCCCCTCGACGCGGTGATCGAAGAAATCGCCGCGCGTCGCGACGAGTTCGATCGGCTGTCGCACGTGCCGCGCGATGTGATCGCGAAGCTCAAGCGCGCCGGCATCTATCGCGCGGGCACGCCTCGGCGCTTCGGCGGCGATGCACGCGCACCGGGTGAATTCCTCGCGATGATCGAACGTATTGCGGTCGCGGACGGCTCGGCTGCATGGGTCGCGAGCTTCGGCAGCGCGAACGTGTACCTCGCCGCGCTGCCGCTCGCGACACAACAAGCGATCTACGCGGCAGGCCCCGATCAGGTCTTCGCTGGCGGCCTCTTTCCCGTGCAGACCGCGCAACCCGCGCCCGGCGGCTGGCGCGTGAACGGTACCTGGAAATTCGCGAGCGGCTGCAAGGGCGCGGACTGGCTCGGTGTCGGTATCGGCGTGGGCAAGGATGGAGGCGCACCCGGCAAACCGCGCACCGCCGTGTTTCGTCCCGCGCAGGTCGAGATCGTCGAGAACTGGGACGTGGTCGGCATGCAGGGCACGGGCAGCCACGATCTGCGCGTCAGCGACCAGTTCGTCGCCGACGACTGGACCTTCGTGCGCGGCGGAACACCGACAGTCGATGAACCGCTGTATCGCTATCCGACCATCGCGTACGCGGCCCAGGTGCTTGCCGTCGTGAACCTTGGTCTCGCGCGCTCGGCGCTCGATGTCGCCAATCAGATGGCGGGCGGCCGCAAGACGACGACGGGCGCGCCGCAACTCGCCGACCGCGCGTACTACCGGATCGAACTCGCAAAGGCCGAAGCGCAGTTGCGCTCGGCGCGCGCGTTCTTCTACGAATCGACGGACGAAGTGTGGCAGTCGATCCTCGCCGGCAACGACGTGACGCCCGATCAGGTCAGCCTGCTGCGCCTCGCGGCCACGCAGATCGCGCGCGAAGGCGCGGACGTGGTGGGACGCGCGTACCGGCTGGGTGGCACGATGGCGATCTATCGCTCGCATCCGCTGCAGCGTCTGATGCGGGACGCGATGGTCGTCACGCAGCACGCGTTTCTCGGCGAAGGCAACTACGACGGCGCGGGCGCCGTGTTCGTCGGCGTACCGCCGATTCCCGGCTATCTGTAACTGCGTTGGATACCTTTCATTTCAGGCCTGTTTTCAAGGGAGTTTCGTTTCATGACTGACAATCGTTCGCTGCCGTTGCGTGTGCTGTTCTGCTGCGGCGTCACGCAGAATTTCTTCGACTTGCCGCGCGAGAAGATCGGCGAGGTATGGCAGGCCTACGGCAAGATGCTGGCCGCCGTCGAAGCGATGGACAACGTGCGTGTGCTCGGCGTGATGGACGACGACCGGCTCGTCGTCGGTCAGTCGGATGGCGCGCCATGGACGTTCTACATCATGGCCGACGTCGCCGATTTCGACACGGCCGTGGCCGTGTGCAATCTGTACCGCACGACGCCCGTCGGCGAATACAACCTGTGGCGCTACGGCAAGATCGAGGCGCGCGTCGGACGTGCGTTGACGGTGCCGCCTGCTGCGCAGAACGCGTCCTGAGCCATGAGCACAATCACCCTGCCATCGGACACGATTGAAGCCTTGTTGGCCCGCGTCGCGTCGCTCGAAGCCGAAAACGCGGTCCGCAAGACCATTGCGCGCTATATGGCCTTGTGCGATGTGCCCTCGGGTACGCTCGACGGCGAGACGCTTGCCGCGCTGTTCACGCAAGACGCGATCTGGGAAGGCATCGGCCCGCAGTACACGCAGAAGTTTGGCCATCTGCGCGGGCATGAGGCTATCCTTGCAATGCTGCAGCGTTATCTGCCCCCCGTGCCGCACTTCGCGACCAACGTGCATTTCCTGACGTCGGAGACGATCGCCGTTGACGGCGCGCGCGCGAAAGGCCGCTGGATCATGCTGCAGGCGTCGGGTTATGTCGATGCGCGCGCCGAACTGATCGCCGCGCGGCTCGAAATCGACTTCGTGCCCGCGCAGGACGGCCGCAACTGGCTGATCCAGCACTTTCGCACCGAGCGCCTCTTCGATGCGCCCTGGCAAGTCAACGCTCGCAAGGACACGACCTCATGACTGCATTCATCAGCGAATTCACGCTGAGCGCGGACCCTGCCGCGCAAGGCCCGACCATCGCCATCAAGGACTCGATCGACGTAGCCGGCTATCCGACTACGGGTGCAAGTCGCTCGCTCGCCGACGCGCCGCCCGCCGCCGCGCATGCCGAAGTCGTCCAGCGTCTGCTCGATGCGGGCTGGCGTATCACCGGCAAGACCAACATGCACGAACTCGCGTTCGGCATGACGGGCATCAACGACTACACGGGCACGCCCGTCAACCCGCAGGACGCCGCGCGGATTCCCGGCGGCTCGTCGAGCGGATCGGCGTCGGCAGTCGGAGCGAAACTCGTCGATGCCGCGCTCGGCACCGACACGGGCGGCTCGATTCGCGGACCGGCCGCATGCTGCGGCGTGATCGGACTCAAGCCGACGTTCGGGCGCGTGTCACGCAAAGGCGCCGTGCCGCGTGAATCCACGCTCGATTGCGTGGGTCCGTTCACCCGCGATATCGCGACCTTGGTCGATGCAATGGCGGCTATCGCACCCGCGTTCGATACGAACGCAGCGAAACGCGTGAACGCAAGCGCAAACGTCGCGATCGTTTCCGTCGACGCAGATGCGGCCATCCGCCAGGGCGTGGAGCGCGCGGTGCAGATCGCGGCTTTTGCGTCACGCGCGATCGATCTGGACCACCTGAAAGAAGCCTTCGAAGCGGGCCTCGCCGTCATCAACGTAGAAACGGCGCGCGCATTCGCGCATCTCGTCGAAACGGGCAAGCTTGGCGCGGATGTCGACGCACGCTTACGCGTAGCGGTGCAAACGAACCAGGCGCAACTCGACGCTGCCGAGCACGCGCGGCGCGCATTCACGGCCGCCGTCGATCGCGCACTCGAGAACGCCGACGTCTTGGTACTGCCGACCTTGCCCACCTTGCCAATCACGATCGAAGCCGCGCGCAACGGCACGCCCGTCCTCACGATGTCGTCGCTGATCCGTCCGTTCAATCTGAGCGGGCATCCCGCGCTGAGCTTGCCGATCCCGATTGAAGGCTCGCCGATGAAGGCAGGCTTGCAGATTGTCGGGCGTAAAGGCGCGGACGAACAGGTGTGCGCTGTCGCCGCGCACTTCGAAGCGGCGCTTGCCGCCTCTTGAGATCAACGGCGTGCGTTCAGGTGGACGCACGCAGCGAAGGAATCATTGCTCATGTCGAACAGAGTCGTCATCGTGACGGGCGCGGCGCGCGGATTGGGCGCCGTCGTCGCGAAGCATTTTCACAGCGAGGGTTACAAGGTCGCACTAGCCGATATCGCATTCGATGCCGCGAATGCGCTTGCCACTGAACTGAGCGCGCATCAAGAAACCGCGTGCGCGATCGCACTCGATGTCACACGCAAGCAGGACTTCGAAGCCGCACGCGATGCGTTGATCGCGCGTTGGGGGCAGGTCGATGTGCTCGTGAACAACGCGGGTGCGTCGAAGGTCGTGCCTGTGATGGAGATCAGCGCCGACCAGTTCGATCAGGTGATCGACATCAATCTGCGCAGCGTGCTGTTTGGCTGCCAGGTGTTCGGCCAGTATTTCGCCGATCGCGGCGCGGGACGCATCGTCAATATCGCTTCACTCGCGGGACAGAATGGCGGCTCGGCAACGGGCGCGCATTATGCGGCGGCGAAAGGCGGCGCGATCACGTTGACCAAGGTGTTCGCGCGCGATCTCGCCGCGCACGGCGTGACCGTCAATGCCATCTCGCCGGGACCGCTCGATCTGCCCATCGTTCACGAAAGCGTGCCCGCCGACAAACTCGACAAGGTCATTTCGAGCATCCCCGGCGGGCGTCTCGGTTCGGCGGACTATGTGGCGCAGGTCGCCGTGCTGCTCGCATCGGGCGATGCATATTTCGCTAACGGCGCGTGCTGGGATGTGAACGGCGGGCTTTACATGCGATAAAACATTGAGGAAACGGCACGGCACTTTTCACTGAAGCCGTGCCGTTCGATATCATTCACGCCCGCCCTCGCCCGGACTCCACACGGCCATCACATCGCGCACCAGCGTCGCGATAGACGTGGCCCCGAGCTTGTCCTTGATGCTCGCGCGATGCACGTCGACCGTTTTCACGCTGATCGACAGATCCGACGCAATGCGCTTGCTGCCCTTTCCGTCCAGCACGCCGCGCAGCACTTCCTTTTCTCGCGCTGTCAGCGACTCGATCCGTTGACGCAGATCGCGAAGCTTCTGATCCGCCGCATGCCGTTGCGCCGCGAGTTTCATCGCGCGCTGGATGCGCTCGAGCATCTGCTGCGAGTTGTACGGCTTTTCGACGAAATCAATCGCACCGTTCTGCAACGCGCGCACGGACATAGGAATGTCGCCGTGCCCGCTGACGAAAATAATCGGCAAGGTCGCACCGCGCGCGTTGAGTTCAGCTTGTACGTCGAAGCCGCTCGTCTCCGGCATCCGCACGTCGAGCACGAGACACGCCGGTACGTTCGCGTCGAATGCCCGCAGGAAATCCGCGGCATTCGCAAACCCTTCCGACTTCACGCCGACCGACTCCAGCAGCCACGCCAGCGATGTGCGCATGCCAGTGTCGTCATCGACGATATACACGACTGGCGCGGGCGAATGGATGGGTGGGGTCTTGCTGGCTGGACTCATGTCTTGAACCTGTCTGCAACGCGCGCCGTATGTTTGACCGGCTGTCTCCACGCGTTAGCTGTTTAATTTTGAGAAAGCTCATCATAACCAGCGCAAATTCGCGTGCAAAGCCTTTATTGCAGGCCTGATCGCGTTACAGCACAGGCTAACGCGCAATGCGCAGATGCGTTTCGAATGCAACCTGGTAAAACCTTTAGACGGGTCGGGAAGCGTGCCAACACGCGTGCCACTCGCGCGGATTTTTTTCATGCGACGCATGCCGTACGCTTGATGCATGGGATCGTCGTGCGCGCAACCATCGCGGGCGAGCGGTCGATTCAAGCGGTCGATTCACAGCGACCACCGTGCAGGGAGCCACTCACATGTCCGATATGCAACGCCCGACCATGCTCGACCCCAACGATGCGCGCAAGCAGTTCCGCCAGGCGATGGCGCATCTGGGCGCGGCCGTCAACATCATCACGACGTCCGGCGAGTCCGGGCGCTGCGGCATCACGGCGAGCGCGGTCTGCTCCGTGACGGATGCGCCGCCCACGCTGCTGGTCTGCATGAACCGTTCGAGCGCGATGCATGCCGTGTTCGAGCGGAATCGCAACGTCTGCATCAACGTGCTGCCCGGTCATCACGAACTGCTCGCGCGGCACTTCGCCGGGCTCACGCAACTGCCGATGGAAGCGCGCTTCAGCCTGCCGATCTGGGACGAAGGCCCGCACGGCGTGCCGGTACTGCGCGATGCGCTCGCGAGCCTGCAAGGAACGATCGTCGATCTGAAGGAAGTGGGTTCGCACTCGGTGATGTTCGTCGAGGCCACGCAGATTCGCGTGTGCGCCGACGGTGACAGTCTCATCTACTTCGACCGCCAGTTTCATCGCGTGCCGAGACTGTGCGCGGCTTGAGCGCTGCCTGAACGCTGTTACCCTGCGTTACTTTTCTCGCACGGCTGTAGCACCTGTGTCCGACACGCGCCCCTAGACTGAAGCCGAATTCAGTGACGCGCATCCATGCGCAGGGAGCAAAAAATGAAGAAGATGATGCTTGGTGCAGCTATTGGTGTGGCGATGCTGGCGGCTTCGGCGGCTGCTTCGGCGCATGTCGACGTCGCCGTCGGTCTCGGCGTGCCGGGCATGATCGTGCCCGCTCAGCCGGTGTACGCTGCGCCCGCGCCCGTTGCCGTCGGCTACGGCTACGGCGACGGCGACGACTGGCGCGAGCGCCGCGAATGGCGCGAGCATCAGTGGCGTGAACGCGAGTGGCGCCGTCACGAAGCCTGGCGTGAGCATGCGTGGCACGAGCGTCAACGTGAACGCTGGGGTTACTGATCGTAGTGTCCGATCGCGCGCTGTGTCATTGAACGCGTGATCTTCTATCGCCTCGCTATGGCCGGAATCAAACCGGCTGTCGCGAGGCGATGTCGTTCCTGCTACATCACGCGCCTGGCTTCCACGGCCATGTGGGATACAAACCTCCGTTGCTCTCGACGCTATCACGCTGCGGATCGCTGCCCTCGCCGGCGCGCTCGACGTCGGCGTCATTTGTGCGCGTGTCGGTTTCATCGGATGGCTGCGCCGTTTCGGCGGCCTGTACGGGTTCCTCCGTGAAACGCAGCGCATCGCCGAACCATTCGACCTCGCGCTTCATCGCGTCGACGTACGTGCGCCAGCCGGCGCGATCGTCCGCGAACAGATGGTCGTGCACGGCAAGCGCAAGGCGCGTGTAGTCCACCTGCTCTTCAAGGAGCAGCGCGGGCCATTCCGCAAACGATGCGCTCGCGCGTTTCGCAAACTCCGCCGCCTTCATCTTCGGCGAGACAGTCGTGAGCCATGCGTGCGCGGCCAGTTCCGGATGGGCGTTCAGCAGATGATGCACGGTGTGATGTTTTGCGTCGGCGGCGAGCGCCGTGGAGAGGGTTTGCAGCGCGTCGCCGAGATGCAGCAGCAACGCGCGTCGTTCAAAAGCGTCTTTCATCGAAGCATGTCCGTGCGTAAGTCCAGCGTGCCATATTGGATGGCACGCGGTGTGAAGCGAAAATCGCGGCGCGCTATGAGCGTATGCCGAAAAAGCCCTGCCACAGCGAATCGAACAGACCCGCGCTGCGCGGTTCCTGCGCAGGCTTGTCGTGTTTCGTTGCTGCGGGCTGAGGTTGCGAAGGCGCGTCTTCCGCAACAGGTTCGCGTGATGACGCAGCCGTGGCGACGGGGTCCGCCCGATCGGCATCAGCCGTATCAGCGGATTCACCTGCCTGCGCTGCGTGCCGCGACTGCTGCAAGGCCCACACGCTATCGGCGATGCGCTGCGCCACGTCGGCGTCGCAATCGCGTCCGAGCAGCACGCCGAACAGCACATCGCGGTTATGGCCTTCGTCGGCATAGCGCATTGCCACGCCGACCATCTGCGTGTACTTCGCCTCCGCCTCGGCCTTGGCCTTGCGCGCCCGCGCCGCCTCGACTTCGCGCTGACGCCTTTCGAGCGCCTCATATTGGCGCATCTCCTGCGCGTAGACGGCGTCGTAGACCTTGCGCTGATTGTCGTCGGAGAGGAGCGCGTATGCGTCCTTGATCTCCTGGAAGGCCGCGCGTGCGACCTCTTCCTGTCCGGCGTTGCGGTCCGGATGCCACTTCATCGCGGCCTTCCGGTACGCCCGTTTGATCTCTTCCGAGGTGGCGTCTTGAGACACGCCAAGCTTCGCGTAAAGGGTTGCCATGTCGCGTTGGGTCTCGCTTGCAGACGGTTGCAGATGACGGTCGCGTTCATCGTAGCACGGCGCTCCTCGTCGCTCGACACGAGGCTGGTCCGACAAAAAGTGCGGACATGTCCTCGCTTTTCGGGCACCGTTTTTGCGACTGCCATGGATGCGCGCATACAGCGTACGAGCGAGCGGCCATGACGAAAGACACCATCCAGCACGAACGACATCCTGACACGACCGATCGTGCCACGCCGCCCGACCACCCGGAAAAAGCCGGTGCGGAATCACCGCATCTGGATGCGGGCGAGAAGGACCAGGCCGCGCAACACACGGCGCCGCACGCGTTGATGCTGCACGAGATCGTGCGCGAAGAGGGCGAAGCCGCGCTGGAGCGCACTGTCATCGCGCTCGTGTGGTCATCGCTGGCAGCGGGACTGTCGATGGGATTTTCGTTTCTCACGACAGCCGTTCTCCAGGCCGGCCTGCCCGATACGTCGTGGCGGCATCTCGTGTCGAGCTTCGGCTACACGACGGGCTTCGTGCTCGTCATCATGGGGCGTCAGCAGCTCTTTAGCGAAAGCACGCTGACTGTCGTGCTGCCCGTGCTGACGCGGCGCGATCTCGACTGCTTGCTGAAGGCGCTGCGCCTATGGATCGTCGTGCTGTTCTGCAATCTGCTCAGTTCGTGGGCTTTTGCAGCGATGCTGCGCTTGCCCGGCGTATTCGAAGCGGACGTCGTCGACGCGCTCGACGAGACGGCGCGCTCCGCCGTCGGTCCCGCCAATACCTTTCCGACCTTCATACGCGCCGTGTTGGGCGGATGGCTGATCGCGCTGATGGTGTGGCTGCTGCCGAGCGCGCGCTCCGCGCGCCTGCTGACCGTCGTGCTGATCACGTGGGTGGTCGCGGTGGCGAAGCTGTCGCACATCATCGCGGGATCGACGGAAGTCGCGTATGCGGTGCTGGCGGGCGACGCGTCGATGGCCGACTACTTCGGCCGCTTCCTGCTGCCGACGCTCGCGGGCAACGTGGTGGGCGGCATGACGCTCGTCGCGCTGCTGAATCATGCGGCAATCGCGCCGGAAATCAGCGAGCGGCGCTGACCGTAGCTTGCGCTGCACCGTGCCCATTCATGCGGCACGGGTCTGAGTGCGCTTTCGTCGATGACGCTTGCTCATGCGAATGTGCGCTTGCGCACACAGCGCGCCCCACGCCGGCGCGCCGTCACAATTCGGACATACATGTCACGCAGTATCGGTCCCCGGAAATAAAAAGTAAGAAACCTTGCGTCCGGTCGCCAGTCTGCTTTCTTTTGCCGTACGCGCCCGGCGCCGCCTCCATCGCATTGATCCTCCAAGGGACATTCCTGTGCTGCGCTCATCGCTCTTCACCCGCACCATGATCGGTGCCATCGCCTCGCTTGCGGCGCTCGCCGCTGCTCCCGCCGCTCACGCCTCCGTCGATCTGATCGCCATCGGCAAGCTCGACGGCAATCTGCTCGACAAGTCGAAGGAGACGTCGGGCAAGCTCGAAAACGGTGCGCCTGGCAACCTGCTCGGCGGTCTCGGCTCAGGTATCGGCTACGCGGGTTGCCATACGTTCCTCGCCGTGCCCGATCGCGGCCCGAACGCGATCTCGTACAACAAGGCGATCGACGACACCGCGTCGTACATCAACCGCTTCCAGACGCTGCGTCTGCACCTGGAAGACGCGCCGAAGGGTGCGTCGCTGCCGTTCACGCTGACGCCGAAGCTCGTCGACACGACGCTGCTGCATACGTCCGATCGTCTCGTCTATGGCACGGGCGCCGCGTATGGCGTGCCGAACGGCGCGCCGAAGCTCAACCGCGACAACCACACGAACTACTTCACGGGCCGCTCGGACAACTTCGATCCGACGCATCTGTCGACGTATCCGCTCGATGGCCGCTTCGATCCCGAAAGCATCCGCATCGCGAACGACGGCGACAGTGTATTTATCTCCGACGAATACGGCCCTTACGTCTATCGCTTCGACCGCAAGAGCGGCCGCCGCATTGCGACGTACAAGCTGCCCGATACGTTCGCTGTGTCGACGCTCTCGCCCGTCGGCAACGACGAGATCAGCATCAACACGTCGGGCCGCGTCGCGAACAAGGGCATGGAAGGTCTCGCGATCTCGCCCGACGGCACCACGCTGTTCGGCGCGATGCAAAGCCCGCTGATTCAGGACGGCGGTACGGACGCCCCGTACACGCGTATCGTGAAGATCGACATCCGCACGGGCCGCACGACGCAATACGCGTATCAGCTGACGAACATCGGCACGGCGTCCAAGCCGAAGTACCCGACCATCAGCGACGTGCTCGCGATCAACGATCACGAACTGCTCGTCGACGAGCGCGACGGCAAGGGTCTCGGCGACAACTCGACGGCTGTGTTCAAGCAGATCAATCACATCGACCTGACGGGCGCAGCGGACGTGAGCCAGGCAAGCGGCGCAAGCGGCCTCGCGCCGTTTGCAGTGAAGAAGACCCTGTTCCTCGATATCGTCGCGGCGCTGACGGCCCACGGCTACAACGCGAACGACATTCCCGCGAAGATCGAAGGCATCGCGTTCGGCCCGGACGTGACGGTGCGCGGCGTGAAGAAGCACACGCTCTACGTCGCGAACGACAACGACTTCATCGCGACCGTCACCGACACGAACCATCCGTCGGGTATCGCGAATCCGAACCAGTTCTTCGTGTTCGCGATCGACACGTCGGATCTGCCCGACTATGTCGCGCAGCGCCTGCCGGGCGTGTCGAAGAACGGCCGCGATCACGATCATGACAACGTCTGCGGCCGCGATGACGACGATCACGATCATGACCATGGTCACGATGACCATGATGGCCACGGTCACTGATATCGTGCATTGAGTTTCTGCGTCCCTGTCGGACGATGATGGGACGATGTAACGGGCCGGCCGCAGCAATCTGCGGACCGGCTCTTTTTTTGACTGATTTCGGCTGCTAGTCCGGCTGCGCTTCGACACGCACAGCGTCTGCACGTGACGCTTCACGCGTATAGAATCGACGCATGAAGAAGCCTGTGTCCCCCGCTGTGCGCCGAGATACGCCACCGCCCGGCATCATCGAGCCGGAGTTGCCGCTGCACGCGCCGAGCATTGCATCCGTCGCGCTCGCCATGTCGATCGCGCTGATTTCGTGGCTCGCGTTCGCCGCGCAGACGGACATCACCGTGCATCGCATGCTGTCGCGCGGCTTCGGCGTGATCGACGGCATCGAACGGCTCACCAGCTATCTGACCAATCTGACCATTTTCACTTGCGCGCTGTGCTTCACCTGCGTCGCCTGCTTCACGCGTCGCAGCCCGCCGCTCGTGCGCTTTTTCCGGCAACCCACGGTCGTGACGGCCGTGACCTGCTATATCGTGTTCGTCGGCGTCGCCTACAACCTGCTGCTGCGCCATCTGTGGACGCCGTCGGGCTGGCGCATGCTGCTCAACGAAACCCTGCACACCGTCGTGCCGATGCTCGCCGCGCTCTACTGGCTGCTGTTCGTGCCGCGCTTTCATCTAACGCTGCGCCATCTGCTGGGGTGGCTCGTGTTCCCGCTCGGCTATCTCGCGCTGACCATGTTGCGCGGCGCGCAGTCGGACTTCTATCCTTATCCGTTCATCAACGTCAGCGAGCTTGGCTACGAACGCGCGCTGCTCAACGCGAGCCTGCTCGTGCTCGCATTCGTGCTGCTGATGGCCGTGTTCGCCGCGATCAATCAGCGGCGGCCGATGCCGTCCTTCACATCTGCCTCACCGCCTCGCCCACCAGAGACCGATCATGACAACAACCCGGCGTGAGTTCATCGTCGTGGGCCTCGGCTCCGCCGTCGGCCTGTGCGCAGCGCTCGCCGCGAGCCGCGACGCACGCGCCGACGACAAGCTGAGCGAAAGCGATCCCGCAGCGAAAGCGGTCGGCTACGTGAGCGCCGCAACGAAAGTCGACAAGGCGCGCTTTCCAGCCTACCAGGCCGGGCAGACCTGCAACAACTGCTCGCTGTTCCAGGGCAGTCCCACGGATGCATGGGGCGGCTGCACGCTGTTCGGGACGAAGCAGGTGGCGGGCGGCGGCTGGTGCAGTTCTTACACGAACATGTAGTGCGCCTTGCGCTGGTGAGGTTCGGTTAGTATTCGCTGGTATCTGCATGCGGCAGTGTCGTCGATGGCGTTGCGCCCTCGCGACTCCATAACAATCGCCCGAGAGATGCCAACGTCCGTCACGTCCAGCCGGCTGCCGCTTCCTGATCCATGCTCCCCTTCGCGGCGACGCTTTGTAGCGCTCGTTGCCGTGTGCCGTCTGCTCGCCCTCGTCTGTCTGCTCGTCGCTGCGTCGCCATCCCGTGCGCAAGGCTCCGTGACGCTCTACGGGTTGATCGACACCAGCATCGAAGTGACCAATCCCGGCAGCGGCTATGTCGCGCGCATGGACTCGGGCGCGTATCGCGGCACGCGCTTCGGCCTGCACGGTAGCGAGCCGCTCGGCGATGGCAACAGCCTCGTCTTCACACTGGAGAACGGCTTCGATTCGGCAAGCGGCGCGTTCTCGGTGCCGGGCAGCATTTTCAACCGGCAGGCATGGATCGGTGCGCACGGCGCGTGGGGCGAGTTGCGCGCCGGCCGGCAGTATTCGCCCCTCTACATTCCGTTCAAGGGGCAACTCGACGCCTTCGGCGCCGGCACGATCGCATCCGGACTGAACAACCTGTCGAAGATCACGCCCTATACCGACAATGCGTTCGCCTATCTGTCGCCGACCATCGGTGGCTTCAGCGCGACGGGTATGGTTGCGCTGCGCGATCCGGGTGACGGCAACGGCATCGGCGGCTACTACGTGACAGCCGAGTGGGCGCTCGACGGCATGAAGCTGCTCTACGCGCACCAGCAGACACATGGCGACGGCGCCTTGCGCGCGAACTTCGCGGGCGCGTCGTACCAGTGGGGCGCGCTCACAGGCTTCGTCGCGTACTTCAACGGCGACGGCGGAACGCCGCGCTATCACGACGACGGGCTCTCGGTGTCCGCTCTATGGCAGATCACGCCGCAAGCGAGTGCATCCGTCGGTTACGCGCACGCGCGCGACCGCAGCGGCGGTGACAACGACGCCGATCAGTTCAGCATCGCGTTCGACTATCAGGTATCGAAGGCGCTGTTGCTCTATCTCAGCGCCGCCGACCTCGAAAATCGCGGACAGGCCACCTTCACGCTGCGCGGCGTGAACGTGACGGGCATCCCCGTCGCTTATCCGGGGGCGCCCGTTCGTGGCGTGCAGATCGGGATGATCGAGCGGTTCTAGCACGATGCACTATCGTGCGCGTCGAACTATCGTGCAGGCGGTGGTTCCCGACGCATGCATCGTGATGCGCGGATGGATGGCACATGCATTGCGGAATTCATCGATGTATCGAACTGCTTTCGAGAGATCCACACGATGAACCAGACCGCATTTCCTATGTTTTCTATTTCACCGACTCGCACCGGCAGTCGCCTGCATACGCCGATGCCACCCGAGGTCGAACCCGATCCGGCGCCGCCGCCCGACGACGATCCCGACCCGGACCCGCGCTCACCGCCCATCCCCGGGCGCGAACCGGACCGCGCGCCGCCCAGCCAGGAGCCGCCCGCAGGCGATCCACCCGAGCGCGCGCCGCCTATGCATGCGTCCGCCGCCACGCGCCGATCATACGGGCGCCATTCGAACACCCGCGCACGTCAAAGCTGAGAATCGAGCAGCGCGACCGCGCGATCGACGAGTTTCCTGGTCCATGGTCGCCTGTTCCAGTCGTCGAGCGTCACGCGTTTGGACTTCGCGAGATCGTCGGCGAAGATCTGCGTCTGACGGCGCGCAAACGCCTCGTCGTAGATGTTGAGGTTGGCCTCGTCGTTCAGCTTGAACGAGCGCGAATCGAAATTGGTCGAGCCGACCGACACCAGGTAGTCATCGACGACGAGTAGCTTGACGTGGAACATCGTCGGTTGGTACTCGAACATCTGCACGCCCGCTTCGAGCAGCGGCCCCCAGCATGCACGCGACGCCTCGCGCACGGTATGCGTGTCGATGTGCTTGCCGGGTGTGATGATCCGCACATCGACGCCCCGTTTCGCAGCTTCGACGATCGCGTTGATCGTCAGCTTGTCGGGCACGAAATAGGCGCTCGCGAGATGGATTGAGTGCGTAGCCGCCGTGATCGCCATCAGGTACATCAACTGCATGTCGTCGCTTCCGCCCGACGGTGAACTGCTGAACATGTGTGCGAGGCCATCGCCCACTTCTTCCGTTTCAGGAAAATAGTCGGGCCCATGCAATACTTTGCCGGTCGCCTTGATCCAGTTGTCCATGAAGACGGCCTGCATATGTCCGACCACCGGCCCCGTCACGCGAAAATGCGAATCGCGCCAGTGCATGTCGTCCTGTGCATGTCCCGTCCATTCCTGCGCGATGCCGACGCCGCCCGTGAAGCCGATGCGTCCGTCGATCACCAGCAGCTTGCGGTGCGTGCGGTCGTTCATGCGGCCAAGCCCGGTCCAGTGCGGCTTGTGGTACTGGATCACTTCAGCGCCTGCATCTTTGAGCATCTGCAGATAGTGCCGATCCATCTTCTGCGATCCAACCCAGTCGAGCAGCACATGCACAGCAACGCCTGCGCGTGCCTTTTCCGACAACGCGCTGGCGATCTGCTCGCCGATCGCGCCGGACCAGTAGATGAACGTTTCGAACGTGATGGTTTTCTGCGCGCTCGCAATGCCTTCGAGCATCGACGGAAAAATCTCGTCGCCGTTGAGGAGCACGTCGAAGCGGTTGCCGGATGTGACGGGCGGGCCCAGCAGCAGACCCATCGAGCGGATGAACTGGGGATCGTCGCTGCCGTACCGGCGCTCGATCTTGTGCTCGATCTTCTTTTCGCCCGTCGACAGATTGGCGACCGCGAGCACGACGACGAGCGTGACCACGGCCGTGAGCAGGATCGTCAGCATGCGCCGCGTTCAGCGGTGAAAGATGAGCCGAAGCGGAACCGAAGCGCGCCGCGCCGCGTGGCCGCGGTGACGCGCGTCCGGACGGTGGCGACGGTGGCTTTACCAGTCGGGATTGTTGACTTCCTGACGGTAGCCATAGGCGTTATTGACGAGCCGATGCGGGCGCCCGCCTGCCTGCATCACCTCGCGCCAGCCGCTCAGCGTGGCGAGCGAATCCGTGTGCAGCACGGCGTACGGCTTGCCCGCGATGCCGCCGCCAACGGTCGTGCCGGGAATGAACTCGATTGCAGTGTCGTCGACGGCGATCAGCATGCGCATGTCCGTTTGCAGGATCTGCATTTCATAGCGGGTGGCGGACGTCATGGCGCGGCTCCTGAATGCATCGGAATTGTTCTACACCGTGCAGTCCGGATCATGATGATCGACGGACGGCGACGACGGCTTTCGATGGAACGGGCCGCGTGTCGTAGCGACAGACGAAGCCCAGCCGCTTAATTGAAAGCAAGCTGCATTCCTGATGCATGTTCGAGACGGGACGCGGCTCAGGCCGGATGACCGGCGGGCGCGTTGAAAAAAAGACGGACGGAAGGAGTGAAAATTACGCGACGCTGCTCGCTGGCCTGCGCCGAGAGACGCGCCAGCTTCGTATGCCGTTCGGCGTCGAGGAGTCAGTCGATGGGCAGCTGATCGCAGGCGTTGGTTGCCGTCGAAGCGCAGATGAACGAGTAGTCGCCGCTCCAGCGCACGGCAGCGGCGCTCGCGTGCACGGCGTCCTGGAAACCGGGCGACGTTTCCCACGCGATATAGCCGGAGCACAGCACGGCGGACATCACGACCAGCGAAAAGGCAATTTTTTCAAAGATCTGAAAACGGGGCGACATGGCTATCTCTTCCTTTAAGCCGGCATTTTATCTCAATACTAGGGTTTATACCTAGGCAGAATTGCGGCTTTGCAACATGCCAGTGCGGAAATGCACGCTCGCGTGCGTGCCGCCTGGCTTGGAAAAGAGGCAATGTAGCGGGGGAAAGACTCAGAAAACGGGCAGATGTGGCGATTAAAAGGTGCGTGCCGTGCGCCGATTGGCGCAGGGTTGAGGCTCGCGGATGATCAGGCGCGTCTGCCCGATGTCAAACGGTGCCTGCCGAAGGATTGTCAATCAGGCGAAAGGCGTCTCCGACTGACGCGCACGCATCGTCTCCGTACGCTGCCCGCGGGTCGCGTCGCCCGTCTTGCAGCCCGCCTCTTCCAGCACGATCCGCGCACGATCGCGCATATCATCGGCGGCGAGTTGGGCGTCCGAGCCGCTGACCCAGACGGCGACCCGCACCACCGCGCCAGCCCCGCGCCGGTGATCCGCTGCCGTCACGACAGGCGCGAGCGTCGCGCCGCCCAGCACACGCGGATCGCTGGTAATCATCTTCCTCAGCGCCTCGATCGCGCAGGCGACGTCCTTGCGCTGCGCAATGTCGACTTTCACCTCGACGCGCTGCGTGCCGCCGCTGCTGTAATTGATCACGGGATTGCTCCAGATCTGGCTGTTCGGCACGAAAACGGCATTACCGTCACTGCGTTCGATACGCGTCGTGAAAAGCCCCACTTCGCGCACGATGCCCGCCGTCGCGCCCGTGCCTTCGATCACGTCGCCGGCTCGAAACGGCCGCAGCATCAGCAACATAATGCCGGCTGCAATATTCTGCAGCGTCCCTTGGAGCGCAAGGCCGATTGCGAGACCGGCCGCGCCGAGCACAGCCAGCACGCTTGCCGTTGCGACGCCGACTTCGCTGAGCGCTGCGAACAGTACGAGCACGCGCACGGCCCATGTGCCGATCGCGTTGATCATCGGCGCGAGCGTCGGGTCCGCGTGCGTGCGCGACATCGCCTTCGACAGCAGCGCGCCGAGCCGGTTGGACAGCCACCAGCCGGCAATCAGGATCAGAATCGCCATGCCCGCATGCATCAGGTCATGCGTGAGCGTTACGAGCAGCGACGGTTGGAGGTGAAACATACGGGCGAGCAGATCATCCATAGTTCAAGGGTTCATATAGGTCGTTTGAAAAGTGCAGCGCAACGTCACCGTAATGCCGCGTAACGGGTCATGCCAGACCTCTTCGGGTGCGACGCGGCAAGCGCGGCTGACTTGCTCTACACTGGCGGCCCGAACGAAGTCTCGACAGAACACGCGGTTCCGTTGAGCCATTCCGCCAATGCGCGTGCAAATGCGGTGCCTGAGCGCAGGCACGCATGCACGACGGAAATCGTGCCCGCTATATGGGACGACGATCCATCTATCGATGAAAACACCACCCGCCGACACCAGCGAACAGGTCAGCCCGACCACCGCCCCCACCGCCGCTCATGCATTCGACAAGCTCGTCGGCGACGCCGACCGCGCTCCCGAAATCAGCCTGCCTCGACAGACGCCGTTCCAGCGTTTCTGGTGTACGCGCGTGCTGTCGTCGCTGTCGTTCCAGATGCTCGCCGTTGCAATGGGCTGGCACATCTACGCGCTCACGCATAGCGCATTCGCGCTCGGTCTCGTCGGCCTCGCGCAGTTTCTGCCGATGTTCGTGCTGACGCTCGTCGTCGGCCAGGTCGCGGACCGCTACGACCGGCGGCGCATCGCGTCGATCTGCCAGGGGCTCGAATGCGTGGCGGCGGCCCTGTTCGCGTGGGGCACGTTCGGCGGCTGGATCAGCGCGCCCGTGATCTACGTGCTCGCCGCCTGTGTCGGCGCGGCACGCGCGTTCGAGTCGCCCGCTGTCGCGTCGCTGTTGCCGGGTGTCGTGCCGCGCGCGCAGCTCTCGCAGGCGACCGCGTGGGCCACCTCCGCGAACCAGGCCGCGCAGATCGGCGGGCCGGCGCTCGGCGGCCTGCTCTACGGCATCGGGCCAGCCGCGGCGTATCTCGCGTGCACGCTGTCGTTCGCGCTGGCTTCCGCTGCCGTCAGCACGATCCCGCTGCGCACGAAGCCCGTGCCGCGCGCACCCGTGACGCTCGAATCGGTGTTCTCGGGCGTGCGTTTCATCCGTAGCCAGCCGGTGATTCTTGGTGCGCTGTCGCTCGATCTGTTTGCGGTGCTGTTCGGCGGCGCGACCGCGTTGCTGCCGATCTTCGCGCGCGACGTGCTGCATGCGGGGCCGCTCGGCCTCGGCCTGCTACGGTCAGCGTCGGCTGTCGGCGCGCTCGGCGGCACGATCTGGCTTGCGCATTTCCCGTTGCGCAAGCGGCCCGGCGCGGCGATGTTCGGCGGCGTGATCGCGTTCGGCATCGCAACGCTCGTGTTCGGACTGTCGCATTCGTTCATCGTGTCGCTGTTCGCGCTGATGGCGCTCGGCGCATCGGATGTGATCAGCGTGGTCGTGCGGCTGTCGCTCGTGCAATTGCGCACGCCCGACGAAATGCTCGGTCGTGTCAGCGCCGTCAATTCGCTGTTCATCGGCACGTCGAATCAGCTCGGCGAGTTCGAGTCGGGGGTGACGGCGGGCTGGTGGGGTGCGCAAACAGCCGTGCTCATCGGCGGATGCGCAACGATCGCGATCGCGCTGCTGTGGATGAAGCTGTTTCCGGAATTGCGCCGCACGCGCTCGCTCGAGCGCGAAGAGCATCACGAAGTGACGGCCTGACGTCGTGCTTCTCCTGTGATCGACGCGCCGCTCCGTGCCACCCGGGCGCTTCCGGTGCGCGAGAGCGATCAGGCGCGTTCATTGCACAGTGCTGGGCAGATCGGCTGCCAACGCATGCTCCGCAGCCATCCATGCCAAGGAGACGCACATGCACCCGAGCCGACGCGCCTGTCGCATCCATCCGATCCAACGGATCTTCACCATCACCGCGCTAGCAGCCGTGACGCTGATGCCGCTCTCGGCGCGCGCCGACGACGCGCCCAGCCCCTGCACGGCGCTCAAGCGCATCGTCGCGGCCGCGCCCACGGGTTTTACTCAACTGACGCCGGAGGACGGCAAAGGCGTCGCGCAGCCCTACGGCGCCGACGCGCAATGCGGCGCGGCCAAAGGCAGCTACGAATGCTCATGGACGCCGAGCGGCGGCGCAGGGTCGAGTATGACTGCCTTGCAGGCCGTCGCGGCGGACATTGCCTCGTGCCTGCCCGACGCCACGCATGACGTGAATTCGCCTGCGCGTCAGCACTTCTATCTCGGTCCGCGCGAAACGCGCACGCAGATCACCGCGATGCCCGCCGGCGCGAACAAGGTGAAGCTGGTGGTCTCGGGCAAGTAGCGGACAAGAAGCGCGGACGGCGAAAAGCGGCCCGCGCCGCAACGCTACTCGACCCGATACCAGACGCGGATACCCGAATACCAGTGGCTCACGCTCGTATCGTCGCCCGAACCGAAGGTCGACAGGCTTTCGATGTTGATCACATCGACGTTGTGCTCCGCAAGCCACGCGTTCGCGCGATCGACGAGCGCGGCGGCATTCTCGTACACATGTCCGCGGATCATGTGGCGTTGCAAGACCTGGCGTTCGAAATCCTGAAACGCGATTTTGCTCATAGCTTGTCTCCGTCAGGCTGTTTTTAATGGTTGGCGCCTGCCGATGAGTCTATCAATGGCGGGACGGGAGCGGCAATTGCTCGATCATCGACAGGCATTGTCAGGAGGGAGAGTCTCATGAGCAGCGAAAAGCAGCAAAAAGCAGCCACAACCAGCCCGGGCGGCGACATCGAACACCCAAAACCCCCGGTTCATGGCGACAACGAAAACAGCAAGATGCCCGAGCGTGACGACGACGACCGCAAGCAGTCGCCAGCGGATCGCCCCGGCAAGAAATCCGGCGAGGGCGAGCCTCCCGTCGGCTGATATCGGCTGATATCGGCTCTGATACAAATCGCGCGCGAGCGCGGTCATTTGCGGCAAGAAATACGGCGGCCTGCACATTTTGCAGGGCCGCCGTATTTTTTTCGACGCGTCGCGCGAATTGTCTGCCGTTCTACATGACGCGCCCTGCATTTTTTACTGAATTATTTCTGGTTATTTTTCTACGCCCTTCATCTACCTTGCTGCTTGCAGCGAAACATTTCGTAATGTGAAGCGTTCGCTGCCTTCGGTTTAATGGAGCGAGCGGAAAACAATGACGACATCCTGCAAGGTTTCCATTTGCGTCCCGACCTGCAATCGGCCTGAGCTGATCGTCGAATGTCTGGACTCGTGTCTGGCTCAGACACATACGAACATCGAAATCCTGATCGGCGACGATTCGAGCGACAACCGCACGCAAGCGCTCATCAAAGCGCGCTACGCGCACGACACACGCATTCGCTACGTGAGGAACGAGCCATCGCTCGGCCAGGCGCGCAACGTCGCGAGTCTTTTCGCGCGCGCCAGCGGCGACAAGATCGCATTGATTCACGACGACGACTACTTCGCCAACGACGGCATCGCGAGTCTGCTGGAACTGTGGAAGCAGCATCCGCAACTCGAAGTCGCGTTCGCGGACCAGTATGAAGTGGATGTGCAAGGCAACGTCGATACGTCGAAAAGCGCGGCGCTGAATGCCGACTTCCATCGCACGGCGCTCGCGCAAGGCTTGCAAAAGCAGCCGGGACGCACGGGTCTCGTGCAGATGTTCCCGAACAACGGCTGGATGGCGAATGCGGATCTCGTCAAGCGCATCAGCTATCGCGACGATGTGGGCATGTGCTGCGATTACGTGTTCGGCTCGGAGTTGTGCCTTGCCGCTTCACAGGTGTATTACCTGCATCGCTATGTGTCGTACTACCGCAAGACAGACGTATCGATTTCGCACAGCACGCGCGGCTCGACATTCGCCGCTTCGCGGACGGCCTTCGAGTTCGTGACGGCACTCAAACTCGACGCGTCGCTTGAACCGGCTCGCCGGCTCGCGCTGCGAAGGCTCGCGCCCATCGTCGTGTCGTTGTACGCGAAGAATGACGCGCCGTTTGCGGCGCTGCGCGTGGCGTTCGAGCATCCGTATGCGTATGCATATGGTTTCGACACGCGGTTCTACTATCACCTGTCGCTGATCGCGCGCGCGTTCATCGCGATGAGGTCGCGCGGCGGACTGCCGCCTTCGGCGCCGCGCTTCCCCTGAGCGTCTTTCGCGCGCATCGCGCAGCAGTCAAAAGCACCATAAAAAAAAGCGGCTCTTTCAAAGAGCCGCTTTTTGCATTTCAGCCTCGCGCTTCAGACCGCACGCATCACGGCTCGTTACGCAGGTAGCCTACCTTCGACGGATCGCGCATGCGGAACGACACGAGGCCGGCAATCGCGCACAGCACGGTCACGTACCAGTAGAACATCGATTCGCTGCCCGCCTGCTTGAGCCACAGCGCGACATATTCCGCCGAGCCGCCGAAGATCGCATTGGCAACGGCATACGACAGGCCGACGCCGAGCGCCCTCACTTCCGGCGGGAACATCTCGGCCTTGATGAGGCCGCTGATCGACGTATAGAAGCTCACGATAGCCAGTGCAATCACCACCAGCACGAACGCCATCACAGGGCTCGTCACGTCCTTCAGTGCGTGCAGCAGTGGCACCGTGCCGATCGTCGCGAAGAAGCCGAACAGCAGCATCGACTGACGGCGGCCGATGCGATCCGACAGCGCGCCGAACGCGGGCTGCATGATCATGTACACGAAGAGCGCGCCCGTCATCACGTTGCTGGCCGTCTTCGGGTGCATGCCCGCCGTGTTGACGAGGTACTTCTGCATGTAGGTCGTGAACGTGTAGAAAATCAGCGAGCCGCCCGCCGTGAAGCCGAGCACCGTGAAGAACGCGCCCTTGTGCTTCCACATGCCGCGCAGCGTGCCCGCTTCCTTGCGCTGTCGCGTCTCGGCCGTGGTCGTTTCGTCGAGCGAGCGGCGCAGGTACAGCGCGACCAGCGCGGCAAGCGCGCCGACCACGAACGGAACGCGCCAGCCCCAGGCCTTGAGTTCTTCCGTCGTCAGCAGTTGCTGCAGGATCACGAGCACGAGCAGCGCAAACAACTGGCCGCCGATCAGCGTTACGTACTGGAACGACGCGAAGAATCCACGACGGCCCTTCAGTGCGACTTCACTCATGTAGGTTGCGCTGGTGCCGTACTCGCCGCCCACCGACAAACCCTGGAACAGGCGCGCAACGAGCAGCAACGCGGGCGCGAGCGCGCCGATCTGCGCATAGGTCGGCAGCATGGCGATCACGAGCGAGCCGCCGCACATCATGAACACCGACACCATCATCGCGAAGCGACGACCGCGCTTGTCCGCGAGGCGCCCGAAGAACCAGCCGCCGATCGGGCGCATCAGGAAGCCCGCGGCGAACACGCCCGCTGTATTCAGCAGCTGTGCCGTGGTATCGCCCTTCGGAAAGAACGCCGGCGCGAAGTACAGCGCGCAAAACGAGTAGACGTAGAAATCGAACCACTCGACGAGATTGCCCGACGAAGCGCCGACGATCGCAAAGATGCGGCGCCGGGTGTCGGAGGGAGTGAAGATGGTCGTGTCGGTCATGCTGGGTCGGTCCCTTCTTAAGGTTTTAGCGGTCGAACGCCGCTTTGTTTTGCGCTCCAACCTGGTTTGCATCCAGGTTTCGGTCTCGTTGCAACCGGGTTGCAGCACGCGTGCGAGATTCTATAGATATGTAAGGTTTTGCGCGGTCGGTATCTTAACGGATATCGTTGGATAACGGCACGTGGGTGCGGTTCTGGAGGGTTTTTTGGCATTCGCGATGCGGGGGTTTGTTGCGTGAGCGGTTTGGTTTGGTTTGGTTTGGTTTGCTCGTGTTTTCGCTGGCATCCGCGTTACGGTGTTTGCCGTTCATGCGTCGCCCCTGTGCTGGCATCCGCGTTTTGCCTTCGTGCTTCATGCGTCGCCCCTGTGCGGGGCGGCACCTACTTTTCTTTGCCGCCGCAAAGAAAAGTAGGCAAAAGAAAGCGGCTCACACCGCCAGCCCGTGTTCTTATCCACGGGCCCCCAACGTCCCCATGCTTCACACGGCAGTGCCCTGGTTAGTGCTCGTTGCCAACGCTTCGAATGAACGCCTCACCCGCTTCAGACACCCGCACACGTGCTAGCGGCAGCGAATGGTTTCTGCCGCCCAGGTGGCAAACTGTGTGTAGGTTGTCGCGTCGTATAGCTTGGCGCTCTTACATGGAGGTATGCGCGCGCTATCGGGTCCGAAGTGAGGCGTGTGCAGTGCTACGGCCTACACACAGTTTGCCACCTGGGCGGCAGAGGAATGTCTGGCGCGGTGTGCTGCAACGCGGGTGCGTGAAGCGGGTGAGGCGCACAGAGAGAGCGTTGGCAACAAACATGAGTCACGTGGTTGCCGTGTGAAGCGCGGGACCGTTTGGGGGCCCTCAGGCAAGAACTAGAACTGGCGGTGTTAGCCGCTTTCTTTTGCCTACTTTTCTTTGCGGCGGCAAAGAAAAGTAGGTGCCGCCCCGCACAGGGGCGACGCTTGAATGGCAGACACCGCAACGCGGATGCCAGCGAAAAGGCATAAAGGCAAAAGCAGAATGCCCGCAAACGCCAGAACAACCAAACCGGCCGCGCCACGAAGGCAAAGCCAGCCGGAAAGATCCACTCAGACCCGCACGGCAGGCGCCGTATAACGGCATTCGTAGCGTTTCCTCACCGTGCCGTTTTCATCGACACTTTCCAGGTACACATCAAACTGCCACAACCGCGCCATGTGCTTGAGCACTTCATCGCTATCACCCGACAGGTGCCGGTTATCGCTCATGAAATGCCGCAACGTCAGACTACGATCGCCGCGCGTGTTCACCGAATACACCTGAATATTCGGCTCGCGATGATGCATATCGTACTGCCGCGACAACGCCTGACGCACATACCGATACCCGCTGTCGTCATGTATCGCGGAAACTTCGAGCGCATCGCGCATATCATCGTCGAGCACCGAGAAGAGCCGCATTTCACGGATCAGATGCGGCGACAGATACTGCGCGACAAAGCTCTCGTCCTTGAAATTGCGCATGGCGTAATGCAGCGCCTGCAACCACGGACTGCCCGCGAGCTCCGGAAACCACTTGCGGTCCTCTTCCGTCGGGCTCTCGCAGATGCGCCGAATGTCGCTCATCATCGAAAAGCCGAGCGCGTACGGATTGATGCCGCTGTAATACGGCTTGGTCACGGGCGGTTGATAGACGACATTGCTGTGCGAATGGAGGAACTCCATCATGAAGCCGTCTTCGAGCTTGCCCTCGTTGTACATCGTGTTGAGCAGCGTGTAGTGCCAGAACGTCGCCCAGCCTTCGTTCATCACCTGCGTCTGACGCTGCGGATAAAAGTACTGACCAACCTTGCGCACGATCCGGATGACTTCGCGTTCCCACGGTTCGAGCAGCGGCGCGTTCTTTTCCGCGAAATACAGCAGGTTCTCCTGCGGCTCCGGCGGATAGCGCTCGTCCACTTCCTCGGGCAGCGGCGTGTGACGATTCGGCAGCGTGCGCCACAATTCATTCACCTGCGACTGCAGATAGGCTTCGCGCTCGCGGCGCGCGGCGAACTCCTTTTGCAGCGACAGCTTCTGCGGACGCTTGTAGCGGTCCACGCCGTAGTTCATCAGCGCGTGACACGAGTCGAGCAGTTCCTCGACGCGGTCGAGGCCAAAACGCTCTTCGCACTCCGCGATGTAGTTCTTCGCGTAGACGAGGTAATCGATGATCGCGTGCGCATCCGTCCACAGACGGAACAGGTAGTTCCCCTTGAAGAACGAGTTATGCCCATAGGCCGCGTGCGCGATGACGAGCGCCTGCATCGTCATCGTGTTCTCTTCCATCAGATACGCGATGCAGGGGTTGGAGTTGATGACGATCTCATACGCGAGGCCCATTTGCCCGCGTCTGTAGCTTTTTTCAGTGGCGAGAAAGTGTTTGCCGAACGACCAGTGCCGGTAATTGACCGGCATGCCGACGGACGCGTACGCGTCCATCATCTGTTCAGCGCTGATGAGCTCGAGCTGGATTGGATAGACATCAAGTTCATATTGCTCCGCAACATGCGAGATGTGAGTGTCGTACTCTTCGATCAGCTCGAAGGTCCAGTCGGACGGACACGGCAACGGCCTTCTGTCGGCAACGTTCATACGGACTTCCCTTTGCCCTTTGGTGGGCGCCCCGGTGGGTCCCCGTGCTGCAGCTGCGTCAGGCACTACGCCTGCTCCGGCATCGGGCGCACGCGCGTCCTGCGCGTGTGCCGTGTTCGCCTCGGCATGCCCGGCCTTACCCTGCTTCGGCACGCCTTTCTTACGCTCGGGCTCGTACCCTCGCGCCTCGTTGTGCAGGTGACGAGTCGTCATGCGGCTTCCACCTGCTTTTCGAACAGCTCGCGGAACACGGGATAGATATCCGCCGCTGTTTCGACCTTCTTCATCGCCATATGCGGCTGCGACAGCGCGAGTTGCGCATATTCGAGCCACAGGTTCTGCTCTTCAGGCGTCACCTGAATGTACGCAAAATACCGCACCTTCTCGAGAATGTCATCTCTGAGTATCTTGCGGCACTTCGGCGAGTCGTCGGTCCAGTTGTCGCCGTCCGAAGCCTGTGCGCCGTAAATATTCCATTCAGTAGGCGAGTAGCGTTCGTCGAGGATCTTCTGCATCAGTTCCAGCGCGCTCGACACGACCGTGCCGCCGCTCTCTGTCGAATGGAAGAACGTGTCTTCGTCGACTTCTTCGGCACGCGTATGGTGGCGGATGAACACCACCTCGATCTTCTCGTAGTTACGCTTGAGGAACAGATACAGCAGGATGAAGAAGCGTTTGGCGAGATCCTTGCGCTGCTCGTCCATCGACCCCGACACATCCATCAGACAAAACATCACGGCCTGGCTGGACGGCTGCGGCTGCTTCACGCGGTTCACGTAACGCAGATCGAATGGGTCGATAAATGGAATGCGCCAGATGCGGCCGCGCAGATGATGGATCTCGTCTTCGAGCACCTTGATCTCGTCGCGACGGTCGGCGGGGTCCGCCTTCATCTCTTCGAGCTGTTTTTCGAGTTCGTGGAGTTCATTGACGAGTGGCGCGCCGAGCGCGATACGCCGGCCCAACGCGCTGCGCAGCGAACGCACCACGTCGATGTTGTTCGGCGTGCCTTCCGCAGCCCAGCCCGCGCGAATGCTCTTCCACGTCGGCACGGCAAGCAGATGGGTCTTCACGAGACGCGGCAGTTCGAGATCGTCGAAGAAGTACTGCATGAACTCTTCGCGGCTCAGTTCGAAGACGAAATCGTCCTGCCCATCGCCTTCGTTGCTGGCGCTGCCACCGCCGCCGCTGCCGCCGCCTCCTTGCGGACGCTGGATCTTGTCGCCGCGGATATAGTCGGCGTTACCCGGGTGCACCATTTCGCGCTTGCCGCCCGGACCATGCCGGAACGAAGGCTCGGCGATGTCCTTGCGCGGAATCGTGATGCTCTGGGTGTTCTGAATATCCTTGATACTACGGTCGCGCACCGCTTCCGAAACAGCGCGCCGAATGTATCCCTTTACGCGACGCAGAAAGCGTTCGCGGTTTGCAATGCTCTTGTTCTTGCCTGCCAGCCTGCGGTCGATGATTTGATGAAGCACATCCAGTCTCCCGCTCCGATTTGGAATACGCGGGGCGCAAGTTGCGCATGCAACCTTATGTCCATGCGGCTCGCGCCTCGCAGGAGGCTCGCGCGAACCGGGTGAAGCGAACCCGTTCGAGCGAGCTTTGCGCTACGCATTTCATGACGACTTGCGCACCCGCAGATACCAGTCGCACAAGAGCCGCACCTGCTTCGGCGTATAGCCCTTGGTGACCATGCGGTTGACGAAGTCCTCGTGCTTGCGCTGTTCCTCCGCCGACCCTTTCGCATTGAACGAGATGACGGGCAGAAGTTCTTCCGTATTCGAGAACATCTTCTTTTCGATCACGACGCGCAGCTTTTCATAGCTGATCCACGCGGGATTCTTGCCCCCGTTCGCGGCACGCGCGCGCAACACGAAATTGACGATCTCGTTGCGGAAGTCCTTCGGGTTGCTGATACCGGCAGGCTTCTCGATCTTCTCCAGTTCGGCATTGAGCGACGCGCGGTCGAAGCTCTCGCCTGTGTCGTGGTCGCGGAACTCCTGGTCCTGAATCCAGAAGTCGGCGTACGTCACATAGCGATCGAAAATGTTCTGCCCATACTCGGAATACGACTCCAGATACGCGGTCTGAATCTCCTTGCCGATGAATTCCGCATAACGCGACGCGAGCACGTCCTTGATGAACGACAGATACTTCTGCTCGGTTTCCGGCGGGAACTGCTCGCGCTCGATCTGCTGTTCGAGCACGTACATCAGGTGCACCGGATTCGCCGCGACTTCCGTCGTGTCGAAGTTGAACACGCGCGAGAGTATCTTGAACGCAAAGCGCGTGGACACACCCGTCATGCCTTCGTCGACGCCCGCGAAATCGCGATACTCCTGATACGACTTCGCCTTCGGATCGGTGTCCTTCAGGTTCTCGCCGTCATACACCTGCATCTTCGAAAAGAGGCTCGAATTCTCCGGTTCCTGCAGGCGCGTGAGCACCGACATCTGCGACATCATCTTCAACGTGCCCGGCGCGCACACGGCGTTGGACAGCGACGAATTGCGCAGCAGCTTCTCGTAGATCTTCATCTCTTCCGAGTAGCGCAGGCAGTACGGCACCTTCACGACGAAGATACGGTCGAGCAGTGCTTCGTTGTTGCGGTTGTTGCGGAACGCCTTCCATTCGGACTCGTTCGAGTGAGCGAGGATGACACCGTCGAACGGGATCGCACCGAAGCCTTCCGTGCCCTTGAAGTTGCCTTCCTGGGTGGCCGTGAGCAGCGGGTGCAGCACCTTGATCGGCGCCTTGAACATTTCGACGAACTCGAGCAAGCCCTGGTTCGCGAGGCACAGGCCGCCGGAATAGCTGTATGCATCCGCATCGTCCTGCGCATACTGTTCGAGCTTGCGGATATCGACCTTGCCGACGAGCGACGAAATGTCCTGATTGTTTTCGTCGCCAGGCTCGGTCTTCGCAATGCCGATCTGCCGCAGGATGGATGGGTAGCGGCGTACCACGCGGAACTTGCGGATGTCGCCGTTGTACTCGTGCAGACGCTTGACCGCCCACGGGCTGAGGATGTTCTTCAGGTAGCGGCGCGGTATGCCGTACTGCTCTTCGAGGATAGGACCGTCCTCGTCATAATCGAACAGCCCGAGGGGCGATTCGTTGACGGGCGAACCCTTGATCGAATAGAACGGCACGCGTTCCATCAGCTGCTTGAGCCGTTCGGCGATCGACGACTTGCCGCCGCCCACCGGGCCCAACAGATACAGAATCTGCTTCTTTTCTTCGAGCCCCTGGGCAGCATGCCTGAAGTAGGCGACCACCTGCTCGATCACGTCTTCCATTCCGTAGAACTCACGGAACGCGGGGTATACCTTGATGACCTTGTTCGCGAAGATGCGCGAAGTGCGCGGATCGTTACGAGTGTCGATCTGTTCCGGTTCCCCGATTGCCGTCAACATGCGTTCGCCGGCCGTGGCGTACGCGGCGGGATTTTCTTTGCAGAGCGCGAGATACTCCTCGAGCGAAAGTTCCTCCTCTCGTGTTTTCTCGAAGCGGGTCGCGAAACTGCTGTAGATATCCATGCTACCTCCTCGCCGAAGTCTGGGACGATGTCGTGCGCGGCGCGCTATCAGGAAACGACATCGCTCGAATTCATCCTAAACCCTTTTAAATTTTTTTTCACGAACTACGTTGTGAAAATCGCGCCACAGCTAGCACTGTCCTACCCCTGCTTGATGACGCAAATTCGGTCACCTACAATCATTGCCCACACCGCGCGGAATATGACCGGCAGTGCTGCATTGCATCCTGCGTTCCTTCCCCGCACTTCATCTGTCGCATGACGTACGAACCATGTGGCATCGCGCGGTTCCCTGCACTCGCGTTCCCTGCACTCGCGTTCCCTGCACTCGCGTTTCCTGCATTACCGTTTCCTGCACTTTTACGCACATTCGCAAAAGACCCACGTAGCACGCTGTCTGCCTGACCACATTACGTCCACACATTACTTCGTCTTGCATGTACGTGCAGTGCATGTGACTCACTTCCATCGTCGCGATGCTTCATGCTTCGACAGCGTCGCTGCCGTCCTTTCCGCCATAACGCGCGCATCGGTGCTTGCGACGACAGCGCGCTCGCTGTGTTACATGTTTCGCATGTGCGCCAACGCGCATTTCCTGCTGTTCGTCAGCGCGTATGTCATTTCGTTCAACGCAAACCTGCATACGCACGACTGCATGCTCCCGACGTCGCAAACGTTGCGCGACGTCAAAATCCATGATGTGCGCAGGGTCAGCATGCACGCTCGTTCATGTCTGTATGACGACGTGTGCAGCGCGTATCTGAATAGATGGATGTAACCAGATGTTCGCCCGTCTTCGCCTGCCGTTCATGGTCGACAGTGCCGGTGCAGGCGGGCATGGGTGCATGCGCATGCAGCGGAACGTCATCGACGTGCCGCTGCCGCATGGGGTGGGATGAAGGTGGCGTTCGACGCGCAGTGGTACGTTAGTGGTTTACGTCAACTCGACTTCGACTTCACCCAGTCCGTCGATATGGCCATATACGCGGCCCGGGCCATCGACGCGATGCGCGCCCACATACGAGCCCGTCGTAATGGTCCATTCCGGTTCGATCGTGATACCCATGGCCGCGCAATGGTTGACGAACCACACCAGCAGCTCGCGCGGGTCGCCTGCCGGATTGCCCGGCGATTCGGGCACGAGCGACTTGCCGTCGAACGTCAGTTCGAGCTCGGGCGAAACGAAATCGAACGAGCGCGCGATCGACGCATAAGGCACGGGATGCCCCGTCACCAGTGCGCCATTGTTCTGGGCGTCGGCGAGTTGCGCGAGCGGCGCGATGTTCGGCCATTCGGCAAAACGGCTGTCGACGATCTCGATGGTGGGCAGCACCGAACCGACGCGCGCGAGCACTTCATCGCGCGCATAGGCCTGGCCTTGCGGCTCGATCGGCTCGGCAAAGCGGAACGCGACCTCCAGCTCCAGCAGCACGCGGAAAAATGCACCATGTTCGAGCCGCGCCGGCGACGCGACCGTCAACGCAGCCGGAATCGGCGCACCCGAGGTCGAGCCGCCCGGCGCTTTGGCACCGATTTTCCAGGCGCCCGTCGTGCCGCCCAGGCCCGCAATCACCGCCTGCTGGATCGCGTAGGCCGTGGCGGCATCGGGAGGAAGGGTGTCGAGCGGCAGCGTGCCGATGGCGCGGTGCTGGCGGCGCGCATGCACGAGGCGTTGCGCGAGGTCATGATCCGTCATGTCGTTTCCCTGTTGGCTGTTGGGGCGTGGCGTGGCGAGGCAGATGCAACGGCGCATGGCGTTGCGGCAACGCAAAGGCCACGACGAGGGTTGCCGCACGGCCTTCACGTCATACGGTCTGCATGCTGTCATGCGGCGTGGGACGATGCATGACGACATCGGGCGGCCGGTTCGCCACCGCGTTCGTCAATGTACCGGAACAATTACGCGCCGGGTCGGGTTCGGCGTGCGCCAAAAAGAAAAAGACGACTGCCCTGGCATGGGCAGTCGTCCCCGGTTCTGCATCACTACGCAACCGTCCGCGCCAGCGGACGAAGCGCTCGCTCACGCATGGCGGTGCATGCCGCCTCGCAAGCCCAGTTTTGGTGCGTCAGAAAGTTTCCCAATCCGCATCCGATGTCGCCGCCACTTTTTGCGGCGCCGCTGCCGCACGGGCGGGCGCGGATGCGGACGCAGCGGCCGGCGCGGCGGGCGCCGGGTTCACCGCGGGCATCGACGGCGCGACCCTGCGGCGCGCGCTGACGGGCGCGGCGTGACGCGTGGCGCGCTTCGCCGGCGTGGCGGCAAATGCGCCGCCCCCGCCCGATTCGTCGACCTGGAACACGGAAACGGTCGTGCGCAGCTTGGCCGCCTGCTCTTCCAGCGACGACGCAGCCGCCGCCGCTTCCTCCACGAGCGCCGCGTTCTGCTGCGTCACTTCGTCCATCTGCGTGACAGCGCGTGCGACCTGGTCGATGCCGCTGCTCTGCTCCTCGGATGCCGCGGCGATTTCGCCCATGATGTCCGTCACGCGCTGCACCGCGCTGATGATCTCCGTCATCGTGCGGCCCGCTTCGTCGACCAGCGCCGAGCCCACCTGCACGCGCTCGACCGACGTATCGATCAGTTCCTTGATCTCCTTCGCCGCCGCCGACGAGCGCTGCGCAAGGCTGCGCACTTCGCCCGCGACCACCGCGAAGCCGCGGCCTTCCTCGCCCGCGCGGGCCGCTTCGACGGCCGCGTTCAACGCGAGAATGTTGGTCTGGAACGCAATGCCTTCGATGATCGCGATGATGTCCGCGATCTTCGCCGAGCTCTGGTTGATGTCGCCCATCGTGCCGACCACCTGGCCGACCACCGAGCTGCCCTTATTGGCGATATCCGACGCATTCGCCGCGAGCGCGCTCGCCTGGCGGGCATTGTCGGCGTTCTGCTTCACGGTGCCCGTGAGCTCTTCCATGCTCGATGCCGTTTCCTGCAGAGCCGACGCCTGCTCTTCCGTGCGCGACGACAGGTCGATATTGCCCGCCGCGATCTGGCGCGTGGCCGTCGCGATCGACTCGCTGCCCGAACGCACGGACCGCACGGTCTCCGTCAGGCTGCGCTGCATCTTGCCGATGCCTTCAATCAGCTGGCCCATTTCGTCACGCGAGGTCGGGACGATGGGACGGCGCAGATCGCCCGAGGCGATCGCGTCGAAGTGCCCGAGCGCTTCCGACAGCGGCCCTGCAATCGCGCCGCGCAGCGTGAAGTACGAAAAGAGCGCGGCGAGCACACCCGCGGCGAGTCCGATGATGCTAAACACGCGGAACGTCGAGAAGCTCGACTGCGCGCTGTCGAAGCCATCTTTTGCCTGTTCGAACTGGTATTTGCGCAGCGTGTCGTCGGCCGTGGAGAGGTCGTTATAGGCGGCTTGCAGACGCTTCGCGCCGTCGAGGATTTTCGGTTGATCGTTTGCGCTAACGATTGCGTAGAAGGACTCCATCACCTGATGCAGCGCGTCCCGCTTGCCCGAGGCTTCCTGCGCGAGGCGATCTTCTTCGCTTTCGCGCGGCAGCGACAGATAACGTTTCCACCATTCATCCGACAACGTGCGCATCGAACGGGCGCGCTCCAGCGTCGAGGCCGCTTCCGGCGTGCCGATCATGAACGCCGCGCGATCCAGCGCGAGACGCTCGCGCGCCGCGTAAATCTCGGCGTTGCCGATATCGACGGCGCTCGGCATCTGGTTCGTGTACATGTCGCGCATCGATTCGTTCGAGCGGCTCAGGCCGAACAGCCCGAGAAGGCCAATCGCGACCAGCAACGCGGCGAGAAAAGCCATCGTCAGGCCGATTCGCGCCTTGATGGTGATGCCCTTGTTCATGCTTCTTCCTGTGAGATGTCGATGAGAGGCGCGTCGTAACGCATTGCGTATGCGGTGGTTGTGCGCGGCGCCGTTTGCTATGGATCATGGCGCTCTGACTGCGTTTACGGCACATCGACGGAAGACTTGAAGCTTCTATATGGTCTGAGGAAATAGACTGGAAGGGACTGTAAGTATTACAAGCGACAACGGGCGACGCTGCGCCCGTTGGCTTCGAGCGTCGTGCGTGTCAGGCGCCGCCGACTTCGGCTCGGGTAGGAATGGACGGTTGCGCGCCGGCGCGCGTCACCGAAATCGACGCGGCGCGCTGCGCGAAGCGGATCGCGTCGGCGACATCCGCGCCGCGCGCCAGTTGCGCGGCAAAGCCGCCGATGAACGTGTCGCCTGCAGCCGTCGTATCGACGGCCTTGACGCGCGGTGCATCGAAATGCTGTGGCGCCGCCTCGCCGAGCGCGGCCACGACGCCTTGCGCACCAATGGTCACGATCACGTTGCGGACGCCAGCGCGGCGCAATGCGTCGGCGGCGGCGTTCGCCTCAGCGGGAGACGTGACAGGCAAGCCCGTCAGCGTCGCGGCTTCGAGTTCGTTCGGAATCAGATAGTCGATGAGAGGCAGCCAGTCTGCGGGCAGCGGGCCCGTAGCGGGTGCGGGGTTGAGAATGACGGTCTTGCCGAGCCGTCGCGCGGCGGCCAGCGCCGCATGCACGGCGGCGGGCGGCGTCTCCAGCTGGCAGATCACGACCTGCGCCGCAGCCAGCGCGGCTTCGTGCCGCGCGATCGTCGCGGGCGTCACCTCGCCGTTGCTGCCCGCGATGATGACGATCGCGTTCTGGCTGCCGTCGTCGACGATGATGAGCGCGACGCCTGTCGGTGCCGTCGCGCTCGTTTCAAGCGCGGTGCAGTCGATGCGTTCCGATTCGAGGCCCGCGCGCAGTTGCGCGCCGTTCCCATCGGCGCCGACACAGCCGAGCATCGACACCTGCGCGCCGAGGCGGGCCGCGGCGACGGCCTGATTGCCGCCCTTGCCGCCCGCGACCTGCGCGAACGCGTGGCCCGCGAGCGTTTCGCCGGGCTGCGGCAGGCGCGGCGCACGCGCGACGAGATCCATATTCAGACTGCCGACCACGGTTACGTGGCCGCGCGCTTCATTCGTTGCCACGGTTGCCTCCTGTGGTTGCCAACCGGGTGCTTCCTCGTTGCGCCCGCATTCGTCATGCGTGCGCCGCGGCTGCGCTCAGGCCGCCTTGACCCCGCGACGCGCGCCGGCAAAAGCCGCCGTCGATTCGCGCAGGATCAGGCGCGGCGCGATCACGCGGCGCCGGAACGCGGCGCCCGTGGGTGTGCCCACCGGCGTGCCGCTGATGCGCTCGATCAGCGTCTGCGCCGCCATTTCGCCGAGCGCGCGCACCGACTGGCCGACCGTCGACAGCGCCGGATACGTGAAGCGCCCCAGTTCGATGTCGTCGAAGCCGATCACCGAGCAGTCCTGCGGCACGCGCAGGCCGCGCTCGGCCGCCGCGCGCAGCGCGCCGATGCCCATCATGTCGTTGCCCGCGAAGATCGCGGTCGGCTGCACGGTGTCGAACAGTTGCCCCGCCGCGCGGTATCCGCCGCTGCCCGAAAAGTCGCTTTCGACGATGCCGTTCGGCGCGATCTCGATGCCACGCTCGGCCATCGCGCGAATGAAGCCGTGCACGCGCATCGCGCTGACGGCCGTCTCGACCGGGCCCGTGATGCAGCCGATCTTCGAGTGCCCGAGCTGCAGCAGATGGCGCGTTGCGAGGTAGGCGCCCTTTTCGTGGTCGATCTGCACGAGATCGGCGGATATGCCTTCGATGTTCCGGTCGACGATCACCAGCGGCTCGCGCGAATCGGCCAGGGTCTTGGCGAGCGTCGCGTCGTCGCCCGCCGACGCGACGATCAGCCCGTCGACGCGCTTTTCCTGCAGCACCCGCAAATAATTGCGCTGCTTCGCCGGATCGTCGTCCGAGTTGCAGAAGAACAGGCAATAGCCATTGCGCGCGCAACCATCCTCGATCCCGCGCGCCATTTCCGCGAAATACGGGTTCGTGCTGTTCGGCACGACGAGCCCGATCGTCGCCGTCGAGCGTGCCTTCAGCGACCGCGCGACGGCGGACGGCACGTAGTTGAGCTGGCGGATCGCCAGTTCGACCTTCGAGCGCACATCCGCCGACACCGGCCGCGTATTGTTCACGACATGCGATACCGTCGTGAACGACACGCCGGCTATGGCCGCCACATCCTTGATCGTCGCCATAAGCTGAAAACCCCCTGCCTGTTCTTACTGCTGGCCAATGCAGCTCATGCTGCATCCGCGGTGCTCTCGTTAGTTCTTACTGGGTGTCCGCCGTCCCGCGCCACGGCGGCCCCTGTTTCAACTGCGTTTGCGCCTGCTGCGATACGTGTCCAGCACGACCGCGACCACGATCACGGCGCCCGTGATGATCCGTTTGGTCGGCTCGTTCGCGCCGATCTGCGCGAGGCCCGCCGCCAGCACCGATATGATCAACACGCCGAAAAACGTGCTGATCACCGACCCGCGCCCGCCCATCAGACTCGTGCCGCCGATCACGACAGCCGCGATCACCTGCAACTCCACCCCGGCGCCCGCGTTCGGGTCAGCCGCTTCCAGACGCGAAATCTGAAACAGCGCCGCGAGCCCGGACAGCGCGCCCATCAATGCAAATACGATCACCTTGTACGGCTTCGGGTTCACGCCCGCGAGCCGCACCGCTTCCTCGTTCGTCCCGATGCCGACCAGATAGCGGCCGAACACCGTGCGCGTGAGCACCAGTTGCGCGATGATCATCACGGCCACCGCGATCAGGAAGGCCGGCGAAATGCCCAGCGCGATCGGGTTGGACAGAAAGTCGAACGCGTCGCCGATATAGGCGGTGCGCGAGTTCGTCATCTGGTAAGCCAACCCGCGCGCCGCTTCCAGCACGCCGAGCGACACGATGAACGACGGAATCCGCCAGCCCACCGTCACCGCGCCCGTGACCGTGCCCGTCAGCGCCGCCGCGGCGAGACCCAGCACCGCCGCCGCGAACGGACCGAGCTGCCACTTCAGCGCCGCGACGCTCACGACCGACGCGCCGAGCGCCAGCACCGAGCCCACCGACAGGTCGATGCCCGCGATGATCAGCACGAAGGTCATCCCCACCGACATCACGACCAGATCGGGAATCTGGTTCGCGATCGTGACGAACGTCTCGTAGGTCAGGAAATGCGAGCTCAGCACCGAGAACAGCGCGATCATCGCGATCAGCGCGCCCATCAGGCCAAGATAGTTCGAAAAACCCAGACGCGTGCCCGCCGGCTTGCCGCTGGCGAGCGGCGCCGACGGATCGGCGGCGGGCGCCGAGGCAGCGCCGGCGCTCGCCGTCGAATCCTTGTCCGTGACCCGTTGGTCGTTCATGACTGAGTTTCTCCCTCGTCGGTGTCGTGCGTGTGCAGCAGCGCCTCGCGATTGCGATAGCCCGCGAATGCCGCCGCGAGCAGCGCGTCCTGGGTCCACTCGTCCCGTTTGAACACACCCGTCATTCGTCCCGCCGACATCACGCCGATCCGGTCGCAGATCAGCATCAGTTCACGCAGGTCGCTCGACACGACCACCAGCGCGCGCCCATCACGAGCCAGCGCGCCCATCAATCCATAAATATCGAACTTCGCGCCGACATCGATGCCGCGCGTCGGTTCGTCGAATAGCAATACCCTGCAATCGCGCGCAAGCCAGCGGCCAATCACCACTTTCTGCTGGTTGCCGCCTGACAGCTCGCCGACCGGCTGCGCCGGCCCCGACGTGCGGATTCGCATCGCGTCGATCTGCTTCTTCGCCAGCGCATTCTCGCGCTTCGCGTCAACGATGCCATGCCGCGCGACGCTGCGCAGATTGCCCAGCGACACGTTCGCCGCGATCGGCTGCGGCAGCAGCAGGCCTTCGCCCTTACGGTCTTCCGTGATCAGCGCGATGCCGTGCTTCACGGCGTCGGCAGGCGTGTCGATCTGCACGGGAGTGGGCGCGGCACCCGGCGCAGCCGCCAGCGATACCGTGCCACTGTCCTTCTGGTCCGCGCCGTAGATCAGCCGCATCAGCTCCGTGCGCCCCGCGCCGATCAGTCCGCTGACCCCGAAAATCTCGCCCGCCTTCACCTCGAACGACACGTCGCGCACCACGGGCGCGCGGCTCATCCGTTCGACCTTCAACAGCGTCGCGCCGATGTTGCGCACGCCCAGATCGATCCGTTCGCCAAGCTCGCGCCCGACCATCAGCGTCACGATCTGGTCGCTCGTCAGGTTCGCCATGGCGTCGACGCGCACCAGCTTGCCGTCGCGCAGCACGGCGATCCGCTCGGCCACGCGCGCCAGCTCTTCGAGCCGGTGTGAGATGTAGACGAGCGCGACGCCACGTGCCTTCAGCGCGTCGATCTGCTCGAACAGCAAGTCGACTTCGCGGGCCGTCAGCATCGCGGTCGGCTCATCCAGAATCAGCACGCGGCAATCGCCGATCAGGTTGCGCGCGATCTCCACCATCTGCTGATGGCCGATGCCCAGCTCGCCGACCAGCGTGTCCGGGTCGATCGCCTCCAGCCCGACTTGCGCCATCGCCCCGCGCGCGTCCTCGCGCAGCTTCGCGCGATCGATCCAGCCGAAACCGTTGCGCGGGAGACGGTTCAGAAACAGGTTCTCCGCGACCGACAAGGTTGGCAGCAGATTCAGTTCCTGCATCACCATCCGGATGCCGAGCGCTTCCGCTTCCGTGCGGCTCGCAGGCGCATACGGTTTGCCTTCGAGCTGCATCGTGCCCGTCGTCGGATCGACCAGCCCGCCGACGATCTTCGACAGCGTGCTCTTGCCCGCGCCGTTCTCGCCCGTCAGCGCGAGCGCCTCCCCGGCGTGCAACGCCAGCGAGACGTCGGCCAGCACAGGCTCGACGTAGGTCTTGCCTATGCCCTTCACGGACAGCACAGCAGGCAATGCTTCTTGGTCGGTTGATGCCATCGTGATCCAGATCTCGTAGCCGCCGCGCGGCGCCTGCGCGAATCCGGCAAGGCCGGTATCACGTCAGGCGGCACTGGCCGGCAGCCGCGCAAGTCATGCGGCAAGCGGGCACAAAAAAGGCACAAGCGAGGAACAAGCCCTGCGCATGCCGAAGCAGAACGCTTCGGACTGCGCGTTGTCCCTCCTCATCCTCGCGCGAGTCGCTCGTCGTCATGACGCTTACCTCTGGCATAACGGCGGCGCGGCGAATTTCTTGAGCGTTTGGTTAACATTCGCGCGAGGCCGGCACGCATCACCGGCAGCGTGCCGTCCGACGCCCGCGCGGGCCGTTACTTCGTGACGAGATCGACAGGCGTTTCGACGACGCCCGACAGGTCTGACTGCTTCTTGTGCTCGGAAATCGCCTTGAGCGCGACGTCGATGCCGAACACGGCCTGCTTGGCGGCGTACTGGTCAGCCGTGGCGAGCACGCGGCCATCCTTCAGCATCGGCTTGATCGCGTTGATGTTGTCGTAGCCGACCACATAGACCTTGCCCTGCTTGCCCGCCGCGCGCACGGCCGACACCGCGCCGATCGCCATGTTGTCGTTACCGCACAGCAACGCCTTGATGTTCGGATATGCATTAAGCATTGACGACGCGATCGCATTGCCCTTGTCGATTTCCCATTCGCCCGATTGCACCGAGTCGACCTTCGCGCCGACCTTCTGCATTGCCGTCTTGAAGCCCGCCGTGCGCTGCTGCGCGTTGGTCGTGGTCGACACACCTTCGATGATGCCGACCTCGTCGCCCGACTTCAGCTTCTTGGCCAGATAGTCGCCAACTTTCTCGGCGCCCTTCGCGTTGTCCGGGCCGACGAACGGCACGTTCAGATCCTTCGACTTCAGCACGTCGGGATCGAGTTTGTTGTCGATGTTCACGACGATGATGCCGGCATCCACCGCCTTCTTGACCACGGGCACGAGCGCCTTCGAATCGGCCGGCGCGAGCACGATCGCATCGACCTTCGACACGATCATCTGCTCGACGATGCGGATCTGGTTCGCCGTGTCGGTCTCATCCTTGATGCCGTTCGTGATCAGGTCGAACTGGTTGGCGTTGTGCTTCTGGTAGTCCTTCGCGCCCGTTTCCATGGTGAGGAAGAACTCGTTGGCGAGCGACTTCATCACGAGCGCGACTTTGGGTTTCTTCGCGGCCTGGGCCCAGGCCGACGAGAATGGCATCGCGGCGGCTGCCGTGAGCACGACGGCGGTGGTCAAAACGCGGCGGCGAATGCGTTGGTTCATGCAGTATCTCCAGTTGTTGGACTCGTGCGAGCCCGTTTTTTGATTGTCCGCAAACGTTTGCGAGCGCTATTCTCGGCGGCGCCTGTTCGCAGTGTCAACGACTGACAGTGCTGCGCTGCACAGCGCACCCCGACGTGCAGCGCGCGGCTGAACGCAGGGCTTGCCGTGAAGCTTCGGCGGTACGGCGAATGTCGTCGTTGCAAGAATGGCTCGCTTGTTCTGCGTTGGTCGGCCTGTGCGAACGACGCGGCCCGTGCAAAGGCTCGCGTCCTGTTCGCAGCGGCGTTCGTTGATGCACGGCGCTGGAACGCGCCGGTATTGCCTTACTGCTGCTTCCCTATCTTCCCGCGAGCCGCAAGTTATGTGGCAGGCAGGTCGCATATGCTGGCGCTTAATTGCGCGTGCTGCAAGTTAAATAGCGCTTGCCATCGGGATCTGCGCAACAGATGGGACGGGGTATCATGGACCGAATGGCCTGGTCATCGGTTGCCGCTGCTCGCGGCATCGAGGCCGGCCGTGTATTCATCTGCAGAGTTGCCACGAGGTTGCCATGTTGGGTATCAGCCAGTTCCCGCTGTTTCTCGTCGCCGTCACCGTGCTCAATCTGACGCCCGGACCGGACATCGCGTATGTCGCCGGCCAGAGCATCGCCCAGGGACGGCGCGCGGGCATGCTTTCCGCGCTCGGTGTCGCGTTCGGCGGCTGCATGCATACCGTTGCCTGCGCGCTCGGCATCACGGCACTGCTGGCGGCGTCGCCGGGCGCTTTCAATGCGATCAAGTGGATCGGCGCCGCGTATCTGATGTATCTCGGCTTGCGGATGCTGTGGCCCACGGCGGCCGCCGTGGTCAAGGGCGAAGCGGCACCGGGCATGCCGCGTCTGTCGCGCGGCACGCTGCTGTTTCGCGGCTTCGTGACGAACGCGTCGAACCCGAAGGT
Organism: Paraburkholderia hospita; assembly: GCF_002902965.1. Lineage (GTDB taxonomy): Bacteria > Pseudomonadota > Gammaproteobacteria > Burkholderiales > Burkholderiaceae > Paraburkholderia > Paraburkholderia hospita. The sequence goes on along the minus strand of NZ_CP026105.1, from coordinate 1,594,208 downwards.
GCTGCTGTTCTATATCGCGTTCTTCCCGCAGTTCGTCAGCGCCGACAGCCCGCACAAGACGCTGGCGTTTCTCGTGCTCGGTGCCGTGTTCGTGACGCTCGGGCTTTTCAACGACTGCGTGATCGCGTGGCTCGCCGCGACGGCGGCGCGCGCCGTGAACTCGCGGCCTTCCGTGCGGCGGTGGATCGACCGGGTGATCGGCGCGGGCTTTATCGGCCTGGGTGTGCGGCTCGCGTTGACGAAGCGCTGAGCGATTCGTCGAGACGGGCCGCGCGCTTTACAACGCGCTTTACAGCCCGCTTCACAGCCAGTTCGCTTTCTTGAAGCGAAAGTACAAGATGAGATCGACCACCACCATCGCCGCGACGCAGACGGGATAACCGTACTGGAAATGCAGCTCGGGAATGTGCTCGAAGTTCATCCCGTAGATGCCGGCAATCATGGTCGGCACGGCGAACAGCGCGGCAAACGAGCCGAGACGCTTGGTCACCTCGTTCTCCGCAAGCGAGATCATGCCGAGGTTGACCTGGATGGCCGTGACGATCATTTCGCGGCGGCCTTCGATGGTCCGCACGCTGCGGTCCAGGTGATCGTACACATCGCGGAAGTACGCCTGCATGCCGACGCAGATAGCGGGGATGCGCCCGCCCGTCAGCTTGCTGATGCCTTCTAGCAACGGCGCGATGTGATGCTGGAGCATCACGAGACGGCGCTTCAACGAGTACAGGTCTTCGATGATCGCGCGCGACGCGGACAGGTCGTGCTTGTCGAAGATACGGTCTTCGATTTCCTCGATCTCGGTACCGATTGCTTCGAGAATCGGGAAGTACCGGTCGACGACATTGTCGGCAAGCGCGTACAGCACGAACGCCGACCCTTCCTTCAACAGTTGCGGCTCGCGCTCGCAACGCGCGCGGACCTCCTGAAACCCGTGACGCGTACCGCGCCGCACCGACAGCACATAGTTCGAGCCGACGAATACGTCGACTTCGCCGATCACGAATTCGCCGTCGTCGTCGGTTTCGATGGTGTGCATGACGGCGAACAGCGAGTCGCCGTACTCCTCGATCTTCGGACGCTGATGACCATGGCGCACGTCCTCGACGGCCAGTTCGTGCAGCCCGAATTCGTGCTTCATCACTTCGAGTTCGCCGGGGCCGGGATCTTTCAGCGCGACCCAGACGAAGCATTCGGGTTTGGCGACATAGACGCTGATGTCGTCGATTTCGATGTCGGCCAGTTTGCGGCCGTCCTGGTACGCGGCGCAGTTGATCAGCATGATTGAATACCTTGAATACGAATCGGCTTTGCGGATTACAAATTGTTAGTCGCGATGGGCGAGCCGATGTCTCCTTCGGTCCCGGTCCCAATGCAAAGCCGCGCGGCGCGCGGTGTCAAGCTGCGATGTTACGTGGAGTTGAACCGATACGCTGTGTCGAATTGTCAACGCCGCGCCGAGCCCGGCTCATTCACTCACCTTCAATCAATTGGCGACGCGCCGCAGCATGATCCGGTGATCGTCCTTGAACGAGACGCTGGCGCGATTCGAGTAGCGGCTGTCGGACGTGACGATGAAGTTGATCTCGACGACGGGATCGAACTGCGTCGACACGCCGATGCGATGCGTGCCGGGCGTGAGCCAGAAGACGATGTGCTCGCCGTTCATGATGTCCGCGACCCGCTCGCCGTCGACATACACGAGCGCGTCGCGAAACCGCACGATCACGTTATCGCTCCGCTCGCGACGTAGATCGACGGCGACCTTGTCGGCGCCTGGCTGCGTGTAGCCCTGCTTGACGATGCGATCAGCGGGGACGTCCTTGAATGGCACCTTGTCGGCGGGCGTTGCTGCGCAGCCGGAGAGAAGCGCGGCAATGATGGCAGCGGCGGCAGCGCCCGAAGCTGCCGCCATGACCTTGATCGCTGCCCGCGACGCGCGGCTTTGCGTGCGTGTCATCGTTCGTCTCCCCGTTGCATGGTTCGCCTTCCCTGCTGGTCGATTGGTTTTGCCGTCATGCGCCACTACCCGTCGCTATGCAGGACAGGTCATGCGTCAAGAAGCTGGAACGGATTCAGCACCCGTGCGCCCGTGCCATCGAAGTCTGCCACGTTGCGCGTCACGACAGTCAGGTTGTAGATCAGGGCCGTCGCCGCGATCAGCTTGTCCAGCGAGTGCTCGGGATCCGGCACGCGCAGATGGCCCCACGTCTGCGCGACGTCGGTGCCGACATTCAGGATCTGGCTGCCGAACGAATTCATGATCGTGTCGAGCCAGCCTTCCAGGCGCAACGCCTGGAACTTGTCGCCCCGATGCCGGATCAGGTCGACGCCGCGCCGCAGTTCGCCGACCGTCACCACCGACAGATACAGGCGATGCCCGCCTTCCTTCGCCGCTTCGAAAAAAGCCTGCACGCCTGGATTGGCGCGACTGCTCTTGCGCATTTCGCTGATTACATTGGTATCAATCAAATACACCCGGTCCCCCGCTATCGTCAGTTACGTCATTGCGGCGCTCGAAGTCGGCGTCGTCGCCGACGTCGGGCATGCTCATCAGCAATTCCGCGAAGCTGAGCTTCTTGGGCTGAAAGAGCGCCTGCGCCAGGATTTCCCGATGCTCTGCTTCGACGCTGCGCCCGTGAGCCGCGGCCTGCTCACGCAGGTTCTGCACCAACGCATCGTCCAGATTTCGGACCAAAAGATTTGCCATTTCAATTCCCCGCCACACGTGTGATAGCAATGATATCAAACAGATTCGCGCAGTCAATCTGGCCAGATGGCATAGGGGTTGCGACGTGCCGCCATCCCATTCAAGATCGGTTGCGGCGGCTCGCGAACGGCGGTACCGCCCTCTTACCTTCACCACCGGGATTCATCGACGTGACGCATCTGGTTTTTATCTGTGGCCATGCAGGCACCGGCAAGACGACGCTCGCCAAACGGCTGATCGGCCCATTGATGAGGGCAACCGGCCAGGCCTTTTGCCTGCTCGACAAGGACACGCTATACGGCGTCTACAGCGCGGCCGCGATCGGCGCGCTGACGGGCGATCCGAACGATCGCGACAGCCCGCTGTTCCTGCAGCACTTTCGCGACCCGGAGTACCGCGGGCTGTTCGACACGGCCGCCGAGAACCTCCGGCTGGGCATCGGCGTGATCGCCGTCGGCCCGCTGTCGCGCGAAGTGCACGAGCGCAAGCTCTTCGATCACGTGTGGCTCGGCGTGCCGAGGGACGTGAATATCAGCGTCGTGTGGGTGTCGACAGAGGAAGAAACGGCGCGCGAGCGGATCGCCGCGCGCGGCAATCCGAACGACGCCTACAAGCTCGCGCATTGGGACGAATACAGGCAGCGCCGCTTCGTGCCGACGGGCGACGCGTGCGACGGCCTTCTGAAGTTTGACAATACGGCACCCGCATCTGCCGATTACGACGCGCTGCTCGCGCGGATCGTGCAGACGCCGCAGCCGCCCGGCATGATTCTGCCGCCGATGCCTGTGTAACCCGTCCATATTTCCAGCAAACGCGACGGGGTAAACGACAAAGCGGGCGTCAACTGTTAAAGGTTGAACGCCCGCTTCGCTCTCGCCTGATATACAAACGGCTCTCTCTGAAGCCTCAATCAGTCAAACTGGCCCTCGGTCCGGCTGGTGTCCTTCTCGACGTCAGACAGTCGCCATCGCGTCGAGCGCGCGGCCTTCGTACAGCTGACCAAAGCGGTTCGCGAGGAAATCGCGCAGCGCCACCTGCTCCTGACGCACGAAGCCGCTTTGCGGCAGCTTCTTCTCACGGAACAGATCGAGCACCGCGCACATCGCGCCCGCCGTGGTGATCTGGATCGCGCTCATCGGCACGCCGCAGACCGTCTTCGCAAAAATCTTGCGCGTGAACACTTCCTGCACCAGTTGTCCGTCGCGCACGCCCGTCACGGTGATGAACACCAGCACGACGTCCTGAGCCGTCGACGGCACCGAGCGGCGCATGATCGTCTTCAGCGTATCGCGGTCCGTGGACAGGCGGAGGTCTTCGAGCAGGAACTGCATCAGGTCGCGATGCCCCGGATAGCGCACCGACTTGTAATCGAGCGTCTCAACGCGGCCCGACAGCGTCTCGCACAGCGTGCCCAGGCCGCCCGACGTGTTGAACGCCTCGTACTCGGTACCGTCGAGCGAGAAGTGCTCCAGGCCTTCGAGCGGCTGCACCCATTGCGTGCGGCTGTCGCGGATCGCTTCGCAGGGCTGGCAGTATTCGTTGATGAGACCGTCGACGCTCCACGTCAGGTTGTACTTCAGCGCATTGGTCGGAAACTCGGGCAGCGCGCCGACGCGCATCTTCACGTCGCGGATTTCGGTGAAGCGGTTGGCCAGTTCATGCGCGGCAATGCCGATGAAGCCCGGCGCGAGACCGCATTGCGGCATGAACGCATGGTCGGCGCCGTCGGCGATCGCGCGGATCGCGTGCGTCGCGCGCACGTCTTCCGTCAGATCGAAGTAATGCACGCCCGCGCCCTTCGCTGCCGACGCCACGCTCACCGCGAGGTAGTACGGCAGCGCATTGACGAGCGCGTCGAAGCCCTGGATTTCAGCGCGCAGCGCGGCGGCGTCGGCGGAATCGACGCGGCGCGTCGGGATGCCTTGCGCGGCCAGCTTGTCGAGCGCGCGCTGATCGCGGTCCAGCGCGAGCACTTCGTAGTCGCCCGTCTCACGCAACATGTGCGCGATGGTGTGACCGATCAGACCTGCGCCAACGATGGCAACTTTCATGCGCTTCTCCTTTGTTCTCTCTGGTTGATGTCGGCGCGCCACAGCGAACCTCTACCTAAGAGTTTATGGAGAAGACGAGTCGGTTTATAGGCGCAAAGTGCTGCGCAATGACCATGATTTTCGACGAAGTGACGAAGCGTTTCGTCGATTCGTCGAAAACATATCAAAACCGTGTAAACGTTGGCCGCAAAATAGACGCCGGTACGCTCAAGGACTGCTCATCCCGCGATCGATCTTGCGCGACAGGATGATCGACGTCGTCGTGCGCTCGACACCCGCCAGGCCGCCGATCTGATCGAGCAGCTCGTTCAGGCGCTCAGGAGAATCGGCGCGCAGCCACGCGACGTAATCGAACTCGCCGCTCACGGCGCACAGCAGCTGCACCTCCGGCATGCGGTTTAGCTTCTTCAGCACGTCCGCCCCGAACTTCGGCGCGATGATGATGCCGACATACGCATGCATACTCGCGTCGAGCACATCCTGCCCGAGCCGCACGCTATAGCCGGCGATCACGTTGGTCTTTTCGAGCCGCGCAATCCGCGCGATCACCGTGGTGCGCGCAACACCCAGTTGCCGCGCGAGATTCGCGACGCTTTCACGCGCATTGGCTTGCAGCAGCGCGACGAGGTTGCGGTCGAGTTCGTCGAGCTGATCGAGGCGCGGTGGTCTCATCGATTCAAGGTCAAGGTTGAGAGAAAACGCTCGCCACACACGGCGAGCCGATGACGCGGATTATGCGCCTTGCGCACGCTAGCGCGAATACATGCGGGCTGCACATATCCCACGAACGGCGCGGCGCGTTGAAGGCATCACGCGCCGAAGCGCTCGATCACGAAGTCGATGAAGCTGGTCAGCTTTGGTGTAGGTTGCCGGTCGCGCGGATAGATCAGATGCACGGGCGCGCCATCGGGCAGATAGTCTTCGAGCACGGACACGAGTTCGCCCTGTTCGATCTCGCGCGCGAGCAGCGCTTCAGGTTGCAGCACCAGACCGAAGCCGCGCAGGGCCGCCATCTTCAGCGCCTGGCCGTTGTTCGCGCGAAAACGTCCGGGGCGCAACTGGTAGTCGCTCTCGGCATCGCCGTCCAGGCGCCACAATCCTTCGCGTCCCCAATGCAGAAAGCCGAGGCATTCGTGATGCAGGAGATCGGCCGGCGTCTTCGGCGTGCCCATGCGTTGCAGATAGGCAGGCGACGCACACGCACGCATCCGGTAAGGTTTCAACGGCCTTGCGACGAGACTCGAATCGGGCAGGCGGCCAATCCGCACGGCGGCATCGAAGCCCTCTTCGACCAGATCGAAGACACGGTTCGACAGATCGAGTTCGAGACTGACCTCGGGGTACTGGTTAAGGTAGTCGGTCATCGCGGGCGAAAACACTTCGACGCCGTAAGTCAGCGGCACCGTCACCTTCAGCGTGCCGCGCGGCGCGGACGTCATCGCTTCCGCGAGCGATTCCGCGGCCTTCACGTCGGCGAGAATGCGCCGGCACTGCTCGTAATATTGGCGGCCGATTTCGGTGAGGCTTTGACGGCGCGTCGTGCGCGTCAGAAGACGTGTGGAGAGCTGTGTTTCGAGCGAGCGGATATGCTTGCCGACCATCGCCGACGACAGATCGAAGCGCTCGGCGGCCGCCGTGAGGCTGCCCGCTTCGACGACGGCAACGAAGACTTCCATGCTGACGAATTTATCCACCGGCTATTTCCGATCGTTTCGGTTGTAAGCAGTTGTCGCAATAGAGACGCAATGCAGCGATATCGTGATACTAATAACGCACGGCATGATAGATGTCGACACATCGTGCAGCTTTGGTCTCATACCAACAGACAACAGGAGTCTCAATGAAAAAAACTCTCGCTATTCTCGCTTCCGCGCTGACCATGAGCGCGGCATTCGCGCAGACAGCAGCCCCCGCTGGCGCGTCCGCGCCGGCCATGGCGGCCGCTTCGCAGGGTGCGGGCAAGGCTAGCCACGAGCAGCGCGTCGAAGACCGCATCAAGTATCTGCACACGCAACTGAAAATCACGTCGGCGCAGGAAGCGCAGTGGAACACATTCGCCGACGTCATGCGCAGCAACGGCGAAGCGATGGGCAAGCTGTTCGAGACACGCCGCGCGGACGCAAACGTCTCGGCGCTCGACGACATGAAGCAATACGCCGAGATCACGCAGGCACATGCCGACGGCACCAAGAAGCTCGTCGACGCGTTCGAGCCGCTGTACAACAGCTTCTCGCCGGAGCAGAAGAAACTGGCCGACACGACCTTTCGCCGCCAGCCGCCCGAAGGCCGTCTGCATCACAGCCGCGCGCGCAAGCCGGCCGCGCCGGCTTCGGATGCGATCGTCAAGCCGTAACCTGTAACGCAGGGAATCACAGCGCCTGCCCTCACCGGCAGGCGTTTTTTTATTAGGCGTCGCGAGAATCTGGCATCATGCGCGCCTGCGCCGCGTTTGCGATGCTGTTTGGATGTCGCACCGATGCCCGCTTATTGGGCTCTTATTGGGCTCCGTTACGCGGCCCTGTCAATCTCTGCGTTATTTCGCCTCATCATGATCGAACTCAAGAACATCGACCTGCTCACCGACCCGACCGCGCAACGCGTCGTCAAGGACGAAACCGTCGCCGTGCAATTCGCCGCGGACGACGGCGAACTGATGAGCCTCGAAGGACCAAACCGCTACACGCGCGGCGACGCGCTGATCACGGGCTCGACGGGCGACCGCTGGGTCGTGTCGCGCGAACGCTTCGACGCGAAGTACCTGCCCGCCGACGCCGCGCTCGCACACGGCGAACCAGGCGCGTACCGCAATCGCCCCGCCGTCGTGCTCGCGAAGCGGATGGACGAGGCGTTCTCGCTCGCGCGCTCGGCGCAAGGCGGCGACGTCCTCAAGGGCACGGCGGGCGACTGGATCATGCAATACGCGCCCGGCGACTATGGCGTCGTGCAGGCTGCGCGCTTCGCCAAGGTCTACCGGCTCGCCGACTGAGCCTGACGTTCCCGGCTTGCGGCTCACGCGAACTCGTCGCCGAGTTCGACGGTCACTTCGCGCGGTATGGTCTTGCCTTCCGCGTACTCTTCTTCGAGCGACCCCAGCGTCGCTTCCACATAGGCGCGCAGTATGGCGAAGCTGCGGCCCCGCACGCGCGGCGGCATCGCGCGATAACGCGCGAGCGCTGCGGGTGCGATGGCAACCGTCAGCTCCATGCGCTTCGCCGTCGAGCCGAAACGCATCGCGACCCAATGCACGACGATCTGCGGCACGCCGTTCTCGCCGGCACGCTCGATGAACTGCGTCTGCTCGGGAAAGAGATCGCTGATCACGCGCGCGAGTTCTTCGATCTCCGGGTTCGCGCATTCGAACTGATAGGCTTCCATGTCGATTGGCCTCTGGCCTTTTACTCTGTTGATCTGTTGATCTGCGTTGATGATCAGGCTGCGCGCGGTGCACGCCTATGCGATCGGATCAGCGCGGCGGCCACTGCGATCGCCGCGACTGCATAGATTGCATCGACGGTCACGAGCGACAGCAGCCCCGCCTGCGACATCGCAGCCGGCACATCGATCAACGCATGCGCGACGATCGCGACGGGCAGTATGGCACGCCAGCCGGCACGCACGCCGCGCCACATCAGCACCGACAGCCCGATCTGGAACACCAGCGCCGCCACGCGTTCGAGCACGAACACGCCCGCCATCGCCGGCGACAGGCTCGCTAGCAGCAGATGGATACGCATCAGCGGTCCTGCCGGCATGTTGCTGAGATAGGTATCGAGTTGTCCGCGATTTTCGAGCACGCCGAACGCGATCCATTGCGCCTGCACGATCACGCCGATGAGCCATGCTTCCGCGCCGCCGTGGCCGAGACCGTAGGCAAGCGCGGTGCCGTCGTTCGCCGCGTCGTGCGTCGCACCGCCAGTCTTGCGCCGCGCGAGCCAACGCATCGCAATGAAGCGACCCACTTCCTCGCAGATGCCTGCGGCCAGCGCGCCATAGACGACGAACGCGAGCGGGTCGGACAGCCATTCGCTCGTCGCCGCATTTTCGCGCAACAGATAATCGTTGAGCGCGCGCTCGATCACCATCGCGGACAGCGCGAACACGGCGATGCCCGCGATCGCGTCGCGCCGGTTCAACGCGAACGGCGCGCGCCAGCGGCGGTACAGATAGATGGGAAGCAGCGCGACGAAGATCGTCGCGACGGCGAGCACGGCAAGCGTGATGGGAGAAACGGGCAAGTCGGACATGGGCTTGGGGACGGGCGCACTGCGCGCGCAAAGAGCGGAACTCGCCGCGCATTGTAAGCGCGATGCCCGAATGCCGGAGAATTGGCGCGTGTAGCTTCGATCAGCGCGCCGTCGACGCGCGCTCGATCAATTCGCCCGGCAGCAGACAATCGCGCGCGGTGGTCTGCTCGCCGTCGATGCGCTGATGTAGAAACTCGACGGCCCGATAGCCGATATCGTAGGTCGGCTGGCGAATCGTCGTGATGCCGGCAAGCTCGGCCCATTCGGGATCGTCGATAGACAGCAGTGCGACGCGCTTCTGCCAGTTCGGACCATGCCGCTGGTTCAGATGCCGCGCAAGCGCCAGCGCGACCGGCCCATTCGCCGCAAACAGCGCGACGCCCGCCCGCGCATGGTCTTCATGCGCGGCAACCGCCGCATCCAGTTCGGCATCGAGCGCGCTCAAGGTCTGCTCGAGTTCGTCGGCGTCGCCGAGTTCGAGCACGACAGTGCGACCGCTCACCTGCGGATACTGTTCGAGTGCCTGGTGAAACGCCGCTTCGCGCTGACGCCGCGAGCTGATGTGCTCGAACGGTTGCACGACAAACCACAGCCGGTCGAAACCGCGTTCGACGAGATGCCGCGTCGCGAGCGCCGTCGCGCCCTGGTTGTCGAGGCCGACCATGTCGGTCACAAGCCCGTCGACGGAACGGTCTACCAGCACAGCCGGAATCCCGCCGTCGCCGACGGGCCGCAGCGTCTCTTCGCTGACGCCCAGTGCATTGACGATCACGCCTTCCACGCGATACGTGGTCAGCAGTTGCAGAAAACGCCGCTCCATGTCGACTTCGTTCGCCGCGTGACAGATCAGCGGCATATAACCGAGCGCGTGGCACGCGGCCTCGACGCCCTGCAGCACTTCGACGGAATACGGGTTCGTCAGGTCCGCGACCAGCATGCCGATCAGGCGATTGCGTCCGCGCTTGAGGCCGCGCGCCATCTGGTTAGGCTGATAGTCGAGCCGTTCGATGGCGGCTTCGATGCGCGCGCGCAGTTGCGGCGACAGCACGCTCAGCTCGCCGTTCAGATAGCGCGAGATGCTCGTCTTGCCCGTGCCTGCCTCGCGGGCGACGTCGCTGATCGTTGCACGGCGCGGCGCGCCTGACGGCGGTGTGTTCATTGAGGGAGCACGTCGCGGTTGACGATATTGATCTTCAGCGTGCCGTCGAGCGCGCTGACCAGATTCTCCGCCGCGCAGCGCGCCATCGCGTGGCGCGTCTCGTGCGTCGCCGAGCCGATGTGCGGCAACGCGACCACGTTCTTCATTGTCAGCAGCGGCGAGTTGGGATCGACGGGTTCCGTGTCGAACACGTCGAGGCCCGCGCCGTGGATCGTGCCCGTCTGCAAGGCTTCGATCAGCGCATTTTCGTCGACTGTCTGGCCGCGCGATGCGTTGATCAGGATCGCGCTGCGCTTCATCTTGCGCAGTTCGTTCGCGCCGATCATGTGATGCGTTTCCGGCGTCAAGGGAACTTGCAGGCACACGAAGTCGGACGTCGCGAGCAGTTCGTCCAGTTCGACGCGGCGCGCGCCGTAGCGCTGTTCGGCTTCGGCGTTCGCGCTGCGGTTCGTGTACAGCACCTTCATGTTGAAGCCGAGCGCCGCCCGCCGCGCCACCGCGCCGCCAATCCGTCCAAGACCGACGATGCCGAGCGTCTTGCCCTGCACGTCGACGCCGTACAACTCGGGCCCGATGCTCGCCTTCCACTCGCCCGCTTTCACCCAGTCGGCCAGTTCGACGACGCGCCGCGCGCTCGCAAGGATCAGCGAGAACACCGTGTCCGCCGTCGATTCCGTCAGCACGTCCGGCGTGTGCGCGAGCACGATGCCGCGCTTCGTCAGGTCGGGGACGTCGAAGTTGTCGTAGCCGACCGAGATCGTCGACAGCGCCTTGAGCTTCGCGGCGCCGTCGAGCATCGACGACGTGATCTTCACGCTCGCGCCGATCGCGCCGTCGGCGTCCTTCAGCGCGGCGACGAACGCGTCGTGCTGCGCGGCGTCCGCCTGCACGACCTCGGCATGCTGCTGGAGATACGAGAGCACATCATCCGGCAGCGGCTTGTACGCGACGATCTTTCGCTTCATCGAATTACTTTCCTTGCAACGGGGTAGCGAGGTTTGGAGTCTGCATCGGCTGCGGCTTGACGGCAAGCGTCAGTATCACGGCACCGATCAGCGCGACGCTCATGAACGCATACGACGCCGAGGGCGAGCCCGTCGCGCCGTTCAGGTAGCCGACCACATATGAGCCGACGAACGAGCCGAGCGCGCCCATGCTGTTGATCAGCGCCATCGCGCCGCCCGCGACGTTCTTCGGCAGCAGTTCGGGGACGATCGCGAAGAACGGCCCGTACGGCGCGTACATCGCGGCGCCCGCGATCACCAGCAGCGCATACGACATCCAGAAGTGCGTCGAGCCGAGCGCATAGGAACCCGCGAAGGCCGCCGCGCCGATCAGCAAGAAAGGCCACACGAATGCGCGCCGGTTGTTGAGTTTATCCGACGCCCACGACGCCGCGAGCATCGCGATCGTCGCGGCCAGATACGGCAGCGCCGACAGCCAGCCCGTTTCGACCATGCCGAGCGACGAGCTGTTCTTCAGAATGGACGGCAGCCACAACACGAAGCCGTATACGCCGATGCTCCAGCAGAAGTACTGCGCGCACAGCTTGATGACGGCGGGCGAGCGGAACGCCTCGCCGTAGTTGCGCATCGGCTTGATCGCGGCCTGCTCGGCGCGCAGCGTGTCGGCGAGCTGTTTCTTGTCCGCCTCCGACAGCCACGTCACCTGCTCGGGCTTGTCTTTCACGATGAACCACCAGCAGACGGCCCAGACGATCGCCGGAACACCTTCCGCGATGAACATATGACGCCAGCCGAACGAATGCACCAGATAGCCCGACACGACCGACATCCACAGCACCGTCACCGGGTTGCCGAGAATCAGGAACGTGTTGGCGCGCGAACGCTCGCGCTTGGTGAACCAGTTGCTGATGAAGATCAGCATCGCGGGCATCACGGCCGCCTCGACGACGCCGAGCACGAAGCGGATCACCATCAGCGACGGAATGTTGCTGACGACGCCCGTCAGCGCCGCGCAGCCGCCCCACAGAACCAGGCTCCAGAACACGAGCTTCTTGACGCTCTTGCGTTCCGCGTAGATCGCGCCGGGAATCTGGAAGAAGAAGTAACCGAGAAAGAACAGCGCGCCGATCAGCGACGACAGTCCCTTGCTGATACCCAGATCCTGATTGATGCCGGCGGCGGCGGCGAAGCCGTAGTTCGCGCGGTCGAGATAAGCGAGGCTGTAGGTGATGAAGACGATCGGCATGATCGTCCACCAACGTCGAATCGCGAGTGATGAGGACATGAATGTCTCCTGTGTCTTGCTGAGGCGGTCGGTTGACGTGCTGTTGAGCCGCGTGTTGCTCGTCGGAGCGTTTGCGCGGCTGGGCATCTTGTTGTCGTGTCGTGCTGCTGAGTGGTGAAACGTCAAGCGGCGAGCGGGTCGGCGCTTTCGAGGGCATCGAGTTCGGGGCGCGTCGGCAGGCCTTCCGAATCGCCGATCACCTGGATCGCGAGCGCGCCGATGCGATTGCCGCGCGCCACCGCCTGCGGCAGCGTGCGGCCTTCGAGCAATGCGCTCACCACGCCGACGGCGAAGCCATCGCCCGCGCCGACGGTATCGACTACATTCTCGACGCGCTGCGCTTCGACGACGCCCGAACCGGTCGCTGTCCGGTAATACGCGCCTTGCGCGCCGAGCTTGACGACGACGCCCTTCGCGCCGCGGTCGAGGTAAAACTGCGCAATATCTTCTGCTTTCGTATAGCCCGTCAGAATCTCGCCTTCGCCAATGCCGGGCAGCACCCAGTCGGCGAACGTCGCGAGTTCGTTCAGCGCAGCCGCCATTGCTTCACGCGACGGCCACAACGTCGGACGCAGGTTCGGGTCGAACGAAATCGTCTTGCCCGCCTGGCGCATTTCGCGCGCCAGATGGAACGCCAGCTCGCGCGAACTCGCCGAAATCGCGGGCGCGACGCCCGTCAGATGCAGATGGCGCGCGGGCAGCACGTAATCTGCAACGTAGTCGTCGAGCGACAGGTGGCTTGCAGCCGAACCCTTGCGGAAATATTCGACGGCGGGATCGCTGCCGTCGTCGTTCTTCGACTTCAGCTGGAAGCCCGTCGGATAACGTGTGTCGGTCGTCACGCAGCTCCCGTCGATGCCTTCCTTAGTGAGCGTGTCGCGCACGTACTGGCCGAACGAATCGTCGCCGACGCGGCTCAGGTAGCCCACCTTGAAGCCGAGCCGCGACAGGCCGATCGCCACATTGAGATCGGCGCCCGCGATGCGCTTGGTGAACTGGCCGACGCCCGCGAGCGCGCCCGTTTCGGCTGCGACGAACATCGCCATCGCTTCGCCGTAGGTAATGACATCGAGTGTCGGATGCATGGCTTCTCCTGATGATTCGCTTGGCGTTCGCGCCGTCTTACATGGACGCGAGCTGCGCGACGTGGTGCGACGCGTCCTCGGCGATGCGCGCCGCGTCGAACGGAAATTCGATGCCGCGCGGCACATTGCGCGGCAGGAGCGGCAGCACGGCCGCGAAAATACGATCGTCGGCGGCGGGCGCCACGGCAAAACGGCGCGCGCCTTCGCCCGCGACCCCCTTGCAGTGGATGTACTCGACGTGATCCGCGAGCTTGTGCGCGGCCTCGACGGGATCGACGCCCGGCCATTGCCAGTTGCCGATATCGAAGGTCATGCCGATTAGCTTGTGGTGGCCTTCTTTCGCGAGCGCGTTGAACAGACCATCGAACTGCGCGAGCGAGCCGCCGCGCTCCAGTTGCCCGTTTTCGACCACGAGCCGCGCCGCGACGCCCTTCGTGCACGTGGCGATCGCGTCGCCATGCGCGCGTCCCGCGAAACCACCCAGTTGCAGCTTGACGAAGCGCGCGCCGAGCGCCGTCGCTTCGATCAGCGCCTGGCGCAGCGCGGCTTCGTCGAGCGCGCCGTCGTGTGCGTAAAGTTCGGCGGGCGTCGAGTACACCGACCACAGGCCTTTCACCGCAATCGCCTTGCCGAGCGCCGACAGCGCCTCCGCCGACGCTTCCGCCTCCAGCGCAAACAGCTCGCGGCGCACTTCGAAACCGGCCGCGCCGGCTTGCGCCGCCGTCTTCAGCCACGCGTGATGACCATCCTTGCGGATCGCATCGGCCCCAAACGCACTCGCGACGATAACTACTTCCGGCATGCCGTCCACCTTGCTTTATTGCTCAAAACGACCTTTGGAATCGGTTCCAAAGATGGGTATCAAAAAAGCGCCTTAGCGCTAGCTGCGAATACTGCCGCGCGTCGGCGCCTCACGCCATAGTGGTTATCCCCTAACGGCCGGACGCCCCCGTCGCGGGCCGCGCATCGCCGTTCAGGCACAGTTCCAGGAAGCGTCCGACGAGGCGCGACGGCGCACTCGCATGCGGCACGAGGATCGAAAACCGCCGCGTGAGCGGCTCGGGACCGAGCGGCAGGCGGCACAGCGTCTCGTTCTCGTGGCGCATCGACATCGCCGACACGAAGCCGACGCCCATCCCGGCGCGAACGGCCTCCTTCACGCCCTCGACGCCTGCGATTGCCAGCGCAACGCGCATCGGCAAGCCTGCGCGCGCGAACGCTCGTTCGATCAGTTGCCGTACGCCCGAGCCTTCCTCGCGCAGCACGAGCGCGTGCTCGCTCAGCCCGGCGAGCGTGACGGCCGGCACGCCCTCCACAGCGAGCGGATGCGAGCGCGGCATGATCGCGACGATCTCGTCCTCGTGCCAGGGATGCACAGCGGTATCCGGCGGCAGATCGCCGCCGACCTGCCCTTCGACCAACGCGATATCGAACGACGCCAGCGCGCCGACGATATCCGCCGTATTGCCGTCGTCCGTGTGCACAGTCACGTCGGGATGGCGGCGCTGGAAGGCGGCGATCAGATACGGCAGCAGATAGCTAGCGGGCGTGGTGCTCGCGCCGATACGCAGCGTGCCCTGCTCCATGCCGCGCAGCGCGTCGCGATACGCGTATGCCTGGCGGAAGGTGTCGCGCAGCCGCGCCGCGTAGCTGGCCAGTTGCTCGCCCGCGGGCGTGAGGCGCACGCCGCGGCCGTCGCGTAAATAGAGTGGCTCGCCGAACTCGTCCTGCAATTGCCGCAACTGGCCGGACACGGCGGGCTGCGACAGATGCAGTGCGAGCGCGGCGCGGCTGATGTTGCGGTGCTCGGCGACGGCGGCGAATGTTATAAGCTGATCCGGGGTCATGGCGACAAAGTATCAGATTAGCCGATATATTTCATCCCAAATCACGATTTCTCATATCGATATATCTAAATTAGGATAAGGCCATCGAATCAACCAACCTTTCCAAACAGGTTGAAGCCCATGTCCACTGCTCACACCGCTCACACCCATGCCGTTCCCGCCCCGTCATCGACGCGCGGCCAGATCAACGGCATTCTGTTCGTCGCCCTGTTCGCCGCCGCCGTTACCCGCATCGCCGCCATTCCGTCAATTGCCAATCTGGGCATCAGCCCGCTGATCGTCGGCATCGTCGGCGGGATGATCTACGGCAACGCGCTCAAGGATGGCATGCCCGAGAGCTGGGCCGCTGGCGTCAATTTCTCGGCCCGCAAGCTGCTGCGCATCGCCGTCGCGTTCTTCGGGCTGCGTGTGAGCATTCAGGAAATCGCCCAAGTCGGCTTGCCGGGTCTCGCCGAATCGCTGCTGATCGTGGTCAGCACGCTCGTGATCGGCACCTGGGCGGGCATGAAGCTGATGAAGCTCGACCGCGACAGCGCGTTGCTCACGGCAGCGGGCAGCGCGATCTGTGGTGCCGCCGCCGTGCTCGCGTTCGAATCCACCTTGCAATCGAAGCCGCACAAGAGCGCGATGGCCGTTGGCAGCGTGGTGCTGTTCGGCACGCTGTCGATGTTCCTCTACCCCGCGCTGCTGCGCGCCGGCATCCTCCATCTCGACACGACGGGCGTGGGCCTGTTCTTCGGCGGCACGATTCACGAAGTCGCGCAGGTGGTGGGCGCTGCCAGCAACGTGAGCCCGGAAGCGACGCATATCGCCACCATCGTCAAGATGACCCGCGTGATGCTGCTCGTGCCCGTGCTGCTGATCGTCGGCATGTGGGTGAACCGTTCGGCCCGCAGCGCCGCTTCGAAAGATGGCACTCAAGCGCCTCGCAAGCTCGCCGTGCCCTGGTTCGCACTTGGCTTCCTCGCCTGTGTCGCCGTGAACTCGCTGCATATCCTGCCTGAAGCCGCGACCAGCACGGTCAACATGCTCGACACCTTCGCACTGACGATGGCCATGACCGCGCTTGGCATCGAAACACGCCTCTCGCAGATCCGCGACGCCGGTCCCCGTGCGCTGACGACGGGCCTGATCCTGTACGTGTGGCTCTTCGCAGGCGGTCTCGGTATCACGTGGCTCGTCCAGCATCTGCTCGGCTAAGCCGGCAACTCTCTCGAACAAGCCCCGCCGCGTGCGGGGCTTTTGTGCTTTTCGGGCTGTATCGCCACGATCGCGCCGGCGCGCTTTTTTGCATGGTGACGGGCACACCAACTGCCAGCATCGCGCGGCATACTTCTAGCTCCCTTCCGTGTGCAAACGTGGCGCGACACCGCACCGCCGACAATCGAATGAGAACCGACCGATGACTTATCAGCTCTATTACTGGGATGGATTGCAGGGCCGTGGCGAATTCGTGCGGCTCGCGCTCGAGGAAGCGCGCGCGGACTACGTCGAGGTAGCGCGCGGCGATGAACAGGACGGGCTCGGCACGGGCGCGATGATCGACGTGATGGACAGCCGGTCGGAAGCGTGCCTGCCGTACGCGCCGCCCTTCCTGCAGGACGGCGACCTGATCATTTCGCAGACGGCGAACATCCTGTTCTACCTCGGGCCGAAGCTGAATCTCGCGCCGAAGGTCGAGAGCCTGCGCTACGTCGCGAACGGCCTGCAGCTGACCATCGCCGACATGGTCACGGAAGCGCACGATACGCACCACCCACTCGCGTCGGGCATGTACTACGAGGAGCAGAAAGAGGCTGCCAAAATCCGCTCGACGGATTTCATCGACAATCGGATTCCGAAGTTCATGGGCTATTTCGAGCGCGTGCTGAAGCAGAACCCCGCCGGCGACAAACACATGGTCGGCGACACGCTGACGTATGTCGATCTGTCGATGTTCCAGCTGATCGACGGGTTGCATTACGCCTTTCCACGCGCGATGAAGCATTTCGGCGAGCGTCATCCGCGGCTTGCCAGGCTGCATGACGCGGTGCTCAAGCGCCCGAATATCGCCGCCTATCTCGACTCGGAACGGCGTCTGCCGTACAACGAAACCTGCGTTTTCCGGCACTACCCTGAACTCGACAAGGACGTGCGCTGAGATGAACTGACATCGTTCTTTCGCCACGTAGCGGCGCGCATGCCAGATATCGCCGGGTAACGCGCCCCTCTTCAACCTGTCGTCGCGCAATGCCGATAACATGCGAAGGCTTGCGCGCCACCCCATACCAACCCTAAACGCCCGCTCCTGCCGTGCTTTCATTCCTGCTGAGACTGCGTACCCGCGCCGCCCATCTCTTCCGTCTGTCCGACGCGCACACGATGCTGGTGTGGTCGGTGATCGTCGGCATCGTGGGCGCCCTTGCGACGATTGCCTTCCGCGAAGGCATCTCGCTGATGCAGCGCGCTTTCACCGGACAGGACGGCAGTCTCGTCGAAATGGCAAAGCGCCTGCCCATTGCGATGCGTATCGCGTTGCCCGCGCTGGGCGGGCTGGCCGCGGGCGTGCTGCTGGTCATCGCGCAGCGCGGCGCCGACAAGAAACAGCATACGGATTACATGGAAGCCGTCGTGATCGGCGATGGCGTCGTGCCCGTGCGCCTCAGCCTGTGGCGCAGCGCGTCGTCGCTGTTCACGATTTCGAGCGGCGGCTCGATTGGCCGCGAAGGCCCGATGGTGCAGCTCGCTGCGCTGTGTGCATCGCTGATCGGGCGCATCGTGCATTTCGACCCGCCGCGTCTTAAGCTGCTGGTCGCGTGCGGCGCGGCGGCGGGCATCACGTCCGCGTACAGCGCGCCGATCGCGGGCGCGTTTTTCGTCACCGAACTGGTGCTCGGCTCGATCGCGATGGAAAGTTTCGGGCCCGTCGTGGTGGCGTCGGTGGTCTCGAACATCCTGATGCGCGAGTTCGCCGGTTACAAGCCGCCTTACGAGATGCCCGTGTTCCCGCCCGTCGCGGGACTCGAAGTGCTGCTGTTCGTCGCGCTCGGCCTGCTGTGCGGCGCGGCGGCGCCGCAGTTCCTGCGCCTGATGGATACCACCAAGGCCGGCTTCCGACGCCTGCCGATCCCCCTCCCTGTGCGGCTTGCGCTCGGCGGCCTGATCGTCGGCATTCTGTCCGTGTGGACGCCCGAGGTCTGGGGTAACGGCTACAGCGTCGTCAACTCGATCCTGCATTCACCCTGGACCTGGTCCGCGCTCGTCGTCGTGCTCGTGTTCAAGCTGATTGCGACGGCGGCGACGGTCGGCTCGGGCGCCGTGGGCGGCATCTTCACGCCGACGCTCTTCTTCGGCGCGGTGCTCGGTTCGCTGTTCGGGCTCGGCATGAACACGCTGTGGCCGCACGCGACGTCCGCGCCGTTCGCCTACGCGATGGTCGGCATGGGCGCGTTTCTCGCGGGCGCGACCCAGGCGCCGCTGATGGCGATCCTGATGATCTTCGAAATGACGTTGAGCTATCAGGTCGTACTGCCGCTGATGGTGTCGTGCGTGGTCGCGTACTTCGCGGCGCGCGCGATCGGCAAGACGTCGATGTACGAGGTCACGTTGCACCGCAATCGCGAGGAACAGGAGCGCATGCGGTTGCGCGCGACGCAGATGCGCGAGCTGATCCGCCCGCCGCAAACCGTCGTGCAACCGAATGCGACCGTGCAGGATATGACGCGCGTGTTCCTCGAATACCCCGTCAAGTATCTGTACGTGACGGACGACAGCGGCTGCTTTCTCGGCGTGGTCGCGCTGAAGGACATCACGTCCGATCTGCTCGACAAGCGCGACACGTCGGCGAAAACGGCGGCCGATTATCTGCAGCCGCATTTCGACGTGCTCACGCCCGACATGCCGATCGGCGTCGCGCTGCAGCACTTCATGGCGTTCCAGGGCGAACGGCTGCCAGTCGTCGAAAGCGCCGCGCGGCCGACGCTCGCAGGCGTGGTCTACAAGACTTCACTGCTCGATGCGTACTTCCGGATGAACCCGCGTTAACCGTCACCCTTCACCGATACCTCATCGATACTTACTGCGGCCCCAGTTCGGCCCATGGTAAAGCGCGTCAAGTTCCCTACAATGGATTGACCATGAACGAGCCGCAAGCCGCATCCCGCGATGTACGGCGCTGAGCAACGCCGGCGGCGATGCCCGCTCTGCGAGCGGGAGCGAAGATGAGCAAACCGTCCATCGATGCCGTGCGCCGCGACCATGCGGGCTGGATCTTCGTGCATATCGAAGGCGAGCCGTACGAGCGCGGCGAGCAGCACGGCACGTTGCTTGCCACCGAAATCCAGAACGCGATCCACACCGCCCGCTATCTCGCGAAATGGGACACGGGCGAGGAATTCGACACGTTCGTCAATGCCGCCGTCGAGCAGTTCGCACCACGCATCGACAGCGAATCCGCCGACGAAATCCAGGGCATCGCCGATGGCGCGAAACTCACGTTCGCCGAAGTGCTCGCGTGGAACGGTTACATGGATTTGCTGCAAAGCTGGTGGCCGCAGCACGCCGCGCAGCAGAAGCCGCAACTCGGCCTGAAGCCGTGGCGCGGCCGGCGCGGGCATCACTGTAGTGCGTTCATCGCGACGGGCAGCGCGACGCGCGACGGCCGCATCGTGATGGCGCACAACTCGTGGGACCGCTACGCCACGGGCGACGCGTTCAACGTCGTGTTCGACATCGTGCCCGCAGCGGGCAACCGGATTCTGATGCAGGGACTGCCTGGCTGCATTTCGAGCCTGACGGATTTCTGGGTCACGTCGGCGGGCCTGATGGTGACGGAGACCACGATTTCGAATTTTGCCGGTTACAACGCGTCAGGCGCGCCTGAGTTCTACCGCTCACGGCACGCGACGCAGTACGCGAACAGTATCGGCGAATGGTGCGAGATGTTCGCGCTCGCGAACAACGGCGGCTACGCGAATAGCTGGCTGCTCGGCGACGCGAAAACGGGCGAGATCGCGCGCTATGAACTTGGCCTGCACTACTCCGGCTTCGAAAGCACGAAGAACGGTTTCTACAGCGGCTACAACACGGCCACTGATCTGAAAATCCGCAATCAGGAATGCACGGGCGAAGGCGAGGATTACACCGACGTGCGCAGGAACGGTGCGCGGCGGCTGCGCTTCATGCAACTGGAAGAGACGCATCGCGGCAGCATCGATGTCGAGCTGGCGAAGCAGATGATCGCCGACCATCACGACGTCTATCTCGATCGCCCGGACAATCCGTGCTCGCGGACCATATGCGGACATCTGGAACTGGACGACCAGCGCTTCGGCAGTTCCGATCACGGTCCGTTCAATCCGTGGGGCGCGAACGACGGCAAGGTAGTCGACAGCGACATGGCGCGCGACATGGCATTTTTCGCGCGCTGGGGTCATCCATGCGGGCGGCCATTCGACGCGCAGGCGTTCATGAAGCGCCATCCGCAGTGGAACTGGCTGAACGGCTACATGCGCGACCGGCCTTCGTGGCCGTGGACGCGCTTCGACGTGCTGCGCTGAAGGCTCGCTCGCGGCGCGGCGGGACGCTCACGAACGTCCTGGCTCGTGCCGGGTTAACGCCACCCGCTTTCTACATACGGGATGCGCGGCGCATCGCGCGGATCCGCCCCGCCGCTGGCTCGGGCGCGTCCACCCGACACGAAACTGCCTCAAACCTCCATCAACGCAAGCCGATTTCCGTCCTTCGCTGCGCCTCACCAGCGCTTGTAAAAATAACTGGCGTAATATGAGGGGACGCGCGGTGCTCGCAGACGGCGACCGCGTGGGGCGGGCGCCAGTACGCTGTTATCGGAATGGCATACCGCTTGCATGCAGTTCCTGCGCTGCCAGGCATAAGGAGGTCGAGCGATGAAAACCTCGACGCTGTTGATCATGGTGACGTTGTCGGCTTCGTGTTTCGCCGCGCCGGTGCATACGGCGACGGACGGCACGATCGACACGGCCGCCGCCCGCGCCAACGCTGCCCCCGTCGCGCCCGCCGCGCCGGACGTCGCGGCCCAGACCGATATCCGGCCCGAGCGATGGGAGCACATCGCACTGCCGAAGTCGCGGCATCTGGACCGAGGCTTCGTGGCACAGGACGAACATCTGCAGACATGACGGCGCGAGATACGTCGACCTCGATTCGATGGGCGGATCGTCCCGCTCGCGCCAACTACTTTCAGAACAATGGAGCGCGAGCATGACGGGATCGGCTATTCCGGGTGAATCGATTGACCTGCAGATCGCAGATATCCTGAGCGGCGTCACCTACCCGCTAAACAAGGACGCGCTCGTCGACGCCGCGCGTGAAGCCGGCGCAAGCAACGAGGTGCTGTCGATGCTCGACGGCCTGCCCGAGCAGGATTACGCGGATATCGATTCCGTGACGAAGCTGATCGGCAGCAATTTCGGGCCGGGCCTTGGCATCTGACGGCGAACCTATGCAGGACCTTGGCTCGACCGCCGTGCCGGCAACCCAAACGCCTTCAGACACTGCGCAGCGCAACCACGACTGGATCCGGCGCGCGCCCGCGCAGGACGGCGTCGAGCGCATCGAAGCATTTTTCCAGCACAACGGCTACGCGCTGCACCGGCACGATACTTACGCGATCGGTTGCACACTCGCGGGCGTGCAGAGCTTTCATTACCGGCGCAGCGTGCGCAACAGCCTGCCCGGCGGCACGATGGTGCTGCACCCCGACGAAACGCACGACGGTCAGGCCGGCACCGACGAAGGCTTCCGCTACCGGATGATTTATGTCGAGCCCGCGCTGTTCCAGGCGGCGCTGGGCGGCAAGCCGCTGCCGTTCATCGAAGGCGGACTGTCGGACGATCCGCGTCTTGCTGCCGCGACGCAGGCGCTGCTGCAAGGCATCGACCGTGCAATGGATCCGCTCGAACAGGACGACGCGCTCTTCGATCTCGCGCATGCGCTCGACGCCGTGTCGGGCGCGCGGCCACTGCGCGCTTCCGCTGATTTCCGCGCGGCGCAACTGGCGCGCGATTACCTGCATGCCGCGCTCGAACGCCCCGTTACACTCGACGAACTGGCCGCCGCAAGCGGCCGTGACCGCTGGAGCCTGTCGCGCGATTTCCGCGCGTTCTTCGGCACGAGCCCGCATCGCTATCTGACGATGCGGCGTCTCGACGCCGCGCGTCAATCGATGCTGGACGGCATGGCGCTCGTCGATGCCGCCGCTGCCGCGGGCTTTGCGGATCAGAGCCATATGACGCGGCACTTCGTGTCCGCGTATGGCGTGACGCCGTCGCGCTGGTTACGGATGATCAACGCGCAAACCCGCTGAGGACAGTGAGCGTTTGCACGAACGTTCAAGACGCGTGCATGGTCGCGTCACTACACTCGATGGCATCGACTTTCAACACAAGGAAACGCGATGTCCTCCACCTATCTCCCCATCAATTTGGCCAGCAAGCTGAGCCTGATTAACGATCAGTGGCAAGCCCGCGTGGTCGCCGAGATGAACGACTACCAGTTCAAGCTCGTGAAGATCGAAGGCGATTTCATCTGGCACGATCATGCCGATACGGACGAAACGTTTATCGTGCTCGAAGGCGAGCTGCGCATCGACTTTCGCGACGGCGCGGTGCAGCTTTCATCGGGAGACATGTTCGTCGTGCCGAAGGGCAAGGAGCACAAGCCCTACGCAGAGAAAGAAGTGAAACTGCTGTTGATCGAGCCGCGCGGTGTGAAGAACACGGGCAGCGAAACCAGCGAGCGCACGGCCGCCAACGACGTCTGGATCTGAGCGGGCGCGCCCTACTCCATCGTCCTGCCGAACACGACGCGCGCGAAGAAATTGCCGAGCACTTCTTCCGCGCGCTCGCCCGAAAAACGTTGCGGATCGACGGTAAAGAAAAACTGCATGCCGTCGCACAAACCCATCAGACCCAGCGCCAGCGTCTCGGCCGGCAACGGCAGCGGCGTGCCGACGCGCACCGAAAACTCCGTGATGTACGCCGTCAGTTGCTCGAGCTTCTCATGCATGAACGCATTGAAGCGCACACGGAATCGCACATCGCGCGCAGCCAGCAGCTTCGCCTCCACCCATAGCAGAAAGCACTTGTTCTCGCTCGGCATGCGGCTGTAGTAGCGCAGCACGCTCGCTTCCATATCTTCGCGCGTCGCGTTCTCTTCGAAGATGTTCTGCAGATCCGCCTGCATCGACTCGTGATCGCGGCGCAACAACTCCAGGAACAGTTCGGGCTTGCTGCGGAAGTTCGAATAGAACGCGCCGCGCGTGTAACCCGCCGCGTCCGCGATGTCTTCGACGCTCGCCGCGACGAACCCCTTCTTCATGAAAATGGCCTGTGCAGCATCGAGCAGACGCAGGCGCGTCTGGTCTTTGCTCTGTTCGCGTGTGAGTCGTTTGCGTTTCATATTTAACAGTCTAGCATCGTTCCCCGACACGATTCAGTTTTGCATTCAGATACAGGTATGTATTAGAATGCAATTCACCATCTGAAGCAATGAGCCGCGTTGCGACGCGAAACGAAACGCTCGCGGCCCGCTTCGCTGCACGCCGTCGGTAGCCTCTGGCTTGCCGTATCCGTTTGCATTTAAGCCTGGGGGCATCGTGAATCGTTCCCGTCGTGGCGCGCAAGCCATCGCGCGCAAGCAGTCCCGTCTGTCCGCCTCTGCTCCGTTGTTTCGCCGTGCCTCGCTCGGCGTGCTCGTCCTCGCGGGCGCGCTGACACTCGCTGCGTGTCACAACAAGGAAGCCGCTGCGCCCGCACCGCGGCCTGTCGTCGCCGTCGCCGTGCATGCCGACGGCCAGCCGCTCGCGGCGTCGCTGCCGGGTGAAGTGCAGGCGCGCTATTCGACGCCGCTGTCGTTCCGTATTGCGGGCAAGATCATCGAGCGTCGCGTGCGGCTGGGTGACGTCGTGCAGAACGGCCAGGTCGTCGCGCGGCTCGATCCCGCCGACGCGCAGAAGAACGCCGCCAGCGCCGCCGCGCAACTCGACGCCGCGCAGCACCGGCTCGTCTATGCGAAGCAGCAGCTCGACCGGGACCGTGCGCAGGCACGCGAGAACCTGATCGCGCAGACGCAGCTGGAGCAGACGGAAGACGCGTATGCGTCGGCCGCCGCGCAACGCGATCAGGCGCAGCAACAGGCCGCGCTCGCCAAAGACCAGCTTCAATACGCAACACTCGCCGCCGATCACGCGGGCGTCATCACGGCCGAACAGGCGGACACGGGGCAGAACGTGTCGTCGGGACAGGCCGTCTACAACCTCGCGTGGTCGGGCGATGTAGACGTGGTCTGCGACGTGCCCGAAGGCGCGCTCGCGTCGCTGCGCGTCGGCCAGATGGCAACCGTCAAGCTCGGCGCGCTGCCCGGCCGCACATTCAATGCGCGCGTGCGCGAACTGTCGCCCGCCGCTGATCCGCAAAGCCGCACCTATCGCGCAAAGCTCACGCTCGACCAACCCGGTCCTGACGTGCGCCTCGGCATGACGGCCGATATCGACTTCACGCACGACAACGCCGCTGCGCACGCAAACCTTTACACGTTGCCCGCCACGGCGCTCTTTCATGACGGCACGCAGCCCGCAGTCTGGATCGTGAAGAGCGGTAGCGATCAGCTCGAACTGCGCCGCGTGCAGGTAGCGCATTACGCCGAACGGACCATCGCGATCTCGCAAGGTTTGAACGAAGGCGAGCGTGTCGTATGGCAAGGCGTGCACACGGTGACCGTGGGCGAGAAAGTCCGCGTCGTGCCGCCGTTGCATCCCGAGGATTTCGCGTCATGAGCGCAGTACACGACGAAGAAGGACGCTTCAACCTGTCCGCGTGGGCACTGCGTCATCAGGCGCTGGTCGTTTTTCTGATCACGCTGGCGACAGCATTTGGCATCCTCGCCTATACGAAGCTCGCGCAATCCGAAGATCCGCCGTTCACGTTTCGCGTGATGGTGATCCGCACATTCTGGCCGGGCGCGACCGCGCGCCAGGTGCAGGAAGAGGTCACCGACCGCATCGGCCGCAAGCTGCAGGAAACGCCCGCCATCGATTTTCTGCGCAGCTATTCGCGCCCCGGCGAATCGCTGATCTTCTTCACGATGAAGGACTCGGCACCCGTCAAGGACGTGCCGGAAACCTGGTATCAGGTGCGCAAGAAGGTCGGCGATATCGCGCAGACGCTGCCGCAAGGTATTCAAGGGCCGTTCTTCAACGACGAGTTCGGCGATGTCTACACGAACATCTACACGCTCGAAGGCGACGGCTTTTCTTCAGCGCAGTTGCACGACTACGCCGACGAATTGCGCACGGTGCTGTTGCGCGTGCCGGGTGTCGGCAAGGTCGACTATTTCGGCGATCCCGACCAGCATATCTATGTCGAGATCACGAACACGCAGTTGACCCGTCTCGGCATCTCGCCCAATCAACTCGCACAGGCGATCAACTCGCAGAACAGCGTCTCGCCGTCCGGCACGCTGACGACCTACGACGACCGCGTGTTCGTGCGTCCCACGGGACAATTCAAAGACCTGAACGCGCTCGCCGACACGCTGATCCGCATCAACGGCCGCTCGTTCCGGCTCGGCGATATCGCGACCATCAAACGCGGTTACGACGATCCGCCCGTCACGCAGATGCGTTTCCAGGGCAAGCCCGTGCTCGGCATCGGTGTGACGATGCAACCGGGCGGCGACGTGATCCAGCTCGGCAAGTCGCTCGACGAGAGGATGAAGGACTTGCAGGCGCATCTGCCCGCGGGGCTGAAGCTCGTCGAAGTATCGAGCATGCCGCACGCCGTCGCGCATTCCGTCGACGACTTCCTCGAAGCCGTTGCCGAAGCGGTGGCGATCGTGCTGGTCGTGAGTCTCGTGTCGCTGGGCGTGCGCACGGGGATGGTGGTGGTGATCTCGATTCCCGTCGTGCTCGCCGTCACGGCGCTGTGCATGTACCTGTTCGATATCGGGCTGCACAAGGTGTCACTGGGCACGCTGGTGCTCGCGCTCGGCCTGCTCGTCGACGACGCCATCATCGCCGTCGAAATGATGGCCGTGAAGCTCGAACAGGGCTGGAACCGCACGCGCGCCGCGGCCTACGCCTATACGAGCACCGCGTTTCCGATGCTGACGGGGACGCTCGTCACCGTGGCGGGCTTTCTGCCTATCGCGCTCGCCAAATCGAGCACGGGCGAATACACGCGCTCGATTTTCGAAGTGTCGGCGATCGCCCTGATCGCGTCGTGGCTCGCTGCCGTCGTGCTGATTCCGATGCTCGGCTATCACCTGCTGCCCGAGCGCAAACGGCAGGCACACGAACCCGAGGATCACGAGCACGACATCTATGAAACGCGTTTCTATCGACGTTTGACGGGCTGGATCACGTGGTGCATCGAACGACGTTTCGTCGTGCTCGCGATCACCGTGATTCTGTTCGTCGTGTCGCTCGCGGGCTTCTCGCTCGTGCCGCAGCAGTTCTTCCCGAGCTCCGACCGGTCCGAACTGCTCGTCGATGTGCGGTTGCCCGAAGGCGCCTCGTTCCAGGCGACCTTGCGCCAGGCGCAGCGCATCGAAAAAGCCCTTGAAGGCCGGCCCGAAATCGATCATTCGGTGAACTTCGTTGGTTCGGGCGCGCCGCGTTTCTATCTGCCGCTCGACCAGCAATTGCAGCAGCCGAACTTCGCGCAATTCGTGATCACCGCGAAGTCCGTCGAAGATCGCGAGAAGCTCGCGCGCTGGCTCGAGCCGAAACTGCGCAACGATTTCCCCGCGATCCGCACGCGCCTGTCGCGGCTCGAAAACGGCCCGCCCGTCGGTTATCCCGTGCAGTTCCGCGTGAGCGGCGACGACATCGCGACGGTGCGCTCGATCGCCGAACGCGTGGCCGCGACGATGCGCGCGAACCCGGGCACGGCGAACGTGCAGTTCGACTGGGACGAACCCGCCGAGCGCTCGGTGCGCTTCGAGGTCGATCAGAAGAAGGCGCGCGAACTGGGCGTGACATCGGCGGACGTATCGAGCTTTCTGGCGATGACGCTGTCGGGCTACACGGTCACGCAGTACCGCGAGCGCGACAAACTGATCAGCGTCGATCTGCGCGCGCCGAAGAACGAGCGCGTCGACCCGTCGCAACTGCTGACGCTCGCGATGCCGACGCCCAACGGCTCAGTGCCGCTCGGCGCGCTCGGGCGCATGCGCGACGACCTCGAATATGGCGTGATCTGGGAACGCGACCGGCAACCGACGATCACCGTGCAGTCCGACGTGCGCGGCAACGCGCAAGGCATCGACGTCACGCATGCCGTCGACAAACAGCTTGCGCAGATTCGTTCGGCGCTGCCTGTGGGTTACCGGATCGAAATCGGCGGCTCGGTCGAGGAAAGCGCGAAGGGACAGACGTCGATCAATGCGCAGATGCCGATCATGATCATTGCCGTGCTGGTGTTGCTGATGATCCAGTTGCAAAGCTTCGCGCGCGTGCTGATGGTCGTGTTGACGGCCCCACTCGGCCTGATCGGCGTGGTCGCGACGCTGCTGCTGTTCGGCAAGCCGTTCGGCTTCGTCGCGATGCTCGGCGTGATCGCGATGTTCGGCATCATCATGCGCAACTCGGTGATTCTCGTCGATCAGATCGAGCAGGACATCGCGCAGGGGCACAAGCGCTTTGATGCGATCGTCGGCGCGACGGTGCGGCGCTTCCGCCCGATTGCGCTGACAGCGGCAGCCGCCGTGCTCGCCCTGATTCCGCTGTTGCGCTCGAACTTCTTCGGCCCGATGGCGACGGCGCTGATGGGCGGCATCACGAGCGCGACGGTGCTCACGCTGTTCTATCTGCCCGCGCTGTACGCCGCGTGGTTCCGCGTGCGCGGTGACGAGCGCGATCCGCGCCCCGCGCCGTCCGATCATTCGGGGAACTGACATGAGCCTTGTTTCGATGACCCGTACGTCTTTTGCCGTAGCCGTTGCTTGCGTGTTCGCGGCGGCCTGTTCGTTCGGGCCGAACGGCAATCCGCCCGCGATGCCCGAACCTGCGCACTACGGCGCCGATCCGCAACCGACGCAGACCGTTCCTGCGCAAGGTGTCACGCAGCAGTTCGTGGTCGGCGCGAAGGCGGTGCCGCAATGGTGGCGCACGTTCGAATCGGACCAACTGAACGCGCTCGTCGACGAAGGCCTGCGCAACAGCCCGACGCTCGACGCCGCCGACAAGAGTCTCAAGGCCGCGCGAGAGCAGTTGCGCGCGCAGATCGGCAGCAATATGTTGCCGACCATCGACGCCGGCGGCCAGGCGGCTCGCCAGCGCGCGCTCGCGATTCCCGAGATCGGGCCGAATACGTTTCTGTACAACACGTTCGTCGGGCAGTTGCAGGCGCAGTACACGTTCGACATTTTCGGCGCGGCGCGACTCGCGGATGCGGCGCTTGCGTCGCGTGTGAACGTGCAGGCGTACCAGTTCGATGCGGCGCGGCGCGCGCTGGCCGCGAACATCGTGGCCGCGGCGATTTCAGCGGCGATGCTCGACGCACAGGTGCAAACGACCGAGCGGCTCGTCGCGCTCGCCAACGATCAGGCGCGCGACACGCAGCGCCGCTACGATCTTGGCGCGGTGTCGCACAGCGATCTGCTGAGCGCGCAGCAAAGCGCGGCGTCGCTTGCCGCGAGTCTGCCGCCGGCGCGCCAGCAGTTGCTGACGACGCGGCATGCACTTGCGGTGCTGCTCGGCCGTACGCCGGACGAGGCGCCGCCTGCGCTCGATCTTGCTTCGCTGCATGTGCCGGAGCAGGTGCCTGTCTCCGTGCCATCGGATTTGCTGAAGGCGCGCCCCGATATTCAGGCCGCCGATGCGACGCTCAAGGCGGCCGCCGCCGATGTCGGTGTCGCAACCGCGCAGATGTTTCCGAGCTTGACGCTGAGCGCATCGATGGGACAAGGCGGGTTTAGCTGGCCTGTTGCGCTGTCGGGCGCGGGGGCTATCTGGAGCATCGGCGCATCGATCACGCAGCCGATCTTTCATGGCGGTGCGCTGTTCGCGCAGCGGCGCGCGGCTATCGCTTCGTATGAAGCTGCGACGTCGCAGTACAAGCAGACCGTGCTGGCCGCTTTCCAGAATGTCGCGGATACGCTCGCTGCGCTCGAACACGATGCGCAATCGCTCGATGCCGCGAATGTTGCTGCGCGGGCCGCGCAGAGGTCGTTTGAGGAGACGGCCGCGCGGTATCGGCTGGGGGCCGTGCCTGTCACGGCGTCGCGGGCGAGCGAGCAGCAGTATCGCAATGCGCGGCTCGATGAGATTCGGTTTACGGGCGCAAGGCTGAACGATACGGCAGCGTTGTTTCAGGCGATGGGGAATCCTCCGCCGGAGGGATTGGCGTCGCCTGTTGTGAGGTGAACCTGTCGGTGATGGTTGGGTTTGGTCTTATCCACAGTTTTTGTTCACAGGCTTGTTGATATCTTCTGGATAGGTGAGATAAGTCGTTGACCGTGCATCGAAATATGCTTTTGGTGTGCGGCGCTCTTTTTGCCTGATTTTTTTGCGAGTGCGCTGGTAGCTGTGTTTGCGCCTTCGTGGCGCGGACGGTTTTGGTTTTCTTGCCTTTGCGGTGGCGTCCGCGGGTTGCCTTCGCGGCGCGGGCGGTGCCGTTTGGTCTTTTGGCCTTTTTCGCTGGCATCCGCGCTATGCCTTCGTGCTCCAAGCGTCGCCCCTGTGCGGGGCGGCACCTACTTTTCTTTGCCGCCGCAAAGAAAAGTAGGCAAAAGAAAGCGGCTAACACCGCCAGCACGTGTTCTTATCCACGGGCCCCTAACGTCCCCACGCTTCACACGACAGTGCCCTCGTTGGTGCCCGTTGCCAACGCTGTGAATGAATGCCTCACCAGCTTCAGGCACCCGTACAACGGTCAGCGGCAGCGAATGGTATCCGCCGCCCAGGTGGCAAACTGTGTGTAGGTTGTCGCGGCGTACGCGTTTGCGCTCTTACAGGGTGGAACGCGTGGGCTATCGGTCCGGAGTGAGGCGTATGTAGCACTTCGGCCTACACACAGTTTGCCACCTGGGCGGCCGTGGAATATCTGGCACGGCAGACCGCAATGCAGGTGCGTGAAGCGGGTGACGCGCACCGCTAGAGCGTTGGCAACGAGAATGAGTCACGTGGTTACCGTGTGAAGCGTAAGACCCTATGGGGGCCCTCAGGCAAACACAAGAGCTGGCGGTGTGAGCCGCTTTCTTTTGCCTACTTTTCTTTGCGGCGGCAAAGAAAAGTAGGTGCCGCCCCGCACAGGGGCGACGCTTGAAGCAGGCAAAACAAATCGCGGATGCCAGCGCAAACACAAGCAAACCAACCCGCCCGCGCGGCGCAAACCAAACCAAACCCTTACGGCTTATTCGACTCGAACAAATCCATAATCTGCTTCTTCTCAGTCGAAGTGACATTCGGCGGCGGCGCTGGCGGCGTCATCCCCGCCGGCCCAACCGTGCCGACAGCATCACCACCACTCGCGAGCGGATTCGCCGAATCCATCCCAATACTCGCGACAAACCCACTCCCCGGCGTCATATCGGCATAGAACAACTCGCCATCGACAGAAGTCACCCCCTGAGGCATCTCAGGCTCAACCTGCGGCACACCACGCAGCGCACGCTGCATATACTCGACCCAGATGGGCAACGCCAGTTGCGCGCCAAACTCGCGGCTACCGAGCGACTTCGGCTGGTCATAACCCATCCACGCGACAGCCACGAGCGATTGCTGATAGCCGGCAAACCAGCCGTCCTTCGCATCGTTCGTCGTACCCGTCTTGCCTTGCAGGTCGTTACGATGCAGCGCATTCGTGCCCGCGCCCGTGCCCGCCGTCGCCACCGAATGCAGCAGGCTGTTCATGATGTACGCGTTGCGCGGCTCCAGCGTGCGCGGTGCATCCTTGCCCGCCGTCAGCGGCTGCGCACGCGACAGCGGCTGGCCATGCGCATCGTCGACTTCGCCGATCAGATAAGGATTGATCCGGTAACCGCCGTTCGCGAACACGCTATACGCACCCGCCGATTGCAGCGGCGTCACCAAACCAGCGCCGAGTGCCATCGGCAGATACGGCGGCGTCTTGTCGGCGTCGAAGCCGAAGCGCTGCGTGACGAAATCCTGCGCGTACTTCGTGCCGATATACGACAGGATGCGAATCGACACCAGGTTCTTCGACTTCTGCAGCGCGAGACGCATCGGCATCGGACCATCCGGCTGATCGTCGTCCTTCGGCTCCCATGCGTCGCCGCCCGGCGCGCTCGGCGGGAAGTACAACGGCGCATCATTGATGATCGTCGCCGGTCCGAGGCCCTTGTCGAGCGCCGCAGAATAGATGAACGGCTTGAAGCTCGAACCCGGCTGACGCCATGCCTGCGTCACGTGGTTGAACTTGTTCTTGTTGAAGTCGAAGCCGCCGACCAGCGCGCGGATCGCGCCATCCTGCGGCGTCATCGACACCAGCGCGCCTTCCACCTGCGGCAACTGCGTGATCTGCCAGTTGCCGTTCGCATCGGCGATCAGGCGCACGATCGAGCCCGGCCGCACACGCTGTGCCTGCGCCGCACGCGCCGACAGCGCGCCCGCCGCGAAACGCAAGCCATCGCCCGTCACGCTCGCCTGCGTGCCGTCGAGCAATTGCGCCTTCACTTCCTTCGGCGTCGCCGACGTCACGACGGCCGCAATGATCTCGCCGTTGTCCGGGTGATCGTTCAGCGCGTCTTCGATGGCTTCGTCGCGCTCGTCGCCGGCAGCCGGCAACTCGACGAAGCCTTCCGGTCCGCGATAGCCGTGACGGCGCTCATAGTCCATCACGCCCTTGCGCACGGCGAGATAGGCGGCTTCCTGATCGGCGGAATCGATCGTCGTCGTGACGTTGAGGCCGCGCGTGTACGTCTCGTCCTTGTACTGCGCGTACATCATCTGGCGCACCATCTCCGAGATGTACTCGGCGTGCACGCTGTACTCGTTACCCGCCGTCTTCGTGCGGATATCTTCCTTGATAGCCTGGTTGTACTGGTCTTGCGTGATGTAGTTCAGATCGAGCATCCGCTTCAGGATGTATTCCTGGCGAATCTTCGCGCGCTTCGGATTGACGACCGGGTTGTACGCGGACGGCGCCTTCGGCAGCCCCGCCAGCATCGCTGCCTGCGCAAGCGTGATGTCCTTTAGATCCTTACCGAAATACACGCGCGCCGCGGCCGCGAAGCCATAGGCACGCTCGCCCAGATAGATCTGGTTCATGTACAACTCGAGAATCTGGTCCTTCGTGAGTGCGCGCTCGATCTTGTACGCGAGCAGCATTTCATAGATCTTGCGCGTGTACGTCTTTTCGCTCGACAGGAAGAAGTTGCGCGCGACCTGCATCGTGATCGTGCTCGCGCCCTGCGACGAACCGCCATGCGCGAGGTCCGCAAAACCCGCGCGCAGGATGCCGATGAAATCGACGCCGCCATGCTCGTAGAAGCGATAGTCCTCGATTGCGAGCACGGCCTTCTTCTGTACGTCGGGAATGTCCTGGAAGCGCACCAGACTGCGGCGCTCCTCGCCGAATTCGCCGATCAGCACGTGGTCCGCCGTATAGATACGCAGCGGCACTTTCGGGCGGTAGTCGGTGAGCGCATCGAGCGACGGCAACTGCGGCCCCATCACGACGAGCGCATAGCCGATGATCAGCGCGCCGACCACCGCGAGCGTCGCGAACAGCCCTGCGAACCACAACGCGATCGTGCCGCCTATCGTGCGACCCGAGCGACCTGAGCCGCCTGAACGGGCACCGCCGCCGCGCTCATCGCGGTCGTCTTCTTCGCGCTGCGCGTAGCGGTAATCGCGACTCGGGTTGTCGTTGCTGCCGAAAGAAGGCTCGCGGCCTGAATGCCCTGACGAGCTGGAAGATTGCGGTCGTTTGATGATTGGCATGACTGGAATGATGGGCGCTACCTACACGCCGGAGTTGCACGCGCGGTGCGCCTGAATCGTGATCGTGGCGCCGCTCCGCGACATAACGCGCGACCGCGGCACCGTTGCGCGCCAGATCGGCGCCTTGCCGCCGATCCGACCGCGGCCATGCAAGGGACGCCCGCGCGCAACGCATGACGACGGTCTCTACCCTTGGCGATTGCCACCGCGCGGCACCGACTGTTTCACCTCGCCCCGGCCGGCCGCACGGCGCGCCCAAGTAGTGTCTGGCGCAACGTAACAGCGCATTTTAAAGAAATCAAGCGGCGCGGAAGGTGATTTTTTTGTAAGAATTCCCTCATGATTGCGCCCCGATGTAAGAAAAAATACTGTCCGGCGCCACGCGAGTCCGCCTGTGGCGCGCCGTGCGGTTATCAACAGAAAATGTTCACAGCCCTGTGGACAATACACCTGCAAACGTAGCAACCCGTTGATGTGACAGCCATTTTACGGGCCGCCCGATTTACGCCCGCGCGCAACCGCGCGCCGCGATTTAGTCTTATGATGGTTTGACGTGCGCCAAGCAGGACTCGCCGCCCTGCCCGGATTCCTCCGCAGTTCGACACCAACAAAGAACGCGAGCCGATCTATGAACAAGCCTAGCGAACGCATCGTCGTCTTCGTCAGCCCCGCCCAGAAACGCGCCATCTCCACGACGGCGGAGAACCTCGGCATCAGCGTCAGCGAGTTGATGCGGCGCGCGGTGCTGAGCTTCGGCGCGACCAGCGAGCAGGTCAAGGCGGCGAGCATCGTCGACCGGTTGCGCGCGCCGCGCGAACCCGACGCGCTGAACGAAGCGCTGCAACGCGTCGCACGCGCGAGCAAGCATCTGCGGCAAGCCACGCCCGCCGGGCTCCGATCGCCCGCACCGGGCAGCAAAAACGCGCCAACTGAAAACGATACCGTCTTCGCCGCCTCCGACACGCCGCAAGAGCCGCTCGCCCCCATCGATCTCGCCACCCCCGTTGCCGCGCTCGCGACGCCCGTCGTGTCCGCTACGCTCGAAAGCACCGACGACGCTGCCGCCGCTCAGGCTGCCGCACGCGTGGCGGCCGCGAAAGCCGCCGCGCTCGCGTCGCACGACGCCGCCGATGCCGCCACCGACACGCGCGCGCCATCCAGCGCGCCCACACTGCTTTCGTCGAAACGCAATGCCGCAAGCAAGCGTAAGCAGGAGCACGAAGACGACGAACCGGGCATCGATCCCGCCGAAGGCAGCGGCCGTTTCGCCTGAGTTAGCGGCGCTACATGGCATGTGTGCGTCGTGCTCGCAGACGCTGTATCGTCGGCTATCCGAAAGAATCCGACCATGCGATTTGACAAATCCGCACGCTGATTCGTCCATCACGTTGCGGATGCGCGCGCACGTCGCAAAGATTGCGAAAGCATCGGCTGAAAGGCGCAGGAAATCGCGTTTTAAGACCGTTTTAAGAGTACGCGTGGTGTAATATCCGCGAGCTGTTGAATAGCCGGTCATGCATCGATTGCAAAGCGTGTGCGAAGCGTCAACGGATGCGTCGCGGCAACTTAAATCTGCGCTCAGGTATTGCATTCCGTGCGCGCGCCCCGATGTCAGGTCCGTTTGCTCCGCCGTCATGCAACAAGCGCGAAGACGCGCTGTCTGATGGCATGGAGCATGACCCGCAGCATTGCGCAGGGCGGCGTAAACTATGTTCAGTCGACGTCGTTTCGCGCGAGCTTCAATGCGCCGGGTATTCAGCGTCGATTTCAATCAATGGAGGTATTTCATGTCGCTTTTTGACAGCATCACGCGGACGGTCAAAGGTCTCCTGAACGATGCAGCCGACTCCGTGCAAGACCCGTCGCGTGATGCGCGCCAGATCGTGCGCGAACTCGACGAGAGCATCGCGAAAGCGGAGAACTCGCTGATCGAGATCCAGGCGCAGGTCGCCACGCAGCAAAGCAAGCGCGACGTGGCCGCCGACAAGGCGAAGAAGTACGAAGACGGCGCCAAACGCGCGCTGCAGTCGGGCGACGAAGCGCTCGCGCGCGAGGCGCTCGGCGCACAGTCGACGGCGGAAGCCGAACGCGATGCGCTCGCGAGGGAATTGACCACGCTCGAGCCTTCCGTCGACCAGCTGAAGACGCAGATCGACGATATGCGTCAGCGCCGCAACGACCTGAACGCGCGCTCGAACATCCTGCAGGCCAAGCAGCAGATCGCGGAGGCCAAGGACACGGCGGCCACCGCGCTGGGTGGAATCGGCGGCAAGAATCTTGCTGAAGACTTCCAGAAGCTGGAAGACAAGGTCGCGCTGTCGACGGCACGTTCCGACGCGCGCCTGAATTCGGCCGACGTGAAGAGCGGCAAGGCGCTCGACGACAAGCTCGCGGACCTGAACCGCGGCCCGTCGATCGACGACCGTCTCGCCGCACTGAAGAAGCAGCTGGACACGCCTGCGCAGTAAGCGTGCAATAAGCGCGCAACAGGCGATGTGCCGCGCGGCGCCGTGTACTACGACACGACGGCCGCGCGACACGGCAACTCGATAGTCAAGGAGACGGGCGTCAATCCGCCCGGCCCGCATCATGAAAAAACTCCTCGCAGCAGCCGGTGTGTCCCTGACGCTTTCGCTGATGCTCGTGTCTGGCTCCGCCTTCGCGTTGCCGACGGCGACGCAGATCGAAACGACGATTCAACAGGGCGACTGGCAGAAGGCCGACTCGCAGTTGAACGAGGTGCTGAAGGCGCATCCCGACAGCGCCCGGGCGCACTACCTGTACGCGCAGGTGCTCGATCGCGAAGGCCGCCCCGCCGAAGCGCTCGCGCAGCTTCAACAGGCGAAAACGCTCGACCCGCAGGTTCGCTTCACCGACCCCGCCCGCTTCGCGCAGACGGAAGCGCGTCTGCGCTCGGACGCCGCGCGTGTTAGCGGTGGCGCCGGTGGCGGCGTCACGCATCGCACCGGCAATCCATTCGCGCAGCAGCAATCCGCGCCCGCCACACCGTCGGCGTTCCAGCCGGCGCCCGAGCGGCATGGTCCTTCAATGGGCATGTGGATCGGCATCGTCGTGCTGATCGGCGCGATCGCGTTGATCCTGCGCTGGACGCTGCGCCGCGCGCGCTCGCAGGACGACACGCGCGCCACCGACGACCGTCGCGCGCAACTCAAACGCGCAACCGATCTGCTCAACGACGTGCGCTCGCTGAAGCTCGACGTGAAGCTGTCGACGGCACCGGGACACGATGCGCTCGAACGCGAAGTCGAAGGCGCGGAGACACAACTGCGTCAGCTGGTCGAAGCGCTGTCGAATAGCAAGAACCCCGTGCCGCCGTATCAGATCGAAGACCTCGAACGGCAGGTGGCGAGCCTCAAGGCACGCGCCGAAGGCCGGCCTGATCCGAATGCGGCGCCTGCCGCGCCGGCGGGCATGGGCGACTCTTCCTACGCACGCGAAGCGGACACGGCGTTTGGACGCGGCGGCCAGCAGCCAGGTTACCCGCCCGGTTATCCGCAAGCGCCCTACCCGTATCCGCCGCAGCAACAGCAGCCGCCCGTCATCGTCCAGCAAGGCGGCGGCTTCGGCGGCGGCATGGGTGGCTTGCTGACGGGCGTGCTGCTCGGTGAAGCGCTCAACTCAGGCCGCGACCGCGTGATCGAACGCGATGTGATCGTCGACGACGAATCGCGCAAGCGCGGTGGCAACGATGCAGGCTCGATCGACTTCGGCCAGGGCTCGAACGACTGGAGCGACGGCGGCAATGGCGGCGGCGGTGTCGATATGGGCAGCAACGACGATTCGGGCGGCTGGAACGACACCTGACCGATTCACCTCGTCCGCATGAAACGCAAAGGGCTCCTCACGGAGCCCTTTTCTCATTGCGCCTCATGCTGCGCGAGGACGACGGCGCCCGCAAACAGCCTGACGATGAAACGCTCCGCATAGTCGATCAACGACTCACGCTGCGCGGCATTGCCGATGAATTCATGCGACAGATGGAAAAGCTGCAGCACGATCTGCGTGCAGATTTCCTCGATGGTTTCGCGTGGCAACGCGGGCATCAGGTTCAACTGCACGACGTCCTCGGCCATTTCCGCCGACACCTCGTTCAGGTTCACTCGTACAGCCTCGCGCAACGCCGGCGACGTGCCGTGATACTCGGCTAGCGCGCTCAGAAAGGCCTCGCGGTTTTCCAGCGCAAACGCAAAGAAAGCCACGCAGGCGCGGCGCGGCACGCTGTGCGGCTCGTCGTGCGCGGCTAGCCATCGTTCGCGCCGAAGCATCGGGCGCAGGCGGCGGCTGACCGATTCGACGGCTTCGCGCGCGAGATCGTCGAGCGTGTCGAAGTGCCGATAGAACGTGTTGGGGTTGAGTTCCGCCTCGCGCGCCAGCTCGCGCAGCCCAAGGCTCGCGAAGCTGCGGCCGCCCGCTGTCAGGCGCAACGCGGCCTCGATCAGCTTGCGCTTGCCGGGAGCGAGTTCCAGTTCCGATGCGGATTGCATGAGCTTCCGTTTAACGACGCATGACGGCCAATGCAATGTCATGGCCTTGGAGCCAGCACTGTACAACGATCTTGACGCACTGTGTACAGTTGTCTACCCTGCGCTTTAACCGTCGTAGACGGATGTAGACAAATCAACTTTTATCTTATTCGGCATCGGAGAGTTTGCAGACTTCGACGATGCGTTGGAGCGTTGAACCCATGCCTTCACCCCATCGTGCTGAGATGCGTATCGCGATTATCGGAAGCGGCTTCTCTGGCATCGGCATGGCGATCCGGCTCAAGCGCATGGGATTTACATCGTTCACGATCTACGAAGCGGCCGGCGATCTGGGCGGCACGTGGCGCGACAACACGTATCCAGGTGCTGCATGCGATGTGCCGTCGCATCTGTACTCGTTTTCATTCGAAGCGAACCCGTCGTGGTCGCGGGCGTTCAGTCATCAACACGAGATCCTTGCGTATCTGAAGCATTGTGCACGCAAGTATCAGGTGGACAGCGCGATGCAGTTCAATGCACGCGTAATGGCCGCGCGTTTCGATGAGGCGCGGCTCGTCTGGCGGCTCGATATCGCGCGCAATGGCGTGCATGAAACCGTCGAGGCCGATGCAGTGATCTCTGCGATCGGGCTGTTATCGCGACCGGCGATTCCGCGGATCGACGGACTCGATAAGTTCGGTGGCAAGATATTTCATTCGGCGCGCTGGGACCACGACTATCCACTCGAAGGCAAACGCGTCGCCGTCATCGGCACCGGCGCCAGCGCGATCCAGTTCATCCCGCGAATCCAGCCGCGTGTCGCGCAGATGCTGCTCTTCCAGCGCACCGCGCCGTGGATCATGCCCAAGCCTGACAAGCCGGTCAGCGAACGTGCGCGCTGGCTTTTCAAACACCTGCCGTTCACGCAACGCTGCGTGCGCAGCGCGATCTACTGGCAGATGGAATCGCGCGGCCTCGGATTCTTTGTCAACCCGAAGCTCGTGAACCCGGCGATGAAATTCGCGCGCAGCTACCTCGAACGACGGGTGAAAGATCCTGCACTGCGCGCCAAAGTGACACCCGAATACAGGCTGGGATGCAAACGCGTGCTGCTATCGAGCGACTACTATCCGGCACTCAGCCAGCCGAATGTCGACGTGGTGACGACACCGATCCGCACCATCGTGCATGACGGCGTCGTGACGGCCGACGGCGCGCATCATCAGGTCGATGCGATCATCTGCGGCACCGGATTTCAGGTGAACGACGTCGGCGCGCCATTCGACGTGACGGGACTCGGCGGCGCCGATCTCGGTGCACTCTGGCTGCGCGACGGACCCGAAGCGTATCTCGGCACGAGCATCGCGGACTTTCCAAATTTCTTCATGATGGCCGGACCCAACACGGCCCTTGGGCACAACTCGATGATCTACATGATCGAGTCACAGGTGCAATACATTGCCGATTGCCTGCGCGAACTGCACCGTCGCGGCGCCCGCACGATGAATCTTCGTGCCGACGTACAGCGCGCATTCAACGCAAGCCTGCAACGCGACATGCAGCGAACTGTCTGGGCGAGCGGCTGCCACAGCTGGTATCAGACGAAGAGCGGCAAGATCACGGCAATCTGGCCGCGCTTCACATTCAATTTCCGTCGGCGCACACGTCGCGTGCGCAGCGCCGAATACGTGTACTCAGATCAGGAGCGAGAGTAATTCAGGCAGTCCAATAACAGGGAGACGAAAACATGAAGAACGTCGAAACGACGCAGACGACGCGCGCGCCGCTGCCACGTCGGTCGCTCGCTGCGCGCCTCGATTAACTCGGACACATCCCGATGGAGGATGCACCACAGCGCGTGCTACAGGACCTCCGCGAGTTTCTCGCTCAGTTCCCGACCGGACGCACTCCGTTGCAGGTCTAGCGGTTGTCCTGTGCATATCCGACATACACGCGTGTCTCGTACGCGAACTCGACCGTGCCATCTTGCGCGGTACGGTCGAACAGCTCACGCAGCGCCGTCAGCATCGGTTGATGATTCGGATGCCCGGCCTTCGGTGCATAGGACGATGACATCAGCCGCCCCTTAACGCCTTCGAAGTCGAGCCGCTGTGCGTTCGGGAAACGCGCTTTGTGAGCCAGCGCGTCGCCGAACCAGACAGCCATTGATTCGTCATCCGCATAGCGTTCGGCCACAGCCTGATAGTCGACGCTGAGACGTTGCAACAGCGCTTCGTAGCCCGCAAGAAAAGGCGTCGCGTCCAGTAGCCGGCTATTCCAGATCAACGCGATCAGACCGCGCGGCTTCAGGATGCGCGCGAACTCGCGTCGCGCTGTCGCCGGATCGAACCAGTGAAACGCCTGCGCCGCGATGACGAGATCGACACTCGCGCTGTCCAGTGTAGTCGCCTCCGCCGTGCCCGCGACGCTCGTGTAGTCCGCGTACCCGGCAAGCCATGCGTCGGCGGCTGCGCGCATCGCCTGATTCGGCTCGACGGCTACGACGGGGTGCGCAGCATCGAGCAAGAGCTTTGACGAAATGCCCGTGCCCGCGCCAATGTCGGCGACCCGTGCGCCCTCGGCAAGCCCGCATGTCGTATGCAGGAAGGTCACAACTTCGCCCGGATAGCCCGGCCGGTATTTGACGTAGTCGGTGACGCGGTCGGTGAAGCGCTGGGTGGAATCGTCGGTCATCGGTGGGCGGCTTACCGGGATGAAATGGATTTCAGCTTACTGCAGTTCACCCTGCGCCGCGTGACAGTGCATCGCGTTCTGCTTCAGTTTCAGCCGCCGCCCAACAGACGCAGCAGGCCCCACAGGAACTTGCAGACCATTACGATCAGTTCCCATAGATACCACAGCTGTTCCCAGCCCGAGACGCGCGCGAAGGATTCAATCATCAGTCATTGGTTGGCGGATTCGACAGGCATGTGGCACGGCTTGCGCGCGGCCACCGGCGATCCTAACCGATTCGACTGCGGGATAGTCCCTATCAAGCAGTTCCGTAAGGAGCCGTTGAGAAACCGTAAGCGTGTACGACGACGTGCAATTCATGTGCCGCAGTTCATCTGCCGGATGCTGACCAGTGCGTGTCGCCCTGCTCGCTACATGAACTCGCACACATTAAACGGATACCAGGTCGGCGTGCGCC
Organism: Paraburkholderia hospita; assembly: GCF_002902965.1. GTDB lineage: Bacteria > Pseudomonadota > Gammaproteobacteria > Burkholderiales > Burkholderiaceae > Paraburkholderia > Paraburkholderia hospita. Next base: position 1,553,307 of record NZ_CP026105.1, on the reverse strand, counting down.
AGCGCCGCGCCGTTCAGGAGACTTGACCATGACGGGCTTTTTCAATCGCCGCCGGCGCCGCCGCAGCGGCACCTTATCCGTTGTCGGCGATATCGCCGCGCAGGCGGGCAAGCTCGGCATCGAGATCTGCGACGTGTCCGGTCATATCGAAGAGGTCGCCACCCGCGTCGAACGGCAAGCCGACGTATGCCAGACGCTGCGCCAGTCTGCGGCGGCGACGCTCACCGGCAATCACCGCATCGCCGCCGCAGCCCGCGAAATGCGCACGGTAACGGCGCAGGCAGCGGGTGACGTCGAGACCTCGCGGCAGACGCTCGAAGCGTCGCTGTCGGATATTCATGGGCTGGTCGAAGGCGTGACGGTGATCGAGAGCCAGATCGGCGCATTGCGCGCGGCGCTGTCGCACGTGAGCCGCGTGTCGGAAGAGATATCGCTGATCGCGCGCCAGACGCATCTGCTCGCGCTGAATGCCGCGATCGAAGCCGCGCGTGCGGGCGAATTCGGCAAGAGCTTCGCGGTGGTCGCCGCCGAGGTGAAGACGCTGTCGGCGAAAACCGCGCAGGCAACGGGTCAGATCGAAACGACGCTGGCGCAACTCACCGAGCAGACCGAGCGCCTGATTACCGAAGGCGCCGAGAACACAGCTCGCGCACAGCGGGTGCGCGAAGGCACGAGGATGATCGGCGACGTCGTGCATTCGACAGGTCACGCGATCACGCAATTGCATGCAGAGGCGAACCAGATCGCGACGCTGTCCGGCGAAATCGAAGAGCAATGCAATGCATTCGAGTCGCAGGTGCTCGATATTGCCACCGACGTCGAACATTCCGGCGAAAACTTCGTGCAGGCAAAGAACCGGCTCGGCAATCTGCTCGGCGTATCGGAGAACCTGATCGAACTGACGGCGGCCACGGGCGTTGCAACGGCGGACACACCGTTCATCGATGCCGTCGAACAGGCTGCCGCAAAAGCCGGCAAGCTGTTCGAAGCGGCTGTCGCGCGGGGCGAACTGACGATGAACGACCTGTTCGACGATCGCTACGTGCCCGTACCGGGCACGAATCCGCAGCAGTTCATGACGCGCTTTACCGACCTCACCGACCGCGTCCTGCCGTTGATCCAGGAACCCATGCTCGAACTCGACCCGCGCGTCGCGTTCTGCGCAGCCGTCGACGCGCGCGGCTACCTGCCCACCCACAATCTCAAGTTCTCGCAGCCGCAGCGTGGCGACCCCGTCTGGAATGCCGCGAACTGCCGCAACCGACGAATGTTCAACGACCGTACCGGCCTCGCTGCCGGAACCAGTACGAAACGCTTCCTGCTGCAAACCTACCGGCGCGACATGGGCGGCGGCGAATATGCACTGATGAAGGACGCGTCAGCACCCATTTTCGTCAACGGCCGGCATTGGGGCGGATTGCGGATCGGATATCGAATCTGAGAGCGGGAATCGCGCATCAAGCCCGCTGATGAAGACTCGCTTTGCCGGCGCCCACGCAGGCACCGGCAAAGGACATAAAACGGCGAGGATGAACTAGACAGCCATCGCCAGGCGCCGCTTCTCGGCGCGCTGCATGAAGTGATTTGCCACCACGACGCCGACGGTGACGACTGCAATGAACAACGTCGCCAGTGCGTTCATCTCCGGGTTCAATCCCAGGCGTACGCGCGAGAACACCACCAGCGGCAGCGTCGTCGAGCCCGGCCCCGACAGGAATGCGGACAACACCAGATCGTCGATCGACAGCGTGAACGACAGCAGCCAGCCCGCAATCAATGCCTGAGAGATCAGCGGCAGCGTGATGAAGAAAAATACACGCAACGGCGTGGCGCCGAGATCCAGTGCCGCTTCCTCGAGCGATGGATGCAGGTCACGCACACGCGACTGCACAATAATCGCAACGTAGGAAATACACAGCATGACGTGGCCGATCCAGATCGTGAAGATACCGCGTCCCGCCGGCCACCCAAGCCACTTGCCCATTTCGATGAACAGCAGCAGCAGCGAAATGCCCTGGATCACTTCCGGGATCACGAGCGGCGCATTGATCATCCCCGTGTACAGCGTGAAGCCCCGAAAACGCCCCATGCGCGCGAGCACGAAACCCGCCCACGTGCCGATGATCACCGACGCGAACGCCGTCAGCAACGCCACACGCAGCGACAGCCACGCGGCATTGATCAGCTCCTCGTCCTGCAACAGCGCGGCGTACCAGCGCGTCGAGAAACGCGTCCACACCGTCACGAGCTGCGACTCGTTGAACGAATACACGACGAGGCTGATGATCGGCACGTAGAGGAACGCGAAGCCGATCGCGAGCGCAATGAACTGCAATACACGATTTGGCTTCATCAGCGCTTCTCCTCCAGTGCCTTCGCCTGCGAATACTGGAAAAACGCCATCGGCACGAGCAGCAGCAGCACCATCGCGCAGGTGACAGCGGACGCCATCGGCCAGTCGGCGTTGTCGAAGAACTCATTCCACATCACGCGGCCGATCATCAGCGTATTCGCGCCGCCGAGCAGTTCAGGAATCACGTACTCGCCCACGGCAGGAATGAACACCAGCAGACAGCCCGCGATGATGCCGTTCTTCGACAGCGGCAGCGTGATCTGCCAGAACGCCCGCCACGGCTTCGCGCCGAGATCGTACGCGGCCTCGAGCAGCGTCAGGTCCATCTTCACGAGATGCGCGTAGAGCGGCATCACGAGGAACGGCAGGTATGAATAGACCATGCCGATATAGACGGCCGTGTTCGTGTGATACAGCTCGATCGGTGAATGAATCAGCCCGATCGACATCAGGAAGTTGTTCAGCAGGCCGTTGTTCTTCAGAATGCCGATCCACGCATACACGCGAATCAGGAACGACGTCCAGAACGGCAGCATCACCGCCATCATCAGGAGGTTGCGCGTGGCGGGATTCGAGCGCGCGATGTAATACGCCATCGGATAACCGAGCAGCAGGCACAGCAGCGTCGAGATCCCCGCGACCACCACCGAGTTCACATACGTCGCGAAGTACAGGCTGTCCTGCAACAGGAACGCGTAGTGCGACACGTCGAGCGCGATGTGAATCACGCCGTCCTTGAACGACGTCAGCTCCGTGTAGGGCGGAATGCCGAGCTGCAGGTCCGCGAAGCTGATCTTCACGACCAGCAGGAACGGCACGAGGAAGAACAGCAGCAGCCAGATGAACGGCCCCGCGACGACAGCCGTGCGCCCCGTCAGATTGAAGCGGCGCACGGGCCACCTCATGAACGAATGCAGCGCGCTTTTCATGATGTCAGCACCACGCCCGCCGATGCACTCCAGCGCACGTACACTTCATCGCCCCACGTCGGCGTTTCGATTTCCGACAACGCGAGACTCGACACGTTCGCGATCACCGTTTTGCCCCCGTCGAGCTTCACGTGATACAGCGAGTAGCCGCCCATGTACGCGATGTTCGTGACGACACCCTTGCCCCAGTTGAACGCGCCTTCGGGCGGCTTGCGCGTGAGCGCGATGCGCTCCGGGCGCACCGAGACCGTCACGGGCATGCCGAGCGGCCCCGTGATACCGTGGCTCACGTACAGGCGCACCGGCAAGTCCGGCGTTTCGATGTACACATGATCCGGCTCGTCCTCTACGACATTGCCGTCGAACAGATTCGTCGAGCCGATGAACTCCGCCGAGAAGCGGCTGTTCGGATACTCGTAGACTTCGTTCGGCGTGCCGAGCTGCACGATCTCGCCTTCGCTCATCACGGCCAGGCGCCCTGCCATCGTCATCGCCTCTTCCTGATCGTGCGTGACCATGATGCAGGTGACGCCGACCGTATCGAGAATATTGACGAGCTCGATTTGCGTGCGCTGGCGGATCTGCTTGTCGAGCGCGGACATCGGCTCGTCGAGCAACAGCAGCTTCGGACGCTTGACGAGCGAGCGCGCCAGCGCGACGCGCTGCTGTTGCCCGCCCGACAGCTGATGCGGCTTGCGCTTCGCGAAGCGCGCCATCTGCACGAGCTCGAGCGCGGACTGCACGCGCTCCTTCAGCTCGGCCTTCGGCACGCCTTCCTGCTTGAGGCCGAACGCGACATTCGCTTCGACCGTCATGTGCGGAAAGAGCGCGTAAGACTGGAACATCATGTTGACGGGACGCCGGTATGGCGGCATCTGCGCGAGGTCTTCGCCGTCGATCAGGATCTTGCCCGACGTGACTGTTTCCAGCCCCGCGAGCATGCGCAAAAGCGTCGACTTGCCGCAACCGGAACTGCCGAGCAGCGCGAACAGCTCGCCCTTCCTCACCGACAGGTTGACACCCTTGACCGCGACCGTCTCGCCGAATTTCTTCACGACGTCGACGATCTGCACGAAATTGTCTGCTGCGTCCTGCGCAGCGGCGGAATTGCCCGAGGACGACACGCCGGCCCCTGCCAGCACGTTCGACTGGTCACTCATGATCTGCTGCTTCTCTCCCTGCATTTGACGAACAAAGCCCCCGGCTGGATACCGAGGGCTTCATGATGATGCTTGACTGCACAATCGTCTGGCTCGGACTGGCTCAGTTGCCGGGTCAGCGGCCGGACTTGAACTCGGTCCACAGCCGCGTCTGCAGACGCTGGATTTCAGGCGGCAGCGGCTTCAACAGGAACAACGTCTTGACGACGTCCGCCGGCGGATAGACGGCGGGATCGTTCGCGACATCCTTGTCCACGTACTTGCGCGCTTCCGTGTTGGCGCTCGGATAGTAGACGGCGTTCGTGATGGCCGCGTGGACCTGCGGCGTCTCGATGTAGTTGATCCACTCCAACGCGGCTTCCTTGTTCTTCGCGTCCTTCGGAATCGCCATCACGTCGAACCAAACGGGCGCGCCGCCCTTCGGAATGTAGTAGTCGATCTTGTACGCCTTCTTGGCTTCTGCCGCGCGATGTTTTGCGATCACGACGTCGCCCGACCAGCCGTAGGCGAAGCAGATGTCGCCGCCAACCAGGTCGTTGATGTAGCCCGACGAGTTGAACTGCGTGATGTACGGACGGATCTTCTTCATCATCGCGAGCGCCTCGCGATAGTCGGCCGGGTTCGTGCTCATCGGATCTTTGCCGATGTAATGCAGTGCGGCCGCGAACATCTGGTCCGGCGCGTCGAGCACGGAGACGCCGCACGCCTTCAGCTTCGAGATGTTTTCCGGCTTGAACAGGACGTCCCAGCTGTCGAGCGCGACGCCCTTGCCGAGAATCTGCTGCGCCTTCGTGACGTTGTAGCCGAGGCCCGTCGTGCCGTACGCCCAGGGTACCGAGAACTTGTTGCCTGGGTCCGCGCCCGCGACGAGCGCCATCAGCGACGGATCGAGATACTTGAGGTTCGGGATCTTCGACTTGTCGAGCGGCGCGAAGATGCCCGCTGCGATCTGCTTGCCCGCGTAATTGCTGGTCGGCACGACGATGTCGTAGCCCGAGTTGCCCGTCAGCAACTTGGCCTGCAGCGTGTCGTCGCTATCGTAGTTGTCGTACTTGACCTGAACGCCCGTCTGCTTGGTGAAGTTCGGAATCGTGTCTTTGGCAATGTAGTCCGACCAGTTGTACACATTCAGTTGTGTATCTTTTGCCGCCGCCGACATGAAAGGCGTCGCGCACAGTACCAGCGCAGCCAGTTGGCCCACCACCCGTTTCTTCATTCCGTTCTCCGTTCTGACCGGCGCGAAACCGGTCGCTTACCCCGCTTCAAACCGCTGTGCGCTGCCCGCGGCTACCCTTGAAAAACCCGAAAACTACCATCAATCGATGCCCGATTCAAAAAAAACCGCCAGATGTCGCGCAAAGGGTACAGCGCGGCGTTACGTGGCCGGGTTCCGCCTTACAGGCAGATTCCGTGCGGCTCCGGCATCGAGCCTGTCATCGGCGGCCTGTCGAGGCTAAACAGCAGCACGCCTTCCCGCCGACATGCACTGGGGCGGCGCAGCCGGCACGCCGCTGCAAAATTGGCCGCAATTTTATCGGGTTATCGCGTCCTGTCCACCCGAAAAAAACCTTGCTTCCTGCATCGAGACGTCCTGTGCCGTGCAGGTCCGTTGAAGCGGACTGCATCCCGCCCCAAACCCTCTTTCACCATCACTATAGACTGTCAAATTAGCCCAGATAGTGGTCGCATCGCTATGCATCCCGATGCAGCGGACTGCATGGCATGCCGATTGCCCCGTGGAGGGCGTCTTTCACCGTCACAGTGCGATGAACACGAACCCGTTCGCGTTGGATCCGTCCCGCCGGCGCCGCCGCCCCGGTTCGAAGCCGCCGCGCCCCGGCACCTGGCTGCCGTTCGTCGGCTCGGGCGCGCTCGTCGCGATCGGCTATATGGACCCCGGCAACTGGGCGACGGCGCTCGCGGGCGGCGCGAGCTACGGCTACACGCTGCTGAGCGTCGTCATCATGTCGAGCCTGATGGCGATGCTGCTGCAGTGGGTGTCGTCGCGCCTCGGCGTGGTGACGGGGCGCGATCTCGCGCAGCTGTGCCGCGAGCGCACCGGCCGGCGCATGACGCTGTTCCTGTGGGTGGCGAGCGAGATCGCGATCATCGCGTGCGATGTCGCCGAGGTGGTCGGCAGCGCGGTCGCGCTGCAGCTGCTGTTCGGCGTGTCGCTGACGGCGGGTGTGCTGATGTCGGCCGTCGGCACCTTCGC